>JACQSF010000007.1 GCA_016206085.1 Candidatus Uhrbacteria bacterium
ACTTCACCGATCAGGGGATCCGCGACGTCAAGCAGACGACCGAGAGGGCCAAGGTCCTGACTGCGGCCGGACAGAGGCTTGGGATTAAAGTTAAGGACATCTACTGGACGCTGGGGGCGTATGATGCCGTGCTGGTCGCCGATGGCCCCGACGACGAGGCGATCACGGCATGGACCCTGGGCGCCGGCTCCCTGGGCAATATCCGGACGCAGACGATGCGCGCCTTCTCGGCCGATGAGTTAAATAAGATCCTCGCCAAGCTGCCGTAGCAGCTTTGCGATCGTTGATTTTCGTCTCTCTGCTTGGCAAAATGGCCGTATGAGTCGGCAGTACACAGTCATACTCCACCGGGCGGAGGATGGATGGTGGGTGGCCAACGTTCCAACCCTCCATGCCACCGCCCAGGGCCGCACGCGCTCCACCGCCTTAAAGCAAGCTAAATCGCTCATTCGCTTTGCCCTGGATTCTATTCAAGGCGAGGGGGAAAATCCCCCAGTCGAAGATCGCTCCAGCCTGGAAGTTGTTCGGGTGCGGGCCGCCGTTTGTGGATAGTCAAGCCATAAGGCGGTGAGTGAAAATGTCCAGAGTTTATCATAAGTGCCATTTCTGCGGCGGCACGGTCTCCGAGCGAAAGATCACGGTAGATTACAGGTGGGGAGAGAAATTGGTAACAGTCATCAAAAATGTACCCACCGGTGTCTGCGAGGCGTGCGGGGAGCAGTACTTCAAAGCTGAGATTGTTAAGGCTATGGAGCGCGTAGCGGGCTCTAAGAAAAAGCCCAAAGAGGTTTTGAAGATCCCCGTGCGCGAGCTAAGAGTAGCCTAGGCCGAAGATCGTCTACGTTCCCTTCATGGGCCCAAAGCCCGGCGGGACCTGTTCCTCTCGCGACGCCAGTATTTCTGAAGATGAATTTTTGAAGGCCCTCTAGAGATGGTCGAGTTTATCCAGCGTTATGGCTCCGGCAAGCTGCGATCGAAGCGTCGTTGAATTCAATGCGGCGATCAAGATTGTCTAAATTATGGGGTCTGAATATCCTGCTGGAATTTTCAAGAGGATGAGAAGACATCTGTCCCACATCCGTTAAATTTTCATTTTACACTTGCGCTGACCGCACTCAAACAATTCTATTAGGCCTCTACATGTCTCCTATTGCATTGGCGTTTCCAATTGAAGTAAATTCACTGGTTGTAATCGAGGGTAGAAGGGTATGGAATTAGTCTGGTGAACCAAAAGTTCAACAAATTGAATTTGCCAAGCAATGGGTTTGTAGATCATCCTGTTCAAAGTATTATGTCAAGAACAGGCTCATTTCCGCTGAGAATCGCTTATCGTTTGTTAGAGCACTTTGCAGAGCCATCATCTATCATTTTTGATCCGTTTTGTGGGAAGGGGACGAGTCTTTTGGCAGCACGCATGCTGGGAGTTGCTGCCTATGGGATGGATGTTGCACCTGAGGCGGTCATCTGTGCCCGAGCGAAGTTGGTTGATGTAAAACTCGCAAATGTACGGGAGTACATCAAACAGTTGCGTTTGAGAAAAAACCTCCATGAGAAGACCCCGGGAACCATGCAAATTTTTTTTCACGCTTCCACGCTGCAACAAATTTTGACCATCAGACGCAAGTTACTTCGTGATATTGCATCCAATAACGGGAAGCTGCAACGCAACGGGATTGTTACACTAGCAGCATTACTTGGAATATTGCATGGGCACGCATCATATTCACTTTCAATTCCTAGCGCTCATGCGTTCTCGATGGCGCCTGCTTATGTCAAAAGATTCGCTGCAAGACACGGATTGAGACCGCCGGTCCAAGACGTAAAATCTTGCCTCATTGAAAAACTTTCACGCTGCTTAGAGTTACCTTTGCCGCGCGCAGTTCCCTGCGGGGTCAAGCTAGGGTCAGCTCTCGATTGCTCGCGACTATTTCCAGAGTTAGTTGGAAAAGTAGATTTGATCATGACCTCGCCCCCATACTTGAACGCACAAACGTATGCGAAGGACAATTGGTTGAGACTATGGCTTTTAGGGCACGATTACAAAAAACTACGCGATTCTTATATAGAGACGGGAAGTATCGAACGATACAAACATTATATGATACCAGTATTTGAGGAATTTCGTCGGATGCTGAAGCCTGGGGGTCGGTTGATTTGTATCGCGGGTGATGTGAGAGTTGCTAGGCATGGAATCAAAACTGCAACCAATGGAATCTTCCGAACAGGGCGTTTTTTGGCTCAGTTGTGTGAGTCGAGAGAAATCGGATTTCGGGTCGAAGAGTATGAAATACATCGTATTCGGAGTAGCAACAGATACTTCCATGCCTTAAGCCATTCGAACGGGCACTCAGAAGTAAATCTAGTAGAGCGTGTGTTTATAGCCCGAAAGAAAAAGATGCCCTCGTCATGAATCAGAACAGAACAACTAGGGCACACCTGGCTTCCCTGACACGCGAGTGGGAGGAAGCCGCCCGTCTTGACACCGATCATTATCCCTACTGTGGCGTGCTTGACGAGATTCTTTTCCATGCAGACCTCCGTTTCTCCGACTACATCCAATACCGTGAAGAGGGTGAATTTCCTGTACGACTAAGGAATTGGCTCGGCAACGTGCCAAGAAAACGGGAGAAGCAGATCCTCTTTCAACTACTACCGTTTTTGTTGTTTGTGGATCGTTGGCAACTTCAGTCCCTTCACAGAGATGCCTATCGTCGAATAATTGTCCCTTGGGTTTGCAACGGACAGTTGACTAGCGACGACATTTTGTCAAGCGAGTACGAGATTCTAGTCAGATCACGCTTGAAACGATACTTACTGCTTTCCATAACTGAAAGCTTCAGTTTCCCTGACTTTCTCCACGTTAACAATTTATCAGGATTACCTAAGCCCCGGATTTTAGGCGAAGACAAAATCCAGGTTAAAGGATTAGTTCAGGTTCCCGCTGGTGCCGCGGAAGGCCTAATAATATTCGAAGATTTTGTTGGTACAGGAAAACAAGCGAGGGGCGTGCTTCGCGAGATAAGGCGTTACGCAGCTTCCGATAAAAGAATTCTGTTTGTACCTCTTATAATGCTAGAAAGTGGTTTAAAAAGATTGTTACCTGTCGGAGAGCGCACTAACATTGAGATAAACCCTGTTATGGTGATCACGAATAAAGCTTGCTTACAGAAAGATCCCTTCCTGGGCGAGTTGGATGAATTCAAATATCTACGCGCATTAGTTAAAGTAACCGCCGGAAGGGTCCTTCGATCTCTTGGGCCTCTTGACGATCCGCCGGTGAACGCTTTTGGTTACGGCGATTCGGGAGCACTTCTTGTTACATGTCACAATGCGCCTAACAACACATTGCCGCTCATTCATCACCGGGCACCCAATTGGAACCCACTATTTCGACGGGTCCATCATTCGAAGGATGGTTTACGATGACACCTATTAATGACGAAATCCGAATTCGAAATCCGTTCCACGATCCGCTTGTCAGCGAACTCATAGAGGATCCGGCGTTGTATCGGCAGATGTTTAGCGAGAGAATTTTGGTCGGTGAGACGCTTGGCGTGTTTCAGCCGGCAAATGTAGTTTTGGTGGGACCGCAGGGATGCGGGAAGTCGATGATTTTGAACCTCATACGATACTCCGTGGTTGCAGAATGGATTTCGAAATTTGGCGAACCTCCAGCCCCGCTCAAGCATGTGACACCTTTCTTTGGTATCTCAATTAACCTTGTTCGAGCCAGCTTCCACGCATTCGGCCGCAGATCAGTGTCTCGCGTAATTAAGGGTGGCGAGAGTGACGAGTCGCTTGACGCTACGTGCGCAGCTGATTTTCTGAATCATTATTTGTTCCGTGAATTCCTCCACGGCATGGAACTCTTGCTTGGCAATGGTGGCTCTCGTTTGAGAAAGTGGCTCGGAATCAGGCACTCGTTGCCCCGTGAAACGGTTATTGGTGAAATGGGGTTATGGGAATCTTGGTTCGGATATTATCGCGATTGCCGTTCATTAGAGTCGTTGCTTGGGAAATGCGAGAAACGATTATCTACATGGCGAAGTTTCTTAAATGGAGCCATCGATGAGATACCGAAAGAAATTTGGGAAACGAAATCTACCCTAGGTGAGCCCTTACATTCAATGGGCAACTTCTTACGGTCTCTTGGCCACCGAAGAACACCTGTTCCCCTGTTCGTCGTAATCGATCAATACGAAGTACTACCGGAGTTAAACCTTACCTACGGGACTACCTTGCAACGAATAGTGAATACACTAATCAAATCGCGTGACCCTGTTGTGTTCTATAAGATTGGAGCACGAACACACGATTGGGGGACGGAACTGCGAATTTGGGGAGCTGAATCGCGAATTGAAGTTCAACGTGATTATGTATTCATAAACCTGGGCGATCTTCTTATGCGGGGCGAAGATGGTGGTGGTTGGTTATTCCCTCACTTCGCGAGAGATGTAGCGCATAAACGTGTCCTAGTCGAGGGATATACTAACGTTACTAAAGAAAGAATCGAGCGGATCTTTGGTAAGTGGAATGCCGAGCGTGAGTCGTCAATGTACTTTAAGAAGAAGGAGAGATGGTTTGTAGTTCTCCGAAACGTTCCAGAAACTGTGAAACGCCGCATCGGATCGCTTTGTGGTCGTGACTCTTCGCCACTTGAACTTCGCCTTGCGGGGGCGTGGGCAATCCAGCGGCTAGGCAGAGGGATGCCCATGGAGAAAGTTCTTGAAGAACTTCGTGCTCGTCCTTGGAGAAATTGGTCGTGGAAAAAGGAGCGTGTGAGCATTGCTCTCCTCCAAATCGCATCATTATCCAACCAAAGAAAGCGATACTACGGTTGGACGCCACTACTCTACCTTTCTGGCTCAAATATTTCTGCCTTTCTCCTCCTCTGCGGGGAAATATGGGACGTAGCGACCAAAATGGATATTCACCCTCTCGGTGATGAAGAGTTAAAGCCAATCATTCAGACCGAGGGGATACTCCTCGCATCGGAGAAATGGCGGGAGCGCGACCGCAACGAGAATATTGGAGGCCGGAAACGATACGAAGTTCTCGGCCGACTAGGGCCTGCCATCCACGATGCTTTGATTGGTGATTTGGGTATTTCCAATCCAGGCCACAGTGGTTTTTCACTGCGCGAGGCAGACCTGTGGACAGGTGAGGAACAAGACGAGAAAAAAAAGAAGCTAACTCAATTCCTGCAAAATGCCGTCAACTGGGCGATATTTGAGGAGCGTCCCCATACGTCCAAACTAAGGGAGGGCGCGTCACGCCGTAAGTGGTACCTGCATCCCCTTCTCTCACCCATCTTTGCGATACCGTATGTGCGCGCCAAGGAACCTCTCTATACGAACGTAGATGATGTCTACACCTGGATTTTCAGCGGAGAGACGATTCGATTCGGTAAAACTCAACGGTCACTGAACGAAAATGGACACCAGACATCACGGCAACTTTCTTTGCGGTTTAAGGAAAAGCGATGAGGCTCCCGGCGGGGGATCTGAAGGAAATTGCGAAACAATTTCTTGCTGATCGAAACTTCGTAATAGTGGGATCTTTGTCAGTCGAAGATCGTTGTTGCGCTGTTCCCGAGCGACTTTTTTCCAACAAATGTCGCGCGATTGAACTTCTTGAGATAAATGATCCGCCTGACGCTTTTCCCGACTATTCGGAGTTAGCAGGGCTGAAGATGGCTAAGAATCGAAAGCGGCTCAAAGAAGCGGGAATTGTTTTTCAAAACCAAGCCGTTGAACTACTTGCAAGCGAGGACAAACTACTGGACCTTCTTGCAAACTGGGAAAAGTCTTCACTATCGCCAACCATTATATTAGATATTACTTCCTTACCCAAACGCTACTTTTGCTTCATCATCAAGCGGCTACTTTTGTCCCCCTGTTTTCCTAATGTAATTGCCACATACACCCAGACAGGACCCAACGGATATACACCGCAACATTTAGCGGAGGATCCTATGACTTGTGATCATCTTCCTGGTTATTCCGCTCCGCTTCCACCAAAAGGGAGTACGTTAGTTGTATCCGTTGGTTTTGAGTCGCTGAGTATTAGCTCGCTACTTGGAGTTTATAGGGATATGAAGAAGGACACCAAAGTAATTCTGTCTTTTCCATCCAACAGGGAATCTATAAGACGCGAGTGGAATACTGTACGGCAAATGGCATTAGGGGACGCCAGGAACATAAAAAGGGAAAACATAGAGGTAATTCCGGCATGGGATGCTGAACAAGTCTATCATACGCTTAAACGGTGGCAAGAAGATTCCGATGGGCTGACACTAGCACCATTCGGACCGAAGCCTCATTCATTAGGTATGGCTCTTTTTGCCATTAAATACGATGCAGGCTTGTACTACACTCAACCAAGATCCTACAATCCTGACTACTCAAAGGGTCAAGCCGAATCTTCGGCTTATGTTGTCAAATGGGGTGGTATTGCGTGCTTTGACCGCCAGATGAAATTGCCATGACAGGCGGCTCGCCCAATCTGCTTACATATTGCTCTGTGCTGTCGACTACATGGGCCCTGCCTGACGCTCGAGTTTTAGGCCAGTTTTAGGGTTACGTTTCATTCTACACAATCTTGCTGTGGAGATGTCAGATCTGAAGTTCCCCCCGTTTTCTGGACAGGTCGTTAAGCTACAATGATGAGGGTGTTTTTGTCCAGAGACGGAGGTGTTGGGTATGGGAGCGAAACGGAAGCGGCACAGCGAGGAGTTTAAGGCGAAGGTGGCGTTGGAGGCA
>JACQSF010000001.1 GCA_016206085.1 Candidatus Uhrbacteria bacterium
ATCCTACCCTGTTTATCCAAGTCAACGTCCATGGCACCCGCAAGCATGAGTCGGGCGAAGGCGCGACTATTGGATTGCCCCAGGGGCAAACCAGCTAATTTCTCGGCAAGCTTGCCCCACTCCTCCTTGGGGAACAAGAAAAGGGACGCATCTAAGCCCCGCGTCACAACGGCCCCACGCGCGAGGCTTTTGCGAAACTTTGTGGGAATCGCAAGACGTCCTTTGTCGTCTATTGTATGTTTATACTCGCCTATAAACATAGACATAACGCCTGGAATCGGCGATCTTTCAACTTCTCGCTGTGCTCTTCGGTCACCGACCGTTAAGGTCGGCTCCCTCAGTGCTCGCTCGGGCGTTGAAATCTCATCCAATTCCAGTCGTTATGTGGATGAGGCCGTTGCTTGGTGTGTTAAATAAAAGTGAGCACCAATCGAGAGACTTCTCGATCGATCCCCACTTTTCTCCACCTGCAACCATTTTATTCCACTGTGAAACACTGGTCAACCAAAGTTACCCACAGAAAAAAATACACACTGAGTGTGTATTTTTTCTTAGCACTCGAGGTTGTGGAGTGCTAAGCAGTTGGACTGTTCGTGTATAATCGATGATATGAACACGCCTCTCTTTATCCTCCTCCTCATCGCAAGCTTAGCTGTAACGGCTATCCCTTTTTCTATCTATTGGATTGGATATCTCTTCATCCCGATCATTGCTGGAGGTGGTCCATATGTTCCATCTAAAATGAAGGACGTTAACGATATGATTCGCCTCGCGCGAATAAAGCCAACCGACACGGTCGTTGATCTTGGTTCTGGTGATGGACGAATCGTCATAGCGGCCGCTCTAGCAGGAGCACAAAAATCGATCGGTTACGAAATTTACCCGGGACTGGTCAAACGCTCCCAAAAACGAATCTCGCAGATGCGCCTGGAAGATTGCGCGGAAGTGAAGTGTCAATCGATGTGGGATGCGGACCTCAACAATATAACCGTTGTGTTTCTTTTTCAGATCCCCTATGCCCTGGATCGCATCCGCCATCTTCTGGAATCACAACTCACCCACGGCGCACGTGTCATTTCAAACGATTTTAAAATACCTGGATGGGAGCCCGATCTGTCCGATGGTAACGTGCATCTCTATACGATAAAAGACGCATGAACGCGTCTTTTATCGTGATACCTTCTTCTTAAGCTTGAGGACATACGAGTCGTCTGTTTCTTCAAGATTGATCTCGAAGTGATCAGAAAACAACTTGAGGAGTTCATCCTTTGATCGAATACGAGAAATCTCACTGTATCTCATCCCTTCATACCACGGCTGTCCATACTCACGTGTAAATATTTCCTGCCAGTCTTTGCCAAATCGACGTTCTAAATATTCCGGTTTGATCTCCTCAATCCCAAGCATCGTAGCCTGCTCCTGGGTCAATTTATGCTTATACTGACTCACAAGGGCTTCCCCTCCATCACGCAAAACCCGTACCATATTCTCGACGAGTCTCCGTTCCGCATCGCTACGGATATCAGAAACTTCCAAAACATGCAGTAGGACAAGAACATCTTGGCTTGCCTCTAGGACTCCTGCTCTCAGAAGTGAGTCCCATGAAGTTGCATCCGCTTGCTTCATCACGACCCCCGTCTCTTCAAGACGTCGATTGGCTTCGTCAACCTCGGAAGATTCATAATTCACCGAGGAGATGTGATCTGGCTCTACACCCATGTCGATAAACTGCTTCGTATCCAAACCTTGGCCATCACCAATCAAAAGCACGTCCGAATCTGACAACACTTCCCTCTCAAAAATAATTCTGTCACGAAGCACGTCCTGTAACACGGGAGAATGGACATACTCCCGAGAGCTTTGCATTTTCTCATGTTTCTCTAAACACTTCGTACACGGAGGTTTATTGCCATGTCCACAATACCCCTTTTCGGTGTCTTTAGGTTGTTCATTTGATTTCATACTTTGGAAACAACGCTACTCCGAACACGACGATAAATCTGTTCGATCTCCTTGCGTATTGGATCATTCGTGAGAATCTCCCGGACATAACCCATCACCCCATCGATCACCTGCTTGTTCGGGCTCAACGCCAACCAAAACTCCAGGTAGTGCTCAATCGTGGGTTGTTGTTGATAGAGCGTTTTTTGAATTTGGGCGTACGCTGACATAACCGTTGGATCTTCGCTGTTTGGACGTTCTAGAAAATCAATGTTCAACATCATGTCCACGTCTCCGTCCATAGCTTTATAACTCTGCATATCCTCGACGACCTTCGCGGCTGAGATAAATTGCCACACCTGATTCCCCGGCTGTGCTTTTTCTTCAGGCCACGGAGAAAATTGGACGTAGAGTGGATGGGCGTGATGGTCGTAAAAGAGGTGGGTCGCCCAGCCTTTCTCGAAGTCCGAGAGTCCTCCAGCAAACGGATCCTGAGGACTCGAACCAGCATGTGTGAGATTTCGATCAATTCTCGTCATGTACCGAGAATCTGGATAAATCGCCCCCGCATAGTAGGCCGCCTCGTCCTCAATCGAAAGACGATCCTTCAAATCTCGTGCGAATCGAACATGCGTAAGCTCCATGGCCATACTAGACAACAGCTTTCACGATCGCGTACACGGCAATGGCGGCCCAGATGAGGTTCAATACGGCTGGTTGATAGTTCTTATCTGCAAGGGCGTCGACAACGATTCCCACACCACCGATGAGGTTCAGAATATGATAGCCAGCCTGATCAGCTCCTAAAACTCCAAAACTGAGAAGGGCATAGGCCAATGGAATCGACAAGACACCGACCCAACCAGCAAATTCAGTCACGTTTTCTTTGAACTTCGTCATACATCACTTGATTAATTTTTTAGAACGCAATATTCGATGATACTTTACCGCAAATCGATGTGCCTCGTCGCGAGCCTTCTGGAAAAGTTCCTTGCCTCGCACAGCCACTCGAACCAACTCCTCATTTGAACGGTCAAAGACGAGCCGGTCTTGTTTCCGATCGAAACCCTTAGCAATGCCTATAACGGGAACCTGTACGCCCAACTCCTCAAGTACGTCTTGAACACGATTCACTTGAGGAAGTCCGCCATCGATGACCATAAGCTCGGGTAGTTCCCAACTGCGGCTCCCACCCCCCTTTATCCCCTCTTCGACCGTGAGCTCAGAGTCGAACGACCCTCGGGCAGGGGGGAGTGCTCGTTGAAGGCGCCTACGCAACATCTCTTCGAGCATCGCCACATCGTTTGGTCCGACGACGGTCTTGATTCTGAATTTCCGATACTTCTCCTTTGCCGGCGTCCCTTCCTCAAACACAACCATCGATCCTGTCGCGGACGTTCCCGAAATGTTGCTAATATCGTAGGCCTCGATGCGGCCTTCAAGATTGATCCCTCCGACAGACTCACGCGAGAACGGAAGTTCGTGATCCTCCCGAGAAAGCAGAGCGATGTCCTGGATGTGCTGGAGCGCTCCCAATCGTCGGCGATACAGAGCCGCGTCCTCGAATCGGAGCTCCTTGGCCGCATGCTTCATCTCGCGCTCAAACTCACGTTCAAGCCGCAGCTTCTTCCCCTCGAAGAACAAGATCAACTGACGGATATAGCGTCGATAGTCCGTCCGCGAAATCTTTCCTCGACACACACCTGGGCACTTCCCGATCTGGGAATTGAAGCACCCGCGCATTCGGCCTGTGACTTCCGGCGGCTCGCACGTGGACCAAGGAATGATCCGACGGATAAGCTCGAGCGCGATCTTGAGCGAATGTCCGCTCGTGTACGGACCGAACACACGAAGAAACTTTCTCTTGGCTATCCCGGTGAGCTCTGCTTGAAACGGGTTCACGCCCATCTGTCTGAGCTCATGACCGCGAATCAAGAGCGGCTTAGGGAACGGCTCGTTCGTGATCACAAGAAACAGGAATGTCTTATCGTCGCGAGCCAGAATATTGTACTTCGGCCGCAACGCCTTGATCTTGTTTGCCTCTAAAACCAACGCTTCGATAACCGTTGGGGTCTCGATGTAATCGACTCTAACAATCTGCGCGACCATCTCCTCAATGCGACGCTCATGAGCTTTCGACCAATATGATCCAACACGCCTCTTCAGAGATGTCGCCTTTCCCACGTACAAAAGCTCTTCGTTTTTGTTAAAATACAAGTACACCCCAGGGGCATCGGGAAGCCTTCCAGATTTCACCTTGATCGAATCGGGGATCATAGTTAAGCTGTGGACATAACCTTTTAAGTATAACCTATGAACTATTTTCTTTCGCTCTTGGCTATTGTGGCCTTGGCTGGTGCAGGATGTGCACAAGTTTCAACAACAGCAGAAACAACAGTTGAGGGTGAAGTCGAGGTCGCAGAACAAACATCTCCTGTAACGATTGAAGTCACGGCTGATGGCGAAGCGGTCGTGGCGCAGGAAGGTGAAACAACCGTCGATGAAAACGGCGTCCCCGTCACGGAAATCATCCTCGGAGCAGATCCTGATGTCGAGGTGAATATGGAAGCAGCAAACTTCTCATTCATGCCCAATGTCATCAACGCTTCCGCAGGAGACCGTGTCAGTGTGACCTTTACGAAGAATGCTGGCTTTCACACGTTCGTCATCGACGAAGTTGGCATAGAGTTCGCGATTGCAGAAGGTGAAGTCCTAAATTTCACCGCCCCAAGTGAGCCCGGATCGTATGCGTTCTACTGCTCGATCGGTTCACATCGAAGTCAGGGTATGGAGGGAACGCTCATCGTCGAGTAGTCCCAAGAACTCAAACAGAGAGGCCTCCCTCTCTGTTTTTTTACTCAATCTTCATACTCGCAAGAACTTCCTCATACACAGAGGGATCGAGTTCTGGATTCGCCGCCACGACGTAGTAACGGGTATAGCCGTCTGTCGCACGAAAATCCGTCACGATATGGCGCGCATTTCTCCATGAGGGTTGGTCGACAAAATCAGCGACGTCTTCGTTCTTTTCGATATCGTAGCGGCGAGCGATATAGTCACCATTACCCACAACGAGATCCTCGGTTGAATGAATCGTCACCGTTGAAAGCGTCAGAAACGAACTCGCATCGAAGTAACGAACAAGCATCTGCGAACGTTCGCGGGCTGTACCCTCACCGGAGAGCGAATAGAGATTGTGCGATTGAATAGAAGGGATATATTCCACATCCCAGCCCGCGGGAACAGTGAACTCGATGGGAAACACCTCACGACCGTCATAGATCAAGTCAGAGGAAGCACGACCGATTTTGTCCGGTCGGGCATAATCGTATGGGTTCAACCAGTGCTCGACACCCTCCTCGCTTATTTCATATCCCTTGAGCCGCACATCCTCTCCCTCGTACATGGCAAAGTGCAAATGCTCACGTTCTCCGTCCGTTTCCTCGCCTTCCTCACCGAGAACAGCGATCTGATCACCTGTGAGAACTTGATCACCGGCAGCGCGCATGGACGACGGGTCGAGATGCCCATAGATGTACGATTGTGTCCGACCGGACAAAATTGATCGTATGACCATCACCCCTCCATACCCGGAAACCCAACCCGAGTAGACCACCTCACCGTCATAAACCGCATACACCGGGGTGTCAGCTGGCGCCTCAAAATCAATAGCCACGTGGTAGCCCGAGAAACGATCCTCGAAGTATTCGCCAAAACCTTTATAGATGATTTGGCCGTCGACAGGGAGAACCACCTCGGTTTCTGCATCGACTTGAGATTCCTCGACTTCGCTATCGACGCCGCTTGGGATGACACTTGATGCTGAAGAACACCCAACACCCACAAGGAATAGGCTTACGATAAGATAGCGCATAGTAGTGAGATCTCTAAAAAATTTGGAAAGGGATATTGAGATTCATGCTTCTATCATCTGTTTTCCTTTCTTGCCCGCTAACATGGCAATAGCGCATTTCCCGACATGAAAACCAAGATTTACAGGTACCGCATTCCCTATCTGTTTGTATCTTGCCGCAGTTGAACCAACAAACGTCCAATCGTCAGGAAACGTTTGGATCCTTGCGTACTCCCTCACGGTGAGAGGCCTATCCTCTTCTGGATGACAACGTTCTGTTTGTTTCTGTGCGGGGCTACAAGTCAACGTGAGCGAAGGTTCGTCCCAGGAAAGACGGCGAGCCATACCTGTTTTGCCTCCTCCTTGGTAATAGCTACGCCCCATAAATTCTTTCTGAACCTTTAACGGCAAATCTCTCCAATATCCACCAGGAGGTACCATCGCCAATATTTCTTCCTTCCGCTTTGGATATTTTTGTCCCTCTGAAACAGGACAGGCTTTTAATGCTTCACGGATGGGTATGGTGTAATTCCGTTCCTCAGGAAAAAAGATTGGCGTCTGTAGATCTTTTCTTACTGCCATGATGACTACCCGCTCCCTTTTTTGTGGAACGTCTAGGTATTGTGCACGCATCAACCTCCACGTAACCCGATAACCTAACTCATGCAATGCACTCAACATCGTTTCGAGGGTCTTCCCTTCGTCATGTCTTATGAGACCACGGACATTTTCGCCTATAGCAACTTTTGGCCGCACTTCCTTAATGCATCTGGCAAACTCGTAAAATAGCGTCCCCCTCGTGTCTGAAAAACCTAATTTTTTTCCTGCATAACTGAACGACTGGCAGGGAAATCCGCCTTCAACGACATCAATCTTGTCTTTAAAGGCTCTAAAGTCGACTTTAGCTATGTCATCCTCAATCACCTTCCACGCAGGTCTGTTTGAACGTAAAGTCTGGCATGCATTCTGGTCATATTCCACCAACAGACTATGCTTTAGACCCGCATTCTCCAACCCTAATGCAGTTCCGCCTGCGCCTGCAAAGAGGTCAATGCATCTGAATCCCGTCTGTTTCGCTTTCAGGATTCGGTAAGGTTCACCACCCTGATCCCCATGAAGCTTAGAGCCAAGAAGTCTAATCGAGTTAATATCAAACAATCTGTGGTTAAACTCGTTCCTTATTGCACGGACGAGACCTTTTTTCTCCCATCGCCTTACCGTATCTTCAGAAACCCCTGCGGCTTCAGCGGCCTCATGGACAAGTAATAGTTGTTGCTCCATAAAAATAACCAATGCATTATGCATTGGTTATTTTATCATCCCCCTGATTACTTGTTATCCACACCGAATGCCTTATCAAACAAATTCATAAATTCAGGATCAGCTTCCGCCGTCAGGCTTGTTTGCTGACAACACAACCCGACATAAGAAGGCAATACGGCATAGAGCTCCCTTAAAGCATCCCTTCGCCCAGTGGCTACTTCGTAAAACATTGCACCATCTACTAACCTAATCGATTCATTGGCGACCCTCTGCGCTTTGGTCGTATTATCTGAAGGGGTAAATGGCTTGTTGATTCTTTTTGGTGTTTTAGGAATGACTTCTACATAATAGGCTGTATATCCCCTGTACTCCTTCCTCCCAAGCAAGGCTGCTAGACCATCATAGATACGAACCTTGTCGCTTCCTTTTGTTGTATTATGCTTGTTTTTAATCTCCGCGATGATCTTCATTTCGTGATTGACGAGATCGGCAACGCTTCCAACCCTTAAATCTTGCCAGCCTTCAACCCTGCCAAGAACCCTTTGATGGAAGTCCCCAATAGCATTCTGGAAAGATTTTTGGATTTGTCTTGCCTTCTCTTTTTCTAACCACTCACTCATGTTTGTTTGAAAATAGATAGACTCAAAAACTGAGGAGAACGGATCCACCACATTCTTGTGTGGATCTTTCTCTCCCTTATCGACAGCAGCTGAAATTTTCACGACAACATTTTGAACCAGCTCTGTCAATTCGGCTTCGGAAATAAACCCTAATCTATCTATCATATCAGATGCGATACAAGAAGTGATGTTTCTTTGAGCTCATATTGAATGCTACCTTCGACGAGACCCCTCGTCAAAAAGAGCGAAGTAGTAAATTCCCCTCAGAGACCCCTTATTTCTTCAACACTCTCTTTAGATACTGCCCTGTGTAACTCTTTCCATGCCGTACCACGTCCTCGGGTGTACCGGCGATGACGAGCTCGCCGCCTAAGTCACCGCCCTCTGGACCAAGATCAATGACCCAGTCGGCTGTCTTGATCACGTCCAGGTTATGTTCGATGACCACGACCGTGTTCCCTTTACTGACAAGTTCGTGCAGAACCTCGAGCAACTTCTTCACGTCCTCAAAGTGTAATCCCGTCGTCGGCTCATCGAGGAGGTAGAGCGTCTTTCCTGTTTGTCGTTTGGCAAGTTCGGTCGAAAGTTTTACGCGCTGCGCCTCTCCTCCCGAGAGCGTTGGTGCGGGCTGGCCAAGTTTCACATACCCAAGTCCGACCCGCTTGAGTGTCTCAAGTCGATCGCAGACTGGCGGCACGTCCTTAAAAAACTCCGCCGCCTCTGTCACCTCCATCTCCAACACCTGAAAAATGTTCTTCTCCTTGTAGGTAATCTCGAGCGTCTCGCGATCAAAGCGTCGACCCTTGCACACATCACAGGTCACATACACCGTGGGCAAGAAGTGCATCTCGATCGCGATCACTCCATGCCCCTCGCATTGCTCACAGCGTCCACCTGGACGGTTGAAACTAAAACGTCCTTTCTTGTACCCACGATATCGTGCCTCAGACGTAGACGCGAACATGTCGCGGATCGGATCCCACGCACCTGTGTACGTCGCTGGGTTGGAACGCGATGTGCGCCCAATCGCTCCTTGGTCGATGAGAATGGCTTTGTCCAGGTACTCAATCCCAAGAACCATCTTGTGCTCACCCGGTGTCTGCTTCCCTCCATAGAGTTTCTGGGAAATAGCCTTGTACATGGTCTCGTACGCGAGCGTTGACTTGCCCGATCCCGATACACCGGTCACACACACGAATCGACGAAGTGGAATCTCCACGTCGATATTCTTGAGATTATTCTGACTCGCGCCCTTAATCTTGATCGTATCGCGGCCAGGCGCACGACGCTCGGACGGCACCTCGATCTTTTTGTCACCACGCAGATACGCGGCGGTAAGCGAATGTTTATCTTTCAACGCTTCTGCTGTTGGGGCTGACACGATCACTTGCCCACCATTCACGCCAGCGCCAGGGCCAATCTCCACAAAATAGTCTGACGCGAGCATCGTGTCTTCATCATGTTCCACGACGATCACGGTATTTCCGATGTCGCGCAAGTCTTCGAGCGTCTCAATGAGTCGATCGTTATCACGTTGATGCAAACCGATGGTTGGCTCGTCCAGGACGTACATCGCGCCCACCAAACGTGATCCTACTTGCGAGGCAAGACGAATGCGCTGTGCTTCTCCACCGGAAAGCGTTCCAGCCATGCGGTCGAGTGTGAGGTAGTGAAGGCCGACGTCCAGCATGAACGTGAGACGATTTTGGACTTCTTTCAAGATTGAACCAGCAATCTGTGTATCTTTTTCACTCAGACTCAGACTCGAAAAATACTCAGTTGCATCCGCAATCGACATCCTTGAAATATCTACAATTGAGATACCCCCCTCCTTTTTAAGGAGGGGTTGGGGGTGGTTACGAGTCGATGGAAGCCAAACGTATAATGCTTCCTGTCGAAGTCTTGCGCCCGAGCATTTTCCACAGAGTTCCTCCGAGTACAACTCCGCGGTTCCTAGCCCCGTGCATTCCGGACACGCCCCATAAGGCGAGTTGAACGAAAATAATCTCGGCTCAATCTCGGGAAATGAAAACCCATCCTTGGGACAACTAAATTTTGAAGACAGAAACTGCTCGGTCTCATCGGGATAGACAATGTTGGCGACGTCCTCGCCACGGTCGACCGCGATCTCCAGTGCGTCGGCCAAACGTTGGCGTGCATCCTTGTGCGCAGACCCCCTCCCGACCTCCCCCTTTGCAAGGGGGAGGAGAGCACTTACCGGAATGGTGTCCACGACGATCTCGATCACGTGTGCCTTGTACCGCGCAAGTTTGATCGGCTGATCAAGACGATGTTCCTTTCCATCGATCCGCACGCGCGCAAATCCTGAATTGTAGAGATCATACAAAAGTTGGTAGTACTCTCCCTTTCGTCCTTTCACAATGGGCGCAAGCACTTTGACTGAACCTAACGTTCCCTCGTCATTGCGAGGAGCCGAAGGCGACGAAGCAATCTTCGAGGATTGCTTCGCTGGCGCTCGCAATGACGAGTGTGAAAGAACAACATCCACCATCTCCTCATTCGTCAACTTCTGAATCTTCTCCCCACAGGTCACACAA
>JACQSF010000013.1 GCA_016206085.1 Candidatus Uhrbacteria bacterium
GGTGAACGCTTCGGCGCGCGCCGAAAGCCGCTGGGCTTGCTCGCTATGATGTTGAGCGCGGATGAGTGCCACCATGAAAAGGATTTGAAACGCCAATGGCAGGATCAGCAAGAGCAAGAGCTGCTGGGCGATAGTAGAAGGGCGGATTCGTTCGGCAGGCGAGGATTGGATCAAGCCGTTTTTCATCTAATCCGCGACATTATAACAAAGCAGAGTATCTGTCAAGGTGGATGGGCTCTAGAGTTTTATTTTAATTCATACGCGCCGATATCAACTGCTTCTCCCTGCGGGGTGGCTATCCCGTCAAGATCACGATTCCATCCGCTCAGCATGGGTTCAAGCATTCCCGTATCCACTGCAGGAGATGTCGATTGAAGACGGTAATTCCCGCCGGAAACTGCCGGATTAACAAACTGCGGATCTATTTTGCGTGATGTGGGACTGAGTGAACCGTTTACAAATTGAACGAGTGGTGCCCCAACGACTCTCCAATAGATCGTATTCGATTCGGTAAATACTCCTTTATAGAAGCCTGCTTTCCAGTCGGCAACCAAAATATTGTTCAGAATCGTTGCGTCCCCGCTGCAATCGCACACCAGCGCCTGACTGCCGGAACCAGTAAAGAGAATGGTGTTGTTATAGATCTTCGTCCTGTTGACCGGACCGAAGAGGTTAGCCGCTCCATGAATATTGGGACCCACGGCATCAGGACGGGGACTGACAAAGAGGTTGTACGCTAAGACATTATCATCCGAGGTATGCGTTGCATCGTGTCCAAACTCAGCGTGTTTGCGGTGGTCAAATGCCCGGTTGTGATGAATCAAGCTACGGTTGGCATTGAAGATTTCAAAGGGTGCGCTGTAGTGTTGAACGTTGCCATCACTCATCGTGCACTGCGCGGAGTTTCTCTCGAATAGGTTGTATCCTACCTCATTATCATCACCGTGTAGATTAATGCCGAGGGCGCCCAGAGCTTCCTTTGCCGCATCCAGTCGCCAGAGTGCCGTCAGATCATGGAAATGGCTATTCACAACTTTATTATGCGAACTGCCATCAGCCAGATGAACACCGAGAGCAAGGTGATATGCTTCTATACTGCGCAGGACGATATGATCAGCCGGATCGCCAGGTGTTCCCAGAGAAAATCCAACGTACCAGCCCAACGGAACGCCACTTCCATCAGCTTGCGTGCAGGTTGGTTCCCGATAGGGGTTGGTCAGGGTAACGGCCAGATCCTGGATGGTCAGATGCGAACCAGTGACCGTAACGCCGATAGCACTTTTGATCGTTCCGTGAGCATTCAACACAATACGTGGTTTGGCGCCATTTCCGTAAGAGCCAATGGTAATGGGCTGATCGAAAGTTCCACTCCACGATGCCGTCAGCGGTCCGGCAAATAGACATCGCCGTTTAAACAGAAGGGTGTCGCCTGGCAGAAACCCTGCACGATGAGCCCGGTTTACACTCCGCCATGGCGTTTGTGGACTTAAGCCATCGTTCCTATCATCTCCCTCACAATCGACATAGTAGATAGAAGGGGTGTTAACCCGTTGTGCCCCTGCGGACGCAGGAATTCTACCCCCTGCAATGAGAACTACTATAATGATGAAGTAAAGTCGAAGCATATCAGAAGCATATCACTAGAAGCTATTTCAAAACCCCAGAAGCCAGCGGCTTAAGGCTGCTGAGATAAGGCCCAGGTAAGTGCCGATGGCGTTGCAGCCAAGAGCCAGCAATAGCCCGATAGCTGCTAAGTGCTGATTGTAGATAGCACCAACGAGCGGCGTAGAAACAACTCCTCCGATATTGGCTTGGCTGGCGGTTGCGAGAATCCCCAGAGGAATTCGCAGCCACTTTCCGCCTAAGAGCATCCACAGGGCATGGAACGCCACGGTCAACAAGCCCAGTAGAATCCAGATGGGTGTTTCCCATAGGGCCGTAGGATTGCCTTGAGCACCCATTGCAGCCAGGACGATATAAAGGGCAGGCTGACCCATGATAGAGGAGGAATAACCGAGGTGGCGAATGGGTTTATAGAGGGTGCTCAGAAGAGAGGCGGTGCTGACCAATAAGATGGCCCAGCCGTTTCTGGAGCTGACCAGAACGCTCGTGGGAAGATGGGCAGAATAGAATAGAGACACTATCGTTAAGAAGAGGGCGAATGCGATCCCGCCGACTACAGAGCCAAAGCGATGGGGAGTGTGAAGTGGAATGGCGAGGACTTCCTTTTTCTGCTGTGCCGGTTCGGCTCCCAACCATCGGTTGAGTCCTATCTGATGACTCGAGAGTGCCATGAGAAGTGCCATCCAGCTATAAGCAATGACGGCATCCACCACGATCAATGCCGTGAAAATCGCCTCTGGGGTTTCCAATAC
>JACQSF010000014.1 GCA_016206085.1 Candidatus Uhrbacteria bacterium
TCGATGGATTTATGAAGCTTCACGAAACGCTCGATATTGAGTTTCGGGTTATCAAGGAGCAGGTGCGGCGCCTTGAGGAGCGTGTAGAGCATCTGGAAGGCTCCGGAAGAAGCTAAAAAACCCTTCTCTTCTATCTAAAGTTCCTTTCCTGCTCCGTCGTCCCCTTCTTCCCATCCGATGAAGCCCGTTACGTCAAATGCCCGGCAGGAGAGCCCTGACTAAGATTGTACAGAGTGAAAGGTCTGACCCTGCCCATTTACCAAAGATCCTGGGTTGGCTGCGGAGGAGAGCCGAAAAAAAGGGCTTGCCCTACCAGTCGCTTGTCAATCAGATCCTGGCGGAGGAGATGAGGAAGGCGAGCTAGAGTGATTTGGCAAGTTCAATAAGTCAATACGAATGCATCAGCCTGAGTCAGTATTATGTCCCCGGAATTGCCTATTCCCGTGGCCGAAAGACAATTTAGTTGCGGGTCTACCCTGTATAATTTAGCGAAAAAAAAGATACTCGGCAGCCGCACTTTATGGTAAAATGCCGCCACTTTACACGGGCGGATCTAACCAATTCCCAGGTCCGTTACCGTGAATTGTAACGCATGCCTAACAAAAACATCCTCCTGATAGAGCCTGGCTACAAAAACAAATATCCTCCTTTGGGCCTTATGAAGATTGCCTCCTATCACGGGCCATGGGGAAAGGGGGACAACGTTCGCTTTGTTAAGGGCGAGGCAGATAAGACAGTATTGGAGACTGTGTGGGATCGAATATGCGTGACAACACTCTTTTCGTTTGAGTGGAAAACGATATCGCGCTCAATTGATTTCGCCATTGCCGCATCGCACAACCAACCAAGTAAAGTTTTTGTAGGAGGAATTGCTGCGTCACTCATGCACGAGTCATTTGTCGAAGAGTCCAGGTGGAGGGGCGTGCGCTTTATAAAGGGTCTTCTTTCTGATCCGCCGGCAATCGCTCTGCAATTAGATGACTTCGCGGAAGAACTCTATTCCGACGATCGAACCGGGACGCCTATCGAGGATTTGATCCCGGACTACTCAATCCTCGAACAGATCAAAGGCCAATATATTTACCCAGTTCACGACGCGTACTTCGCTTACGCATCGCGGGGCTGCGTCCGAACCTGCCACTTTTGCGGGGTACCCAAGCTCGAGGGAAACCAGCGTGATGTAACCTCGATCACTAGCATCGTCAAAGGAATCGAGGAACGCTACGGTCCCAAGAAAGATCTCACTCTAATGGACAATAACGTCGCGGCCTCGCCTAATTACAAAAACATCATTGCCGAAATACGTGATCTCGGGTTCACGCCTGGCGCACGCCTGACGCGTCCCGGCCGTCCGGCCGTACAGCGTCGAGTCGATTTTAACCAAGGAGTAGATGCACGGATCCTCTGTAAGGACAGGATGTATTTACGGGAGATGAGCAAGATTTGCATAATGCCGTTAAGAATCGCCTTTGACCACATTGGCCTAAGAAAACCCTATGAAACAGCAATCCGCTATGCCTGTGAATTCGGGCTCCGCGAGTTGTCGAACTACATGCTATACAACTTCCACGACTCGCCTGACGATTTGTATCACCGTATGCGGCTGAATATCGACCTTAACGAAGAACTTGGCATCAGAATTTTTTCGTTTCCTATGCGGTACTTGCCGACCGACCAAAAGGACCGCACGCACGTCGGGCCGAAATGGAACCGATATTTCCTCAGGTCAATGCAGATTATATTGCAAGCGACCCATGGGATCGTTAGCGGCTCGCCATCATTTTTTAAGCGCGCGTTCGGTGAATCCGCGGAAGCCTTTGAGCGTCTTTTATGCCGCCCAGAGCACTTTATCTTTAACAGGACATGGTACGAAGAGCTTGACGGAAAAGACGAGTTCGCAGAGTTTGACGCGCAGTTTTCGGGATTAAGCCAGGGTGAGAGGCAGGAGTTAATCACGCTCTTGTCGTCATCGACGCCGAGCCAGTACGCCAGCCTGAGAAAAAGCACCACCAACGGTCGAATTAAGAAGATTCTGAGATTTTATACCCTGCTGTCAGAGGAGCGTGAGGTAGAGATTTGGGACAAATGCCGTGAGTATCGGTTGAAACAACGACAACAAGACATCTCTGTACCTGACGATGAACGCGTGGAAGACGCTGGATTAACAGAGGCTGCATGACTGTTACTGGGCCCGCAATTCAAAAACTTACCATTCTCGGCAGGAGTCGCGCGGAAGTGCCTAGCAAGGATGACATCCTTGTAGGAAAGGATCTGCTTGAGCTA
Source organism: Candidatus Uhrbacteria bacterium (assembly GCA_016206085.1). Classification (GTDB taxonomy): domain Bacteria; phylum Patescibacteriota; class Patescibacteriia; order UBA9934; family GWF2-40-263; genus UBA12478. The sequence goes on from JACQSF010000014.1 coordinate 2,284, forward strand.
CTCACACGGGCCATGTATGTTGATCCGCTTGCCATATATCGCGAGTACGTGCAAAACGCCACGGATGCAATCGAAGAAGCACGCCGACAAGGAATGTTAGCCTCAAACGAGGCAGGACGTATTGATCTCCATGTCGGCTTATCAGAGAGAACAATACGCATCCGTGATAATGGAGCCTCTATCCCACGGGCGCACTTTTTGCACCGACTCCTAGCGATCGGTCTCAGCAGCAAACGGGGCAAAGGTCTACGTGGCTTTCGCGGCATCGGTCGGCTTGCAGGCTTGGGCTATTGTCAGGAGCTCTTGTTCCGCGGGCGATCCACAGCTCGGGAGCCCGTGACCGAGATATCCTGGGACGCCAGGAGGCTCAGAGAGTTGCTAAACTCTGACTCTGCCGTGCACGATCTCCGGACTGCGGTGTCAGAAATAGCGACGGTGAACCGAAGCTCTGGTGGTTCCTGGCCACCTCGTTTTTTTGAAGTCGAGCTTCGCAAAGTACTCCGGATCAAGAATGATGTGCTCATCAACCCGGAAGCCGTGCGAGAATACCTATCGCAAGTAGCCCCTGTCCCGTTCCAAACAGACTTTGAGTACGGCGACAGGATCGAAGACTTTCTTCTTAAACACGGGGTGGGAGAGGTGGTTGAATTAACGATAGATGGGGGCGCGACTGTCCGTCGACCGCACCAGTCAGCATTTGTCCTAACGCCAAAGATTACTGATCGGTTCTGTGGTGTTCGGCTCTTCGAGGTCCCAGGGTTAGACGGTGGCCTGGACGCCGCCGGATGGGTGTTAGACCATAGCTATCTTGGTGCGATTCCAAAGAGGCTAAACATTGCCGGCTTGCGTGTCCGCGCGGGTAATATTCAGATTGGGGAAAGCAATATTCTCGCGGACCTATTCACCGAGCCTAGATTTAATAGCTGGAGTGTCGGTGAGTTCCATGTCCTGAATAAGAAGATTCTCCCTAACGGTCGTAGAGATGAGTTCGAACATAGCTCCCATTACTCAAACCTCCAGTCCCACATCGCCACAATCGCGACCGAGATATCGCGTACGTGCAGAGCACGTTCTGCGAGTAGAAACTTCTTGAAGGCAACGAAACATAATCTACAGAAGATTGAGAATGACCTCGTCGTAGCTCGGTCGATTCCGCATAGTTTTCCCTTCCGGCGGCGGCATCTAAGTGCTCTCTCAAAACTAATCCGCAAGCAGGAGATAAACATAGAAAAAAAGTTGGCCGACACGACACAACGAGGGGAACTCCTCAACCGGATTATTAAGCTACGGCGGGAAGTAGAGCGGCTGTCGTCCGACAGAAGCAACGGCACACTATTGAAGCGTCTAACCCCGGCCAAGAAGAAGGCTTACTCCGAAGTACTCTCAGCCGTGTACGAAGTTGCAAGCGATGTTTCGGTCGCCCACGGGTATGTAAATAAAATTTTGAGACGCCTTCGGGCGAAGTGATATCAATATCGCTTGGCAGCTGCCCGTGAAATCACAGGTCATTCCCACAAAGCAGTCGGCTCAACCTCGGTTGACCTTTAACTCATGACTCATCTTACGTGCTCTTCCCCCTTTGCTCTGGTGGCGACAATTTCGGGAGTCCTAACAGTGTCTCGTTTGGCCTACCACCTACTACCTCGATAAGACTCTTATTTAGGACTTGACTTAATCTTTCTCGTGGTGACCGCAACGCCTCTGTACGCGCATCAAAGGACAGGTAAAAGCGAAAGGCCAGCATGTGGACCTTCCTGTTCCCTTCGTAAAATATCACATTTTCGGTTTCGCAATTGTAGTGATATCTGGCCCCCAGGTGGTTAACAAAATAAGGCAAGTATATTTTTAGCCGCGCTTCCTCACGGGGATGCTTTAGGTAGGCGTTTATTATTTCATCAGCCTCGAACCCGTATCGGGTAAGCTCCGTCTTCATATTGCCTATCGTCTTTTGGATCTCTCCTGGATCCAATTGGTCAAGATTACACGAAATAAACAACACGAAGCTTGCCTTTTTGTTTCCTTGACGAGCAATAAGTGTTTCTACGGCTCTCAAGCGCTCGAAGTCGCCAGTTTTGCCTCGGTAAAATAGTCCTCCACTGTAGTCGAGAGAAACTACATCGAAAGGGAAAATCACTCGTTTGCCAAATGAGTCCTTGCCCTTTTTGATGATCGTATCGATGTCCCCACGAAGCAGCGTAGTCTTTCCAAGGAGGCCTGAGCGAAATGCTTGCAGTGCCAACTCGTGCTGAAGCACCCATTCTTTGCCTTTTTCACCTCGCTCTACCGCCACATACTCGACAAAGAGCTTCGACCATGCTCTGGCATCACCTAATGTACTAGATGGGAGCCCAAAGTATCTCAGACTTCCAAGCCTCTCTTTCAGATTTTTGTCAATTGTTTCCCTTTGAAGGGCTCTGACAGTATCCTTATTTCGCGTAAATCGTTGGGGAAACTTTATCAACGTGAGCCTTTTGCTTTAATCGCGTCGTGAATTCTTCGGACAATGTGCTCTAACCTACCAGGCTCGTGGAGGAACTCGTCTTTGAGGATTTCAATGATTGTATCGTACAAGAGACGAAGTTTCCGGTCGAATTTCAACGCCTTCTGAAGATTAAAGAAACCTCTCCCATCTTTTCGAATACCTGAGAGAAACTTCCGGCTCCTACTAAGAAACCGTTGTGCTCGGTTTTTCGCCCTTTCATCCTTTGATTTCTCTAGGCGATTTTGAACATCTTCTTGGAATTTCTGGACCTCGAACACGACTTGGTCTTTAAGCTCAAGCGGCAGCGTACCAGACACCAATTCCCTCCCCCGTTCGGAAAGCACCTCATTGCCTCTAGTCACCACTTCCTGAAACCGCCGCCGCGCACTCTCCTCACCAGCTTTGTGGCTCAGGATGGATGCGATGCGGACAGAGCGTTGGTAAAGGCGTCTCCGTGCCTCCACATCCTCAAAATCTGTTCGATCCGAAGAAGGAATTACCTGGGGATCTAGCACATGTATCTCGCCAAAGAAGTAAAAAGCCCTCTCGGGAGTACTGTGCCACAGTGTTCGTCGGGTAAGTTGGCCGTCTCCAACCGCGATATTTTTAACCCGGTAAACTAGACCACTGTTCTCCTTTGGATCGAATTGGCCCTTCTCTTCGTTTTGGCAATACCAAGAGAATGCCAAGATATCCGGCTTATCGTCCTGGTATAGGACCGTTTCGTACTCGGGCTCTCGACAGCGTGGTAGGTGCGGTTTATAGATTTTCTCTCCATTGAAGCTAAGCTCTACAGCTAAATAGTCTGGAATGTTTTCAGCAAGTTTTCGTTCTATCTCCGCCGCGAACTTGAACTCAGGGTTGAAGGGTATTGGTGCCGTGCGGGTAAGATAATGTTTTAAGACATCTTTTTCAAAAAGCGCCTTTCCATCTTTGCGGATCGTATGGAGTTCAACAAATGTATAATGCTCATCACTACTTTCTGACCCCTCGTTTAACTCTGTAAATTGTTTCAGCAGCTCTTCAAGAGGAATATTATTGTTAGCGTCTAACGCGTCGATCATGTCTCCGACATGGATTACGACGCTATATCGTTTAGGGATCCCGTAAGGGGAGGAATCAACTATGATTTTCTCCGCAACAGCCAGTCCAGAGTATTTTCCAATACCCCTAAAGCCAGCATGCTCGGCAGGGTTTTTCTCAGAATAGCCGAGGTAACGGTACTCACGCATCTTTCTTTCAGGCATCCCGATGCCAAAATCGGTGATGAAAATAGATGGCGGTTCTACCTTGACCTCCACCGGGCGAAGCAGTTCTCGTGGATGAGTCTTTCGTAGCTCATATAAGCCGTCGTAAGAGTTTTGGACGAACTCTCTAATAATATGGCGCTTGTCAGGATAGAGTCCTCTGCTGAGCGCCTTTAGAACCGAGCCATAGGCAAAACTTTCCTCTGCTGGTTGAACCATTGCTAATATCGTCCTTCCAAACGATTAAGAGTGCTTAAGGCATCGGCCAGATCTAGAAGGCGCGCCTAAGGAAGTCATAGATGTCCTGCCACGACTTTACTCGGATTACATTCACAGGAAGCTGGCTACTATCAAGCTGGTTGTACGGATGATCAATTAGGAAAACAACACCACAAATGTCGGCGAGCTTCTTCGCGTTATTAAGGTCGTCCTCTACAAACACTCGGATCTTTCTCTCTTTAGAGGTGAGGAACCTGTTCCTCGTAAGAATTAATGGGTCCGCGGTGTGGGTATTACCTCTTTCAACAATCATGTTGTCGTATTGAAATTCATATTTGCGTAGCCATTCCTTAGTGATTTTTTGGATTAGGCGGCCTCCTACTAACCCTGGAAGCCCTCTTTCTCCTAAACGACTTTCGATTTTCCTTACAATTCCCCACTTCTCTAGAATCGCCCACCGCGATACCTCTCTCCAGGATCTCCAATACTCGTCTGCGCGTGTTCTAGGAAATGTTTCTGGTTGCGGCCATCCCCGATACGTGAAAATCCATATACGGTAACCGAGGAGATTGCGTAGTTTGCGGATTATCGTTGACGCATTGGGGGCGACTGGCATGTCCCGCCAATATGAGGGCCAATTAAAAACTGCATGCTCGTCGCTCTCGCTGACATCGCCGCCGGGTATCTCACGTACGGGAATTCTTGTAATTAACTTGGCATCTAATTTCTTGCCTGTTCGAATCTCTAGGATCTTGGAGAAATGCTCTCTGTGTTCGTTCAGAACCCCATCGATATCGATCCCCACAATGTAGCCATGTAAATATTCTCTTTCCCGGTGATTGCCAAGCCATGCATACAGGAATAAGTGAGCCCACGGACAAAATCCTACGAGCAACCAGAAGCTGACATCGAGAGGCCAGTTGTTAGCTGTCCAATAAAAATAACAACCAGCCACAAAATACGCGGTTCCCACCAGGGCAAATGTAATGACAACAAAAACAAAGTAAGTCGGTTCAACGTATAGTGGAAACTGTATAGATCTCGGCAAAGCCAAAATCCGATTGAGATCGTCGATTGAAAGCCGAGACAATTCGGAGAAATATTTGCGGATGCCGTTAACCGTGCGCGCATACAGAAGAGCATCACAGCGTAGATTGACAATATATCCCAGGACCGATAGGCCTATAAGCGTCACAGACCACAAAAGAATCGTTGGAACCAACGGAAACTCCATAAGGAATTTCAGAATACCGCTTTTCTCTAGTTCGGCTGGTTTTAGAAAGATAACGGCCACTGAAATCGGGAGTGACGCGAAGACCGTGTAGTGTTTGAAGAATTCTGATATAGAGGTGACAGTGTTAAAATGAGCCTGGGATATATTGTTATACTCAGCAATCAGAAATTCATCGAAAGCGGTCTTTCTTGTAGGACTGAGGTCAGTAGTTGAGAGAGGAGACATCGGCAAATCTTTTTTAGACTAGGACTTAATATACTATAGCCACGCTAAAGCTTGACGAGAAACGCGTCTATTTCTGCTTGGCAAGCTTTGATCCGCGTGTCACGCTTACCCAACTTTACCCACTCTCTTCTTAGTTTCTCTCGCTCAACAAAATGCTCGGCTGGGGACGAGCCGGTCCTGGCCATGATGCGCGATCAAAGATGTGACCGGATCGGGAGAGCCAGCGCTAATTCGTGGCTCGTGCTCGTCCAAGGATTCAACCACAAATCACACCTAGCCCGCAGCGCCCGGCTATTTAGCCGCCTATTCTACTCCGGAGGATTGGGGCGTCAAATGGAAAAAACAGGCAATAGGCAGTAGGCGGTAGTTCAAAACAAGGATGAAGGATGAAAGCGGAAGGATGAAATTGATAAAGAACGTGGTTCGTGTTCGTGACTTGTGATCGTGAGTCGTTCCCGGGGAGCTAAAGCCGGACAAGATCCTCTCTATGTCCTTGCCGAATACTCGATAACGGGCAGGCGAATCTGGCGGGAACGGCTCCGAGTTTTAAGGTCAGCCTCGATTCGTTTAAGCACAGCGGCCCTGTAGTACCGCTCTCCACACTGCTCGCACACTCCCGTGGGCACACCATCGACCAGGGCAACCAACTTGTCACCCCAGAAACAGGGTTTCTGGATACGACGCTCCCTTACACGACCTCCGCAAAAACTGCAGTCATCGTAGCGGTATTTAGCCATCGTTACCTCCGCCGCGTCCTTTCATCAACCCACTTGGGTAGGGAAGGAATGTATACGGTAATAAGCCTGAGTCTCCTGGAAGGGGTTTGTCCGCAAACAACATGGATTGGAGATCCCGGACTCCCATGTCCCAAGACTAAACAACTCGGTCCCCGCGGGTCGTTTGGATAATCTTCCAGAACCTCTCCATTCAGGAGTGCCCCTTCCACGTCAGCGATCGGGATTCTCTCGGCTTGACGTTCATCATCAGCATGGCCACTAAACTCATAGTTTCCCGACCGTAGCTGTTGCCTAATCCACTCAATATCCAAAATGCGATCCTAACATGAATCGGGAAGAGAGGAAAACCGTACTACCATCCACTCCGGGCGATGATGCAGGATCAAAGATGTGACCGGATTGGGAGAGCCAGCGCCGATTCGTTGCTCGTGCTCGTCCAAAGACTCAACCATAAATCACGCCCAGCCATCAGCGCCAGACTATTTAGCCGCTTATTCTACTCCGGAGGACTCGGGCGTCAAATAAAAAACAGGCTATAGGCAGTAGGCGGTAGGCAATAGTAAGAAATAGAGGCAAGAGGCGAGCCCTTCGGGATCTCAGATAGCAAATCTCAGATCTCAAAAGAAGGGCAGAAGACAGGCGAGAGAGGCAGGTTAAAGTCAGACGGATGAAAACATCCGGGAGGTGGCAGATGCGCGGTTCATTGGCGCCGGGCCTCCAGAGCTTTGCGGGTCTTCTCCAGTTCTTTAGCGAGGAGCTTTTCATTTGGTAGGGCCAGTTTGTACTCGCGGGCGAGGACTTTGTTCGGCAAGCCTTCTAGCGCGTACTTGGCTAGCGCCTCGTCCTTTTGTGCGCAGAGGATGAGGCCGACGGGCGGGTTTTCGTCGGGCCGGGTCCAGTGTTCACGCGTATAGTTGAGGTAGAGATGCATCTGTCCGGCGTCGGCGTGGGTGAATTTGCCAACCTTGAGATCGATCACCACGAGACAGCGGAGGCGGCGATGAAAGAAAAGCAGGTCCACGCGATACCACTCCCCGCCGATGCGGAGGCGTTTCTGCCTCCCGATGAATGCGAAGTCTCCACCAAGTTCGAGCAAGAAACGTTCGAGGTGCCGGATAAGCGCTTCCTCAAGGTCGCTCTCGGAGTATTCGTCCTTCAGGCCGAGGAATTCGAGAACGTAGGGGTCTTTAATTTCCTCATCTGGGCTTACCGTGTCCTCGGGACGGGACTGGGCGCCTTTCGCCAGCATATTTGCCTTGGTCTTCGATAGGGCGGTGCGCTCATAGAAGAGAGAGGCGATTTGGCGGTCGAGCTGGCGAACGCTCCAGCCGCTCCGGAGGGCTTCCTTATGGTAAAAGTCCAGCGCCTCGGGCGAGCGTGAGCGCCGGATCAGGTGGACGTAATGTGACCAGGACAACGGGAAGATTTCGGCCATCGAAGAAAGATCAAAAATCCGAGACGTCGTCTCGGATTTGCCGGCCGGCGACTGGGGAATCGGCTCGGAGGATTTCCGAGACAGTGTCTCGGAAATCTTGGCGGGAGGAAAGGCCGAGTAAAATAAGCGCATCGATTCGAGATTGTCAGCCGAGAAGCCGCGCCCGAAACGCCGTGTCAGGTCGGCGGACAGTTTCGGGAGCAGAGTTTCACCATAGTCCGCACGCTCACGGCCATGCTGCTCAAACTCGACAATGCGCCGTCCGATCTCCCAATAGGTCGCGGTCATTAAGGCGTTGACCGCACGGGCAGAGGCGCGGCGGGCGGCTTCGAGTAGTCCGCCGATGCCATCCACAAGGCCAGCGTAGTTGGAGACGGAAGCATCAGCGGCGGTCTTGCGTGCGGGCGTTTTCATAAGTCAGAGCGGGATCAAAAACACAGATGTACCCGGCCTGCATCCGAGTGAGGTGATTCACGACGATCTTCATGCGGCCCTGGGTTGTGGTCTACAGGTGCACCGCCTTGATATCGCCCCACTTGTTGCTGAGGTACTCGAGAACTAACCGCCGGTGGCAGTGCTGCGCCGTCGTTTCACTGCACAGCAATGCGGTAGGCACCTCGAATAGCTGACGATCGATTTTCTCCTCGATTCTTCTCTGCCCCATGAGCTGTAGGAACCGCCGCTCGTAGTCTTGCCAGCTCCCCTTTCTTTTCTTGTAATCGTCGAGCACGTCCTGTGTAGGTGCGAGCAAGGGCTCGTGGATGTACTCCGCGCCGCAGATCTCTTTTAGAAAGAAGGGAAGGTCTTCTTTCTTAGTGAAGCCCGCGAGCTGCGACGAGTTGTTGAGGCGGACATCAAGAAGGCGTTTAACACCTGCGCGCCTCAGCGTTCCGAAGAAGTCTGCCGCCGTCCTCTTTGTAAAACCGATTGTATAGACCTCCACGCCTTCTCCTGATGGGGTTCGTCGAAGAATCCAATCTGGCCTTCGGCA
>JACQSF010000015.1 GCA_016206085.1 Candidatus Uhrbacteria bacterium
CAGCTCCGCCTGGTCATCGCTTCCGTGGATAAGGCCAAGGAAATGGGAATTGACTGGTGGCAACTGGATCCCTTTCTCTCCTCCAAGGTAATGGAGAATGGAAGGGGAGAGGAGATTGAGGCCCTGAAGCAGAGGATTGAGCAGTTAGAAGCCTCCCAGGGGCCCAGAGATGGTGGGAAAGGACGTCCAAGAAAGAAAGTCTGACCTAAAAATGAAAAAAAGCGACAAAGAGTCCGATCCCTCTCAAGTGATCGGCGGAGCGCTCGATATTTTAGGTATTAAGATTGACCTCGGCAAGCTTCTTTCCTCTCCCGAGGAGGTGAAGGACCGGCTGCAGGAGCTGCGGGAGAAACTCAAACGCGCCGGCGGCAAAGAGGTCCTGACAGATGAGGAGTGGCAGAGAGAGGGGGCAAGCATCAGGGGACACGTAAAAACCAGCGGTGTTCTAGGAGAAGGCGAATACCACATCGGCACAGGGGCGCGGCCGCGCGGACAGCACCAGGCGCCGAAAACTCAAAAACCTCCTGGGGTGGTGGAGCCAACGGTGGATGTCTTTGACGAGCCGCAGGAAATCGTGATTGTGGCTGAGGTCCCCGGTGTCAGCCTCAATGACCTGGAGTTAAAAATCCAGGACAGAGTTCTTTCCCTCTTTACGCGACCTGAGGCCCGGATGGGGTATAGAAAGGAAATCGAGCTGAGTTCCGAGGTAGATGCCGGTTCCCTGAAGGCAACCTGCCACAACGGTATCTTGGAAGTGCGGTTGCGAAAGAAGAGCGGGAAGAGCAGATAAAATATGCGGTACTGTGAGTCTAAGCAGGATCTCCTCACCGCCTGCGGCTTTGATTACCGCGAGGCGGAAGAGAAATGGGTCCATAAGGATAACCGCGAGGCTGTCCTTTCCATAGAGCGCTTTGTCAAGTGGAGCTACGCCGAGGTTGTGAGCTGGCTGCAGCGGGTCGGGGTTGCGGCTTCTCGATAATAGTGAGATTCGCGCTCCATGAACGAGGTAAGAATTGCCGGGAGCCCATGACAGAAGATGAAGATAAGGACGCTATCAAAGCAGAGATCCTTGCCGTCCTTAAAAAACATCCCGAGGGTATGAAGCTCCGCGATCTAGGGAACTTTTTGGGAGTCAACTGGAGGTCGCTTGTGGGACTGGTCGGCTCTCTTTTGCGGCAGGGCAAGCTTGAGAAGCTAAACGGCGTATACTTCTTTGTCAGGAGGAAAAGCGCCAGGTCGAAAGCATAGGCGCCTTAGAGGAATAGGAGGTAAGGGATATGGTCCGCCTAAAAGAAACAGATCGGAATTTCTTCCTCTTCTTACCTGAAAGTACCCGAGTGGCGATTATCGACGCCGAGGATGTTGCCACGGCCCTGGATAGCATGGGGTATAACGTTGGGCATCTTATCAGGGTGTTTGAGGCTTTTGAGGAAAAGTGCTACGTGCGCACTGCGCTGGGGGAGATGCGTCTTCCTAATGGATGAGGCACGGGTTGAGCGACTTAGAGATGGAGGCAGAGAAAGTGAAATTTCTCATGAGGCCAAAGTCTTACTGTGCCCTGCTTCTGGGTGGTCTCTCCCTGCTCCTCTTGGCCACCTTTTTCTACCTCTACTCCCAGCGAGGTCTCCTTAACCAGTACAGGCGCGGCGAGTATCTGAGGGTAACCGATTCCGACATCAAGGTGTTGGAAACCAAAAAGGCGATTGAGAGCTTTAAAATTAAAGGGCTAGAGGAAGAATTAGCGTACAGTTACGCTGCACTTGTAGTAAAGCAGGCTACTGTTTTTGAACTTGATCCCCTTGATGTGGTCTCGGTCATTTGGCAGGAATCGAGGTTCAACCCTCAGGCTATCTCGCCTACCGGCGATTACGGTCTCATGGGGATCAACTGGTACTATGTGGGGAGACACCGGGTGAAGGAGAGGGAGGATCTTTTTAACGCCGAGAAGAACATAAGAATAGGCGTCGAGATGCTGAATTATTGGCGCGAGCTTAGCCGGAAAAATGCAAGAGGCGATTTCATCCCGATCTTTTTCGGTCATTACAACCAAGGGGTATTCGTTCAAAATGAAAACTATGGCAAGGCGATTATGAACATTCGACAAAAACTGGCGGTGTATCAAATCCTGATTCCCAACCACTCTCTTGCCATGGAAAACAATAACCGGGCGATTAAGCCCTAGAGGGTCGTATGATAACTCCCGTGACAGCAAGATTGCACAGACAGCCTCGACTGCAAGCGGGCCGATGGAGAAACCCGCCTCCTGACCATAGTGGTCTGGGGCCGATGAGGGACATATCTTTTCTAAGGCTCTCCCTGAGAAGCCTGCAATATCACCTGATCCTGGCCAAGAAAATTAGGACCATGAGGGACGCACCTCAAGTCGGGAAAACTACTAACCATCACAACCATTCAGGGCAGATAGAATTCGAGCTTCTCAAATCGCAGTTTCTGTCAAATATGTCCCATGAGCTTCGCACTCCCTTGCATGTCATCGCCGGTTACCTCTCCCTGCTCCTCGATGGGGTGAGCGGAAAGATCGGGGAGGAGCAGTGCTACTGTTTAACCAAGGCCATTGAAGCTAGTCATCACATGTTGAAGTTGGTTAATAACCTTTTGGATCTTGCTTGCTTCTCAGCAGGCATTATGGAGATCAATCGGGAGGCGATTGATCTAAAGGGCTTTCTAAATGGCCTGGCACTAAAGTGGGAGGCTTCGATTAAAGACGGGCCTCTTGTGCTGCTCAAGAAAATTTCTCCTTCACTCCTCACAATCGAAACCGATAAGAATAAATTGGAAAAGATTTTGGATAACCTTATGGATAATGCCGTGAAGTTCACATCGCAGGGGAAAGTCGTCCTTAGTGCCTGTTCACAGGGAGATGCCGTAGAGATCACGGTGGCCGATACCGGGATCGGTATTAGTAAACAGGTCCAGCAATTCATTTTTGACGACTTCCGGCAAAGCGATAGCTCTCAGACCCGCGCATATGGAGGAATGGGGTTGGGACTGGCGTTAAGTAAACAATTGGCCCGCCTGTTGGGAGGGAGAATAGAGGTTGAAAGTGAGGTAGGTAGGGGCAGCACCTTCCGCGTGCTTCTCCCAAAGGAAAACTAGCATGCCACTAAAGATTCTGATTGTTGAGGATCATCCGGATTCCCGGGAGATCTTGGTTTTTCAGTTGCGCCACGTGGGTTATGAGACCATTGAGGCTGCAAACGGACCAGAGGGCATAGAAAAGGCCATCGGCCAGGGCCCGGATCTCATCGTCATGGATCTAGGCCTTCCAGGGATAAACGGGATTGACGCGACGGTCAAGCTTAAACAGAATCCTAAAACTGCAAACATACCTGTCATCGCGTACACGGCTTGGGAGGAGCAAATTTACAAAGATAGGGCTTTAGAAGCTGGCATGGCGGAATTCTTAACCAAGCCCACTCCTCCTAAGGTCTTTGGAGAGGTGCTCCAGAGAGTTCTACAAAGTAACTCGCGGAAAATGGCCTCGACCGCGTAGTTTCCCGTCTGCCCGAGAAGCAATACAATCTGATCCTGATTTTTCCCTTTCGAGACTGGATTTTCTGGCCCAAGTCCTTTATTGTTCTTCCAGTTTAATGGAGCTGCGGCCGTATTCCACTGATTCCCTCCCCGACAACAGGTTTCGGCCCTAGCCCATGATATCAAGAATCCTCTAGGGATTATCATGGGGTACACCGAAAGCGTAGCTTCACGGCTTGAGGAGCTGAAAGACAATGAGGAAAACCTGGATGCCCTGGAGCGCATTCAGGATAACGCCCGGCGTATTGTCAAGTTAGTTACGGGCTTCGTGGATGCCTCTAAGGCGGAGGCGGGAAAGATCGAGGTGGAGATGGTTAGCTCGGAGCTTCCTGATCTGATTGTCATGGATATTCGCATGCCTCAAATGGACGGGCTCCAAGCGGCCTCTCGGATCCGCACAAATCCCAAGACTCAAGCCATACCTATTTTGGCAGCAACTGCGAAGGCCTTGCCCGGCGACCGGGAGAAATGTTTGGCAAGCGGTTGCGGCGGTTATATCGCCAAGCCCTTTACTCACAAGGAGTTGGAAGCCGCTATTAAAAGGCTCTTAAAGGAGCAGTCGGAGTGAACCAATGAAATTCGGAAGAAGTTTGAGGAGGGAAGGGGCATGTCCTCGGCGATCTAATGTTGAAAAGCTAAGGGGATCTCACACAGAAAACAGTAAATTTCTAGAAAAACATCCGCCACTATGATAGGCTACATCTGGTTTGTTTTGAAGTCAGACACACGTCACCGTAGAGATTCTTAAAGCGGAGAGGTGACCGAGCGGTTGAAGGTGCACGACTGGAAATCGTGTGTACCCCTAAAA
>JACQSF010000016.1 GCA_016206085.1 Candidatus Uhrbacteria bacterium
ACCCAGTGGCCCGCCGAGAGAAAGGGGGCGCAATCGAAGCCGGGAGTAGAGATCGGAAAAGGGAGAATGCCGACCCCGCCGGCGTCGCGCAGGGCCTGGCCTTCATAGACCAGCTCCTGGCACGGCCCGGAAGAGAGTATTCGCGGAGGGATGGGGTGAGCCTGGGCCTGCGCCCATTTGGCGGAGATCTCCCCGGCGGAGCTTACGCCCATCCCCAGCGCGTAGACGAGGCGGTTGGGCGCCATGACCGCCAGGGCCACCGGAATGTCGTATCTCTTGCCGCTGACATCCACGACGTTCTCGAACAACCAGCCTTTTCGGTCGGCTTCCTGCAGCCCGCGAAACTGGAAGCGCACCAGAGGGTGCATCTCCGTGTCCTTGTTGATGGGCCGGCTGATCCGCCTGAGGAAGCCGCGCGAGTCGAGAAATTTGAGCCATTCACGCAGGTCGCGGTAGTAAGCCATCGAGATGTCTCCTCGCCCGAAGCTATTTTCGGCGGCATCTTATGCCCAAGCCGTCGTACAAGGCAAGCCTATTTTGGTTTGCCTCGCTTTTATCGAAGCAAATCGCTGTGGGTGTCGTCTAAAAAGTCAGCCGACAGGTAGGGCAGAAGGGAATAACCGGTTTCAATGGAACGATTCGAACAACCCCGAAGCGGCCTGAAGGTCGCCTAGCAAGGTTAGATTCACCTATTTAAGCCTGACTCTCTCTGCACACTTTGTCCTTTACAATCCCCATAGCTAGCAGTAAATTCTCGCTCAGCGGTTTAGTCCAACACGTTTTATCCCCAATGCCACGTAGGGGATTTTGTCGAAACTCTATCCCTCAAAGGCATCAGGGATAAAACGCTATACGTTAAACACCAAAGGAAATTAAGCTCGTGCCTAACCAAAGTCGCTCGGAACATATTCTGGAGCTGGCTAAAGAACTACTTGATGACATTGAGTTAAGTAGAACAAGTGCCGAGAACCTTTTGCTAAAAGCTTCTCGCCTTGCACGTTGGGTTGGTTCTGATGAGATCAAGTATTGGCTAAAGCTAGAAATGGTTGGATACAACAACACAAATGAAGTGTCCCTCAAATATATGTCAATTACTGGGCGATGGATAAACAGAGAAAAAGAACTTGGCTATTGGGGTCCCCTTGCCCAGCAGGAGGCGGCAATTGAGGCTGAAAAAGCAAAACTTGCAGCAATGCGAACGCCAGATTCCAGTGGCGAGTGGGCTGCAGCGGCTATTGCCAATGTAACAAATGCGATGAAAGATACGGCCAACCTTATATCGAGGTTGAGTGGAATCAAAAGTAGAGTACTTGCCCAGCTCCATTCCTTTGTAAGTGAAGTTTACTACCAGAAGGAATTTGACAATCTATCTGAGTCTATCTTTGAGCGCTACAAGGATGATGTGGATAACTTGATAACTGAAACATGCGGCGAAGTTCTTCAGCGAATTCCCACTGTGATGGACCGTCTTGCAGAGGATGATCCAGAGTCCATTAGTCAAGCATTAAATACATGCAGGAGAATAATAGAGTCATTTGCAGATTCTATATTCCCGCCGTCAGATGAAACAATAGAAATAGGTGGCGATACCCTGAGTCTTGATGCAAATCGGCATCAAAATCGGATTAATGCGTTTGTCCATCAGCGTATTGAAAGCCGGTCTAGAAAAAAGAAAATTAGACAGAACATTTCCAATCTATATGACCGGGTATCAACAGGGGTTCATGGCGATGTCACCGCAGAAGAGGCGCGATCTCTGTTTCTAAATACATATTTACTACTAGGCGAGATTTTGCACATTGGGAAAGGTGGTGTTTAACAATCGCTTCAAAAAGGACGCGCGAGCAGCGCGCGCCTTTTAAGCGAGACGTTCGACCATAGGAGACAGAAGTGGCAGGAGTGCACACAATCAGCAATGCCCGTTTCGCGGCGTTGACTCTATCCAAGCACCCAATGGCGGCGATTCTCGCAACAGAAGTCGAATGGTACTCGGATGCTGCGGAGAATGTGCTCGGTGCTATCCTTCGTGATCACACGGACAACGACTGGAACTATGTCATCCTTGGCAGAGATGAAAGAGGCGTATTCCGTTGGATCGGGGGCGACGTCAGCTTCGACAGCATTGAAAGCGCAAGGGGCGCGTTACATCTCAAGATTGAGGAGTTCAGTCGGCGAGGCGACGTCGTGTATCCACAAGGCGACGCGGCCCGCAAGAAGAATGAGATATTCCGACAAGCCGTACCCAATGAACGTCTGCACCCGATCTTCGTGGGTCTACGTGACTATGACGGGCATTCCCCCGCCAAAGGCATCATCCAGGAGGTCGCCTACGCCTTCGTCGATCTGGACGGGAACTTTGTACAACAATTCCAGTCCGATGGATTCAATGCCAGGCTTTGGGAGTTGTTCATGTTCGCGTATCTCCATGAGGAATTGTTCGTCATTGGCGACAAGACAGCGTTTCCAGACTACGAATGCATTAAAGGTGCGACTCCGATCTACATTGAGTGCGTCACGGTGAATCCAAGCCCCGAACTTGATATCGACTGGATCCCCTCCACCCCTGCACAGATTGAGATGCTCCATCAGGACTACCTCCCCGTCAAGTTTGGTAGTCCCCTTTTCTCGAAGCTCCAGAGGAAGTACTGGAACGAACCCCATGTGAAGGGCAATCCGCTCATCTTCGCCATTCACGACTTCCACAAGGACGATTCCATGGTCTGGTCCGGGACCGGTTTGATGACATACTTATACGGCAAGCGATGGAAAGCGCTTTTCGACAGTCACGGACGTTTGAGTACCGTGGCTGAGACCATCACTTCACACCAGTGGAAGGGCAAAAACATTCCATCAGGGTTCTTCCGGCAGCCTGAGGCTGGGAATGTCAGTGCCGTGCTCTTCAGCAACAGCGCAACGGTGTCTAAGTTCAATCGCATGGGCAAACTGGCAGGATTCGGCCGACCGGATGTCCGCCTTCTTCGAGTCGGAACATCTTACAATCACGATCCAGAGAGTTACAATCAAAAAGTGTGCAAATAGGAAAAAGGTGGCGTAACCTTTCAGGGTAACCAAACCCACAGACTGCCTACGGAGATAGGCAGAGAAAGGAAACGCCGATGGTAGAAGATCACACCGAGGGGAGAGAGTCAAA
>JACQSF010000004.1 GCA_016206085.1 Candidatus Uhrbacteria bacterium
ACCAATGGTAGATCATAAGTGGGGCGAACCTAGAAGCTTCGCTTTTGTTTTTGTTTTCTCATGTTCTGAACAGTAAAGACGGTAAGACGTTTCCCGAAAGTCGCACGAGCGTGGGGTGCCCGCTGACAAAAGTCAAAAGCGGTTTTCGGAAAACCTCCCAAGAGTGGTGTGAAAGAACTACTTACAAAAGTATGATACCAAAAAATTGACTCTCGGTCAATTTATGAATTAGAGCTAAATTTAGTACAAAAGATTACATCTTAGAAAAAAATGTGTTCATGTAAGTAAATTTTGTCAGGTATTTATCCACAGTTATGCCCACTTATAAACTACTTATCCACAATTAGGTTCTGCAGAAGTGGACTATGGTTGAATACTTTTTGACCTCAAAAGAAATGGCCGAAAATTCATCAACTATCTGACTAATGAGAGCTAAGTCCGGATTCAGATATTCTGATTGTGTCTGAAGAAGTAAAAATGTTGGATCCAGCCAGTTTGTCAGGACTGAACAGGTAGAAGAGGAGTCCTGCGTAGCTCCGGCATAGCTTTCGAGCAGTTCTTGGCTGTTCGAGAAAAGAATTGAACCCCCATGTACGGTGGCAATGATTGACTCACCTCCCCCAGTTGGAACGCGATAACTCAATCCAGCACTTGTCGAAACTTCCTCAACAGAAACGAGGTCTGGTTGAACCAGAATCTCCTCTAAACGAGAACCATCTGGGAGAGTTTGGGTTACCAATGACGGTCTCGCAAAGGCCCCTATTTTCTCAAGTTCTTGAATAATTGTGTTCGAATCAGGTTCTGATCCAAGTACCTCTATGAGTGTCTCCAGACCTTGTTCCCCAGATCTCATGACGATATTCACATGCGTTTCCTTTTGCAGAAATAGGCTGTTTGTCGATAGTCGCTTTAGCCCATCAAGAGACGATTCCTCATCGCCCCAAGTCAGATCCGCCAGAGAGAGAGAGGTATTTTCGACGATGTTAGACTCGATGGAGGTCTTTCGCGAAGTATGAAGATCGAACGTCATTTCCTCTTCCGAAACGAAGAGGTTTCCACCCGATTCTATATCTGGAAAGACGACTCTTCCAAGCCAAACTTCACCGATAGACGGGAGAAAAGGTCGATGTGTGAGTGCAGGAGCTCCTGTTATCGGCATTAAGGCGGAGGAGAGGAGAATAAATCCTCCCTGTTCTTGGACAGATATCCCGTATTGTGTCAGAAGGTCGTTTGGGAGCTCTCCTTTCGAGGTACGCACAGCAACGCTTCTTTCTCCGTTTTTCGTGACGAAGATTGCCATATCTCCGTGTATATATTGGCTCAAATCTTCCAGTTCAAGTTCGCGTTCTGAGATAAGGGGGATTCCCGCGAGCCACTGAGTCAGAAACGGTTTCGTCTTTTCATTGAGATGGAGCTCTATGGCCAGAATGGTGTCTGAGGGAGCTAAAGAGAAAATGACCCCACGACTAAACCACCAGGCTCCTAACCGAAACGCCATAAAAGCCCCAATGAGCAGAACGGACGCCATAAGCCAAACAACCTGCCGATTCCGGCGGGTTGTTTTTGTGTGTCGAGAGAGTGGGATGTTGAGATGTTGCATGTTAGGCGGCTCGCGGTGGGCGAGGACCCCGCGAGGCAGATCCCGGACGTCCTCCCCCCACTCGCGAGTGGGGGGATCCGCCACCACGGAATGGCGGTCGGCCGCCGCCTCCTGATCGAGGACCCTGGGATCCAGAGTCTGAGGCGCCAGTCGGTCGGTCAGGATAGATGTTGCCAGGAGCATCTTTCATGGAGAGCGACGTTCTCCCTTCTGAAAGCTCCATGATTTTGACGAATACCTCCTGTCCTAACTTCACAATATCACTGACGTTTTCTACGCGCCATGGGGCAAGCATGCTTACATGCACCATTCCGTCGCGTTTTGGCAAGAACTCCACAATTGCGCCGAAATCCATAAGACGGGTCACCTTCCCTTTGTAGATTTCTCCCACTTTTGGATCACGCGTGAGTTGTTGAACGGTTTCAAGGGCCTTTTGTGCACCTTCCGCATCGGTTGAGGTAATCATGACCAGTCCATCGTCGTCGATATCAATCGCCTGCACGCCTGTATCGGCAATGATTCCGTTAATGGTCTTTCCACCAGGGCCGATAACGTTTCCAATAAGCTCTGGGTTAATACGCAGAGTGATAATGCGTGGGGCATAGGGTGAAAGGTCGGGTCGAGGTTGCGCGATGGCCGACCTCATGACATCAAGAATTTGTAGGTGAGCCTCACGTGCCTGAGCAAATGTCTGCTTTATCATCTCAGGGGTGAGACCAGTCGTTTTCGTGTCCATTTGAATCGCCGTGATGCCTTCATGCGAACCAGCAATTTTGAAGTCCATGCCGCCAGCACCGTCTTCGAGGTCCTGAAGGTCGGTAATCACTTTCCATCGGCCTCGATCGTCGGTGGCAATGCCCATGGCAATACCGGCAACCGCCGCCTTAATCGGTACACCTGCATCCATGAGGGCGAGTGTTGACCCACAGGTTGATCCCATAGAGCTTGATCCGTTTGAACCGAAGACTTCAGAGACAGCGCGAATTGTGTACGGGAAAACTTCCTTGTCCGGCATCATTGGCATGAGTGCCTTTTCCGCGAGTCCGCCGTGACCGATGTCACGACGTGAAGGGCCACGCATCGGCTTCACCTCGCCGACGGAGAATGGAGGAAAGTTGTAATGGTGGAAGTAACGTCGGGTTCCAACGGTTTCCATACCGTCGAGTGTTTGTTCATCGCCTGGCGCGCCAAGGGTCACAATGGTCATGACCTGCGTTTCGCCACGCATGAAGTGACCAGAACCATGTACACGTGGGAGCACGGCGACTTCACTCAGGAGAGAACGAACGTCCGTGATGCCACGGCCATCAACACGCTTCCCATCCTCGATAATAGATCGTGAGACTTCAGTTTCCAGAATATCTAAGACCAAGTCTGTGCCATAACGAACATCGTCGCCCTCCACACCTTTTTCCTTGAGGAATGCTTTTGTTCGAACCTTGAGTTCTGACTTTTGGTTATTGCGTTCAGATTTACTTGCTTGTGGAGTTCCGAAGAAAAGCTTTTTCACCGTCTCAAGAATGAACGGTCTAGCAAGAGTCTCGACTTCCTCGCGGCGTGAGAATGCCGCTTTTTCTTCGTCGCTCTTGGGTGTGAGAAGATCGCGCTTTTCTTTCCCAACCGTCTTGCGGACTTCCTCGATAAGTTTGATGGGAGCATCAATATTCTCTTGTCCAAACCAAAATGCATTCAACACGATTTCTTCCGGAGCTTCCTTTCCTCCTGCCTCAACCATGATGATTTTTTCGCTCGTGCCAGCGAAACTCAGATCGAGAATCGATGTCTCACGTTCTTTGTAGGTTGGATTCAAAACCATCTGTCCATCCTGGTGACCGACGCGCACGCACCCAATCGGACCATTCCACGGGATATCGCTGATGTGTAGGGCACAAGAGGCAGCGATCAGACCAAGCACGTCCGGGTCGTTCTCCCCGTCGAAGGAGAGTGCGGTTACGATGACCTGAACTTCATTTCGGATTTTCTGATTGAATAATGGGCGCAGGGCACGGTCAATGAATCTGGAAATTAAGACGGCCTCGTCGGTTGGTCGACCTTCTTTTTTGATAAATCGGCTTCCCTTAATGCGACCAGCTGCGTAGAGCTTTTCTTCGTAATCGACCATGAGAGGAAAGAAATCCATACCCCCCCGCGCTTCCGCGCTCATCGTGGCCGTGGCAAGCACGACGGTGTCACCGTACTGAATCAGACAGGATCCTCCTGCTTGTTGGGCATACTTCCCTACCTCGATGGAGAGTGTGCGGCCTCCCCATTGGGTTTCGAAACGTTTTGCTTCGTTCATAGATTGTGATTGTCCTGCAGAAACGGGAGATTCGAAGTTCCCTTCGAGAGTCTCAGAGTTTCTGCAGGAATGAATAAATGAGATTGTTAGAATTCTAATCGTCGCGTGCGGGACTCTTCTTGGTCGGAAACAGACTCATCAAGCTTCATGAAGAAACTGTCTGTTGCATCCTGGTCTTCGTTTTCCCCTTCTTCAACTTCTTCGTGAGTGGAATCCTCTTGAGGAAGTTTCTTCTCGACATGCGTCGTAAGTTTAGGTCCGATGAGGTAACGACGTTGATTTGCGGATAGGTCGGTGTAGTCATGAACCATCTCAATCAGTTTGCCGCTTGTGGTTTTATCAAAGGCCATGAGTTCCACCATACGTCCCCGACTCTGTACATAATTCACGAGCGGTTGGAAATCGCCATCACCCGAAACAATCACGACTACGTCCAGGGTATCAAGCGCTTGGACAACATCGATCGCGAGACCGACATCCCAGTCGGCTTTTTTTTGACCGGACGGATATTCCATGAGGGGCTTCTTTCGAGTTTCGATCCCGGCGTTCTCCAGTGCCTCAAAGAACGCATTGTTCTCTCCGCCTTCTGTTGAAACAACATAGGCAATGGCACGAATGAGCTTGCGTCCAGCCACGCCATCCTCGACGATATTTTTAAAGTTCACTTTGCGCTTAAAGAGATTTCGCGCGGAATAGTACATGTTTTGTGTGTCGATGAATACACCGACGCGTTGGTCTTTGTGCTTAAACATAGGTTGGTGGACCCGTAAAAAAGTCGGGTCCGGTTAAAAAGCAAAGACCCCGCGAAATCCGCGGGGTTCTAAAATTATCGCAATTTGAGCTCGTCCTTGATTTTTTCAAGGGCGGCGGCATCTTCACGCTCCAGATACTTCATGAGCCTGCGGCGTTCGTTTACTTTGTTGATGAGACCGCGGCGAGAAGAGTTGTCCTTTTTGTGATCGCGCAAGTGCTTGGTGAGATCCTCGATCTCTGCCGTCAAAATAGCGATCTGGACCTGAGGGGAACCGGTATCGGAGTCGTGCGTGCGGAACTTCTTGATGAGGTTCTGCTTCTTGGATGCGCTGAGCATAGAGAAGTGGATTTCATGGCATGATCTGAGTTGATGGGAGCTCAGCCCCGATCACCAAGGTCATGTCTAGGATTAGTGAATACGAGAGGTAGACTACGAGAAAGGCCTATAAAAGTCAAGAAAACGTCTGGTAAGGTATACTTGAATAACTATGCCCATTGCTCATCCCAACCAAACCTATCCATTCCGGCACCATCGGCACAGCCTCGCGCATGCTCCCGCCCTGCCGGCTCTGGCCTCTAATCGCCTTATCTCCTTTGCTGCGTCAAGCATCGTCGGCGTGTTCTTGCCGATTTTTTTGTATGAGTTTTTCGATCTGTCGATTACGGCGGTCCTTCTGTGGTACGCGATTAACTTCGCCGTAAAGTTCCCCTTTCAAGTCTGGGCGGCGCAGATTTTTTCGCGCACGGGCCTCATCGCAAGCATGGTGTTTGGGACGCTAGGCATCATGCTTTTTTATTGGACGTTCTATCTTATCGATGCGGGCTCTGTGCTGGATCCGTACCTACTAATGGCTCTGGGGATTGCCGGACTAACTATTGTCTCTTGTTTTTACTGGTCGCCGTTTCATATTGATTACGCCCAGTTTGGTCCCAAAGAAGCTCGAGGCGCGTACCTCGCCAGACTGTATGCGCTTCAGCAACTCATTCAGGTCATCGCTCCCGTCCTTGCCGGTTGGGTCATTGTCACCTATGGGTTTCGATTGAATTTTTTTCTCGGACTTGTTCTTGCTAGTGCCTCGGTCATACCTTTGTTTTTTCTTCCCACCTTCAAGGTGAAATATGAGTTTGGGTTCTGGGAGAGCTTCAAAAAATTATTTGGAAAACAGTTCCGTCCGATGAGTGTATCCATGATGGCTTATGGCGCGGAGAATATTGTAGGCGTCGTGGTCTGGCCGATTTTTCTTTATGCGATTTTTCAGGGTCAGTACCTTGAGATCGGTGCGTTTGCCGCAATTATCGTTGTCATCGGTCTTGCGCTTGAACTCCTGGTTGGTCGGGAGACTGATCGCTTCTCTGCTGTGAAACTTCTTAAGTACGGAACAGGGATCTACGCGCTTGGATGGGTGTGGAAAGGATTGGTCGAGACAGTCGTGGGAGTATTCGCCGCTTCCACGTTCCATAACGTCGGTGCCATTTTGTTGCGCACGCCGATGGACACACTCATGTATGAGCAAGCCGCGGACTCGGGTCACTACATCGATGAATACACGGTGCTGCGCGAGATCGCACTTGGGATCGGCCGCGTGCTGATGCTCCTGTTCCTTATCGCTGTCACGAGTGTCTTTTCAATCGGCGCATCCTTCTTCGTCGCCGCGGTGGTGTCGCTGGGCATCAACTGGTTGGTCGACTATCAGGCGGCGGAGTAGTTATTGTTTGTGTCATTGCGAGGAGCCAAAGGCGACGAAGCAATCCCCTTCTATGGAGTCGAAGACGTACCATGTCTACATTTTGACCAACAAGATACACTCGGTGCTCTATACAGGTGTAACCAGCAATCTCACCCGTCGAGTATGGGAGCATAAACAAGGACTGGTTGATGGGTTCACAAAAAAGTACAAGGTACACAAACTCGTTTATGCTGAACCTTTTGATTATGTTTTTGACGCGATAAGTCGAGAAAAACAGATCAAGGCTGGATCAAGGAAGAAGAAAGTCGACTTGGTCGATAGTATTAATCCGCAATGGAAGGATCTGTATGACGTTCTCTAGAAAGAGATTGCTTCGTCGGTCGACGAGAGACTCCCTCCTCGCAATGACACAGGCTCTAACCACCCCTAGCCCTCCCTGCCTGCCGGCAGGCAAGGCTTAAAAAGGAGGGGGATCGAAACCGAAAACAGACCCCTTGTGGAGTCCGTTTTGAAATGGCTGTTTAGAGCACCGAGTCAATCGCGGCGGCGACGGAGGAGAATGGGAGAGCGCCCTTGATTGGGATCGCGTTCCCATCTTGATCGATCACGAAGGATCCTGGGGTTCCTGAGACTCCCGCGGCTCCACCGGATTGTGCCTGGGCTTCGATCACATCGTTGTATTTTTCTGTGTTGAAACAATCCTGCCATTGGGTCGTGTTGAGGCCTAGGTCTGCGGCAAGGGTTGCGTAGTATTCACTGCCAAGGCTCGACTGATTCTCAAAGAGGGCATCGGCATATTCCCAAAATTTTCCTTGTTCCGAAGCACATTCGGCCGCAAGGGCGGCGGGAGTTGCTTCAGGATGGAACGAGAGGGGGAAGTGGCGATAGACCCAACGGACTGAATCTGTGTATTCCTCCATCACCTGGAGCATGGTTGGATGGAATCGGCTGCAGTATGGGCACTGGAAGTCCGAGTATTCGATGATTGTGATAGGAGCATCAACATTTCCGCGAATATGATCCGCCTCTGTCACAGCTGGGACGCCCGTAGCGGTTGGAGCTGGGACATCAGCTTCGGCGATAGCTACTTGTGCGGTCGTTCCTGAATCTTCATTATCTGCGATGCGAAACGCTTCGACGGAACAGTCTCCACCTAGAACACAGCTACCAAGCAAGATGAATCCGAGGGTTCCTAAGGCGAGGATCGCCGTGACGAATCCGAGCCAGAAGGCCTGCTTGGACGGGAGCGCATCAAAAAAACTTTTTGTTTGAGATTCCATACGGATGATAAAAAAAGAAAGGAGTAAGCGGGTGAACAGGAGCGGGGACGCTTACCATCCATGGGTTGCGAAGAGATATGGGAGAAATAATTGATGAGGTGTCGGGCCACCGCGTGCGGGGTTGATCCGTTGATTGAACCAAGTAAGACCTCCTGAGCGACCAGTGGATAGAGTGAATACGAATGTAACAAAGGAGAGAACTGTAATCAGCTGCAAAAATTTTTCCGATGCGAGCGTTGCGGTTGATTCATTCCAGACCCAGGAGATAGGGCTTGAGATGGCTTCCGCGGTACACGCTTGCCCGACCAAGAGGGTTTCTTCTGCCACAGTTCCACAAAATGTGTTTGATGCGGCAACAAGATTTCCTCCGACAATCGTCAGGAGGATGAGGATGGCAGCGAAGCTGTGCCAGAAGGAAGTCATACAGTATCCCTATCCTATCATAGAGGATAGGCTCTGCCGATGTTATACTTGTGGAATATGGGGACGAAGATTGATAAGTTGATTACAGACTTTTTGGAGTACCTTGAAGTTGAACGCGGGCGTAGCGAACGCACGATCAAAAATTATGATTTCTATTTGCGACGATTTGCCGATTTCGCCAAGCATCCCGCACCGGAAAAAATAACGGATGATCTCGTACACCGGTTTCGACTGTGGTTGAATCGTGCGGTTGAAGGCCGCGAGGCGGCAACACTCAAGAAGAGCACACGGAATTATCATTTGATTGCATTGCGCAGTTTTCTCAAGTATCTGGCGCGCAAAGATGTCATCTCACTTGCTCCAGAAAAGATCGAATTGGCTCGCCAAGAGATGCGAGAAGTGGAGTTTTTGGAAGCCGATGAGCTTGATCGTTTGTTGATTCAACCGATGAAACTCGGGGGTGGACTCGTCGCTCTCAGAGACAAGGCTATTCTTGAACTTTTGTTTTCAACCGGAATGCGTGTGAGCGAACTCTCCAAGCTCAAGATCGAGAACATCAATCTTTCTCGGGACGAATTTACGGTTCGTGGAAAAGGTGGAAAGCTCCGAGTGGTTTATCTTTCCTCTACCGCCAAAGACACGCTCAAGGAATATCTCAGCAAGCGTCGTGATCCATCACCCTTCTTATTCGTGGGCCACGATCGTGCGAAAGGAGGACGAGGGCAAACAGGCGGGCTCACACCACGGTCAATTCAGAGGCTTGTGGAACGGTATGCAAAGGCCGCGGGGATCACCAAGCACATCACGCCCCATACGCTTCGACATACATTTGCAACGGACTTATTACTTGGGGGTGCAGACATCCGATCCGTTCAATCGCTTTTGGGTCATGCCTCAATTACAACCACACAGATCTATACTCACATCACCAATAAGCAGATGAAGGACGTGCACAAAAAGTTTCATGGGAAGAGTCGGAGAGCTTGACCAAGGCTCTCTTTTTCCTTAGCATCGTTTGATCAGACGAATGCTCCTGTTCACCTGACGTTCCTCCAAGGAGATCCTCGTGCCTGCTCCCGCCCCCGCGGTCGACTCCCCTCGACCCATCCAAGTTCATGCCTACCCGCCCACCCCCGCCGGTGCCAAGCCGCGTCTCCCCGACGCGTTGGTCGACCTCTTCCTGTACGAGCTTTCTCAGGAGCCCAACCACAACCCCTTCTACTGCGACAAGTGTGGCCGTGAGTACACAATCGCGGCACGCGGTGAAGGTACGACGTGCACGGCCCGGCCCGAGGGCGGTTTCGTCTGCCCGGGGAAGATCACCCGCCGCTGGACCCGCCAGAAGGCCCACGACGAACTCCTGCGCCTCATGGCTCAGGGCGGTGTCGCCGTTGCTTGGGAACTCGCCCAGCCTTCCGTCCCTGTGGGGTTGATGGTGTGCGAACTGCACCACTTCGGCTCTGTGTTCGGGACAATCGATTTCCCGATGGGGGTACTCGGAGACATCTACGGGGAGCTCGGCCGCGAGGAGCCGTTCCTGGTCATCACGCACGCGTGGCTCGACCGGATCGTGCCGTCCCAGGAGGCACTGGTCATGCGCAAGCTCCTGGACGAAGTGGCTGAGGCCGTGATGCGGGTTCAGTGTCTCACCACCGCCATTATGTTGATTCCCGTTTCGTCTCGGGACACCGAGTTGCGCCACGAGGCGCTCTCTCGGATGTCCGAAGGCAAGCACCAGATGCTTGTCCGCGACACGCGGTTGAACCATCATCGCGAACTCTGGGGATTCAAGCTCCACGCCCACTAGCGTTCCGTCACTCGTCGGACGCTTTTTCTTTTTCTCAAGATTCGCTATCATTTCGCCATGTCCCCGTAGTTCAATGGATAGAACATCGGACTTCTAAGCCGGGTATGTTGGTTCGATTCCAACCGGGGACACCAGGGATCATCCACAGGTTCTCTTGCCAAGCCAACAGAATGTCTTTACCTTGTCATTAGCAATGTTGAAGCACTCCGAAAGGAGTCGTTTTTATTTCTGGCGAGGCTTGATAAAAAAAGATAAAGAGGTTACACTCGGCCTCGTCCATTCATTCTGGTGCCTATGGTGTAACGGTTAGCACATCAGTTTGTGGTACTGATAGCGAGGGTTCGACTCCCTCTAGGCACCCCACATAAAAACCTCCAGCAACGCTGGGGTTTTTATGTTTGTCCATCCCTCAATCGATTTAACTGTTTATCGAAGGTGAGTATTTCGGTATCTTGGAGTCGAGCTGATGAAAGCAGATACGCGTCGACGAAGTGGAGGCCGCCTAGGAAGTCATTCCAAAGATGGAGAAGTGCATCACGATCTTCCACATGAAGAACAGGCATGGCCAAAAATGGGAGCATGGAGGACATGATAGTTTCTCGAGAGTGTTTATAGAAGGATTCCAAAACAAAAACGGCCTCGGCGATAATAACGGGTTTTACAAGGATTGTTCGTTTCCCCCGAGTTGCTTCTTTAAACCACTTTATGGCTTTCGTTTTTTGTGCCTTGTTGTCGCCGACTAAAAATCGAAGGAGGACATTCGTATCAAGAATGGAGATGGTCATAGTTGGATGGATCGACTTCCCCAGGCAGACGCTCGAGCCTCTTTCAATTCCTTGTCGGTGAGAACAACGTCTGCGGCAAGACTTCCAGCAAGAGACAAAAGATCCGTGAGAGGTTCCAAGATGACTCGCCCCTTTTCTTTATCGAAGGAAACAAAAAATTTAGAGTCTCGGTCAACATTCAAGGCTTTTCGAATATGTCGTGGAATAGTTACTTGGCCTTTTTGTGTCATGGTCGTCGTGTTGAGCATACTTTCCTTTTTTCATTTAGTATTACTTTTATTATATCGTATTACTTTTTTGCGTCAAGAAAATCCACGGCCGTATGCCGTGGAGGTTGTGAGTGTTAGAGCTGGCTCTGCCACCAGGTTTTCAGTTGATTGGTGAATTGGGGATTGTCCCAGTCAACGCCGTAGCCTGGAAGGGCAATATCTTTGACTCCCTTGAAGATGATTCGGCGGTGGGGAAACCAGAGGGGAGCGAGATATCTCAGGATCTGGTGGGCGCGGTACAGGTGATGGTTGACTCCATCACAAGCAAAGAGTGAGTCCACATGTTGCGCGATTGTGGTTGTGAGCTGTTCGGCGCTCCCAGCGATCACTCGACCATTGTCTGGTCGATGAAAGCGTCCAACGATCTTGTGATCTTTGTAGCGATAACTCCTTTCGGGATTGGGTGGTGAACGATCAGCTTCCATGAACAAGGGATCCTGCCAAAGAATCTCTTGCGTGTGCGCGGTGAAGACTTGAACATCTCCCACGGTTGCGAGCCGCAGAGGTTTCTGTCCCTCTTGGGTCGCTACCACAACGTACTTCCAGCCGCGGCGATCTGTTCCCTTGCGCCCACGTTCGAGCTTGAGCAGAGTCGAGAGCAGTCGTTTGCGACGATTGACCGCGTAGATGAAGAAGCACCTCTGTTCCACCATCGCGATTCTACAGGAGAGGAGCTCCTCTTTGAATGGAATTCCTTTGCGGCGAAGCACTCGGAGACGTGCAACTCTGTCCTTCGCTCGTGTGAAGATTTCGACGGATTTGATCGTCTCGTTCACCTGTGCGTTCGTTTCGAGTTCGACGAGAACCCAGAGGTATTGGGACTCGTTTTGGATGAAGAGTCGTTCCCAGGAGAGTCGGTCAATGGTGGAGAGGTCATCCGCCACCCACGCCTCATCGTCGACCGTCTCGATGGCGAAGAGCTGGAGGGCGATAGCGAGCTGACGCATGGCCTCCAGGTGACGTTGACGTTGCAGAGCACTTGCTCCCTTCTGGAGGTTCTCAGTGGCCATCAGGAGCATGGCGATCGGATCCAAGCAGTTGGAGACCGCGTTGTGTGGATCCAGACGTCCAGCGAATGGACGTAGGTATCGATCGATCACGTGCTCGACCATGTTTTGCGCCTGGCGGAGATATTCAGTCATGCGCTGATAGAACGACTCTTCACCCACCGAGGTTGCGACCCCGTGGGGGTTGGGGTTTTGCAGGACATAGGCGAAGTATAGAGCTTGATGGCTTGAGTAGCCTTGTCTTCTGAAGTCGTCGAAGCATCTCCGCATCGCCTGTACGATCAGGTACTGCTCGGGAAGTCTTCGGAAGTTGAGGGCACTGTCAGGAATGAACAGCTGGGGCATTGGCAACATCTTCTCCACCTGTTCGATTCAAGCAATTTCGTCAGAAAAAGTCAATGTTTTTTGCTCTTAGATTTCGTCTCACCTCACCTCGCCGCTTGACGCATTTTTGATGCTCCTGTACTATTTCGCCCGTTCGCTCCAAGTCCGGAGTGGCAACGTGACCGGCACGTGACAACCGGTGTTCAAGACAGAGGTACATTCCAATGCGTTCGACTCCCCTGACCCTCCTCCTCGCCCTGACCGCCTTCAAGAACGAGGAAGACGCCGACGCCGGCAAGGTGACCCAGGTCACCCCCGACAAGGCCACCCGTTTCGCCTTCAAGAAGGACGACAGCGGCAACTACACCCAGGCCGAGATCTCCAACCAGATCGGCCCGCAGAACGACGGCAACCTCGAGATCGTGGACGCCATCTACTTCGGCGCCACCGACGTCGACGTCACCGAGATCGACCGCGCCCTCGTGGTGCGCCTCGAGACGACCGAGCTCGACGACAACGCGATCCAGGCCATCGGCTCCGCGCTGGAGTCCTACATGGACCAGAACGGCTGCGACCAGTTCGCGACCGCCGCGGTGCACGACATCGGCGAGGGCCAGGAGCTCTACGGGCGCTGGACCTCGATGGTCTTCACCCGCGACTACGACGGCAAGTGGAGCGCCAAGAGCATCGGCTTCACCTCCGTGGCGAAGAACTCCGACGGCGACTATGCGGTCCTCAAGGACGGCAAGATGGCCAAGATCAACGGCAGCGGCCTCATCTCGACGCTCCTGGACAACAACAAGCTCCAGGCGCTCCTCGACGGCGGCTACCAGCTCCAGGGCAACAAGAAGGCCCACCTCGTGCGCCCCCCCATCGGCAAGGACTTCGCGGTCGTCGCCAACGGCCAGCAGGTCGTCTACGACAGCGAGTTCCAGGTCACCGGCACCGAGGACAACTTCACCACGATGCAGGCCATCGACGTGGACGGCAGCCCCAAGGCCGGCGTGGTCAACACCATCTCGGGCTCCGGCAACACCTGGGACGTGCGGACGAACATCCCGGCCTCGAAGGCCGGCGGCCTCGCCCAGGCCTACGGCGCCCAGGCGGCCTAGGCCACAACCCCAACCGAGCTCGCTCGCACCACGCGTGAGCGGCTCAACGACCCCATGACTTCGGTCATGGGATTTTCATTTTCAAAAAATAAATCTCCGTCGAGCGTGACGGAGATGCATCTAGCTCAGAGCCAGCCCAGGGCGATGAGTGGCACGAGCGTGAGGATGTGCAGGCTCTGGTCGAGCCAGACGGTCTTCACGTAGCGCTTGCGCGCCTTGTGCCAGTCCACGACCATGTGGGCGAGGAAGATGACCGCGAAGGCCAGCGGGTCGGCGTCCACTCCGAAGGCCTTGGCCGCGATGACGAACGTCGCGGTGTACATCAGGCAGTGGTAGAGCAGGACCTCGTTGGGTCCGGGGTCGCCCTGGGGGCGCGGCTTCTGCGGATCGTCAGGCACCTTCATGGTCGCCATCCAGGCGCTCTGGAAGGCAAAGTCTCCAAGGAAGTGGATTGCGCTCCAAGTCAGGAGAGCTGGGAGGAAGGTCGTCCAGTCCATGATGGACCTCCAGAGGTTGAGGTGGACAAGTGTATCTCCACCATATACCCCTCGCAGAAACCTCCAAGGAGACTTGTCCAAATTCTCGTCAACACTTTGACTGGGCGCTTTGGCTGTGCGATCGTACGGTATATGAAGATGCATTACCCTGCGGAACTTACCATAGGTCTCGAGGGCTATGGCCTCGATAAAAAAGAAGCGAAGGTCTACTTGGCGGGATTGGAGTTGGGAGCGACCTCGGTTCTTGAGCTCTCTCGTCGAACGAATCTTCCGCGCACGACACTGTATCCGATCCTCGAGAAGCTTGCGGCTCGGGGTATTTTTCGTGAAGGGAAAGAAAAATCAACGACGGTGTATATCGCTGAGGCACCACAGCAGCTTTTGGAAAAAATGCATGAGCGAGAAGTGCAGCTTGAACAGAGTCTACCGGCGCTTGAGCTTCTTCAGGAAACTTCGCACGGTGGTCCTGGTGTTACGTTCTACGAAGGTACAGAAGGCTTTAAGCGATTGTGGAAATTAATTCTGAATTCTGGAATCACGGAATATCGGCTGCTGACCTCAGGTGTAGGTTTGCGCGATTATGTGAAGGAGCCGTACCTCATCAATCGAGTAGTTGAAGAGCGAAAGAAGCACGGCATCCGAAGCAGACAGCTCATACGTGACAGTCGTGTGGCGCGAAAAATTATCGCGAAGGATCATGAGGAACTCCGTGAGTCTCGAATTCTTCCATCAAATATTGATCTTCCTGCAACCGTGATTATTTTTGCGGAGCAAGTTGCGTTCATTACCACTCGCCGCGAAAATACCATGATTATTTTAGCGAGCGGCGATGTGGCCACCACGTATAAAACGCTCTTTGATCTCGTTTGGGAAAAAGCCGAAAAACCAGGTACACTGGCGGCATGAAACCCAAAGAAACGATTTTGTTACTTGATGGCAATGCGTTGCTGCATCGCGCCTGGCATGCCATTCCTCCTCTTACAACAAAGGACGGCCTCGTGGTGAACGCGGCCTACGGTTTTGCCATGATCGTTGAGAAGATGATCGAACTTCAGAAGCCTGAGTACATGGCCGTGGCTTGGGACGTAAAAGGTGGCACGTTTCGCGATAAATTGTTTGAAGCCTACAAGGCGCAACGTGAGAAAAAGGAACAGGAACTCTACGATCAGATTCCTATTATCCAAAAAATTCTCGACGCGTTTGGAATCCCCTCGATTGAAGTAAAAGGGT
>JACQSF010000005.1 GCA_016206085.1 Candidatus Uhrbacteria bacterium
AACGGGTGTGACGATCATGTTGCTCGACGAAGGGATGGATACAGGACCCCTGCTCGCGAGTGAGCATCTGACGATCGACGCAGATGAAACCTACGAGACGCTCGTCGCAAAGGTGCATGAGATCGGACCACAACTTCTTACATCAACACTCAAGCGCCATGCGGCCGGAGAGATCATTCCGCTCAAACAAGAAGAGGCCAAAGCAACACTGACACGACTTCTGGAAAAAGAAGATGGACACCTAGACTGGTCACAGACCATGGCGCAGATCGATCAAAAGCATCGCGCCTATCACGAGTGGCCAGGGACGTGGATGTGCTGGGAGCGCAAGAAGGGTGTGTGCATGCGCCTCAAGATCAACAACCTTCGACCAATCGATTTTCGCGCCGACGTTCCTCGTGGAATGATCACGATCAAGGAGGGTCGACTCTTTGTCGACTGCGCCGACGGCACACTCGAAATCCTCGAAATCCAGCCCGAAGGCAAACCAAAAATGAAAGCGAGCGCTTTCATTCAAGGGTATCCCGACATCGACCGCGCGGTGATGAGTTAGATTCGCGGAGAGAATCATGTTATTCTATATTTGTTCTTAACTATTTTATCTCTATGGCCAAAGGCAAGAACGCTCGCAAGGAAAAAAAGAAACCAAAGAAGGACGCAAAGAAGTAAGAGACAGTTGAAAAGAAAAACGATCAGCACAATGGCAAGGACCCCATTTTTAGACACTATTCCCAGGGAGCTGGTTTTGTAAAAGTGAGTGAATAAGTGCGGTTGTCTGGCTGTCGGAGCGAAGACGGAAGGCCACCGGCGGCATCCTGTGAGCGGAGTGGATCCGTTCGTTCTTGTAGTAGCGGATCTGTTGGTGGACGGCCTTAATGAGCTCTCCAACGTTTGCGAATCTTCGTATGTCCCCGAGCTCGAGCTTGAAGTTCGAGTAGAAGGATTCCTGGAAGCCGTTCTGCCATGGCTGCCCCTTGCTGCTGTGCGACGGCTGGGTGCCGTAGCTTTGGAGCAGAGACTCGTAGGCGCCGGAGACGTACTCGCTGCCCTGGTTCGAGTGGAAGTATTTCGGGCTTGTTCCCATCCGTCTCGTCGCATCTTGAAACGCATCCATAATGAGGCTCGTCGTGTGATGGTTGGCGATATGCCAGCCGATGATTTCCCTCGTGTGCACGTCGATGACGGCCAAATACCAGAAGCGGTCGATGAACCAGAAATAAGTGAAGTCCCCGGCCCAGACGACGTTCGGCCGGATGGGGCAGATGAGCTTCAGGATGTTGGTAACCCGTGTTTCCAGCCTTCCGAGGTCGTCGAGTTTCACGTGGCGGAAACCCCTACGAATGCGAGGCTTCAAGTTGCTGGCTCGCATGAGCCGCTGCATCTTCTTCCGGTTCATCCCGAGAGCCCAGACGACGCGCCGGGCACCGTATGCCGGGTGCTCGGCCATCACAGCAATGATCTTTTGTTTGTCTTCTTCGTCGAGGGGCGGTTTCTTTGGTTTGTAGTATAGGCTCTGCCGGCAGATGCCGAGCTCCCTCGCGAGCGCAGTCTTGGTCGTCTTGAGCGAGGCCATACGCTCACGGACGCCCCGTATTTTTTTCCGCACGCTTCTTTTCGAGCGCGAACAGTCCGATGATCTCCTTGAGCTCCTGGTTCTCGCGGCGGAGCTTGGCCACTTCGAGCGAACTCGTTCCGGTGTTGTCCGCCTGGGCCTTGAGCCACAGGTAGATCGCGTTGCTCGTCACGCCGTGCTTCACGGACGCCTCGGAGACTTTCACGCCGTTCTTGATGTCCTCGAGGACGGCCTGTTTCACGGTCGCGTCAATGTGCTTTGCCATACGCGAGATATTTTCCATCCTCACTGGGAAGTCTGTCTAGTGTACGGGGTCCACTCCAGGCAAAGGCGGGCGGGTCTATCTCTCCCATTCTTTGATATGTGGTGAAAAATCAAGCTGATAATCCGGAATGCCTAATGACACACCATATTTTGTTACATCATCATACTGTTCTGATTTAGCACGATCAACTTTGAATACTTTATTGCGGAAGATTATGTAATGAAAATCACTGTTTTTAAAATCAGCATACCAATCATGTTCGAAGTCCAATGCCTTGCTAATTTCTTCCGCAATATTATCAGCTTGATTTTCTAAAATTTCAACGGTGTGTAATGTCCATTGTTTAATCCAAGGTGTTTTATGTTCCTCGGTTACTTGTTCAACATCCGTCTTGAGAATTTTTACTTTTCCCAAAACATCCTTATTCTCAAGACTTTCTTCAATAATTACACCGTTGAAATTTTTCATATGTTTGATTTCAGTTAATGTTTATTAAAATCCACGATCCGAGCCCGCCTTTGCCCTATTTCGCACAACTGGTTTTTGTCTGAACTGTTTTCAGATATAAGCCCAAAATACGCTGTGTATCTGTTTCATATCACTCACTCACCACAACTCCAACAGGCCTCCTCATAGAAACAATCTCTTCCAGTAACACTGTCCCGTGTGACTCTGCCTGCCTCTTGTTTGGAAGAAACGGGATCAAGAAGAGTAGATAACCCAGGCCTATAGGGTGGTTGAGGTAGGGCGAAAAGAAGTGCGTGCCGTAGATGAAGACGATGCCGGTTACCAGAGCCAGACCGATCCAGGCCTGGTCTGTCCAGCGGTACGCCCAGAGACGCTTTATAAGCTCATAGGCGGCGTAGAGAAAGCTCAGCGGTCCTAGGATTCCCATCTTAATCCAGAGTTCGAACCAACCCCACTCCATGGAGGTCGTAGACCAGGCGCCGTCGGGACTGATCGCGCGGATGCGCGGATCGTCGGTTTCAAACGTGACCGCTTTGCCGAAACCGTGTCCGACTAAGGGGCTTGCGAGAATCTCGTTGAGAATTGGGGAGAGCAACTTCCACCGACTTGAGATCCCCGCATCCCCTGTCTCGGTCGTCCGATCCTTGAGCGAATCAAAAAGCGAACCCCCTGCGAGGCTTGGATCGGGAATGGGAAACAAGGCGATGGAGAACAAGAGTGCGACACCTAACGCAGCTGTAAGGATAGACCAACTTGTGAATTGAAGAATGGTATGAAGACGTGGCTTCGCCGTTCTGTAGAGCATCACCAAAATGAAGAGAAGTGCTGGCATGAGTCCCACCCAGAAACTGCGTGAGAGTGCGAGCAGTACGATAGCGATAATGACCGCACCAAGACCCATGAGCCAGCTTCGTTTTTCTCCGGTGAGGGTGAGCGCGAGCACAAACCACCCAAAGATCGCCGTGAACATTTGTGACTGAACAAATACGCGATACACACCGTTACCGACGTCTGTCACTTCAGCGATACGGAGGTCGCGGAGCAATTCATACGCGGGAGTAAGCAATGCGACCCAGAAATGGGTGAAGATATAGAGAATGGTAAACGAGATGGCTGCGGCCCAGATGGCACCTGCGGCGAGAATTTGGAGGAGGTCATGACGATGTCTGTGATTCCAGGCCACCGAAAGCACTGGGAGAAGATAGAAAAGATAGAGATAGGCATTGCCGTCCTTGAAGACGGAGATCGGGTCTCGTGAGAGGACTCCGATGATGAATCCAAGCGCCGCTGCAAGAACCACGAAGAGGAAAATCTGTGCACGACCGTCCTTGAGTTCTGGACGATAGCGTCGCATGAGGAACCCAATCCCCCACCCCACCATAATTCCACCGAAGATCGCCATGCGCATGGAGACGGCGAATCCACCCACATCCGCCAGAAGAAGCGCTCCATGAGGATTTGAAAAAAGTTCGATGAACACGAGATAGAGTGCATAGTCTAGTTTCTTGAAGGCAAGCGCCGCGCTCAGCAACGATACAAGTCCCAAGAGAATCGCGGATATCCCTGTGTAGTAACCAACAATACCGATCCCATAGAGGACGGACATGCAGACAAGCGCGTACCAAAATGTGCAAGAGAAAAATTGGCGCATAATTATCGAGGTTTCACGAGCGAGGCGATAAAGCCGGTGATCCAAAAGAGTGGTTCAGACACAAGGAAGAGTATGCCTACGAATGACCCGTGGTGCTTGAACATATATCGTCGAATCGAGCATCTGAGCATGGCCTGCTTTTTGATTGTAAGGATACGATCGAAGCTGGCACCTTTTTTGTGTCTGGCCGAGATATCTGCAAAATATCGTACTCGCCAGCCTGCATCCTTTGCACGTCGACAATAATCAACTTCCTCATACCACATAAAGAAACGCTCATCCAACAGTTCAATCTCCTCGAGCAGTTCACGACGAATACAAAAGAGCGCGCCCATGACCTGATCGACATCGGCCGATTGCGAGTAGTCAAATCCCCGGACGAGCCAGCGCTTGAAGGGTGCGAGATTTGGAAATACGTGATTGAGTTTTAGAAGAAGGAAGTATTGATCCAGAGGTTCTGGGAATGTCCAGACACAATCCTGTTGGCTGCCATCGAGATTTTTGAGCGTGACTCCGCCGATACCAACATCAGGTGACGTCACCATCTTGCCTTCGAGTTGCTCAAGCGCATTGTCATCAAAAATGATGTCAGGGTTCACGAGCACGATGAAGTCGCCTGTTGTCTCTTTGATCGCCAGATTGCACCCGCCAGCAAACCCGAGATTAGTCTTGCTCTGGATTACGCGAACTTTGGGGAACCGCCGCTCAAGTTCTTCCATCGAATCCCCCGATGCGTTCTCAATGACGAATACCTCAAGTCCAGCCGAGTCGTGATGCGCGAAGAGTGACTCAACCATTTTGAGGGTATAGTCGATCGTTTTGTAATTGACGGTGATGGTCGAAATCATAGATGATGTTTTTGCACAATCACATCATGGGCGGCTTTATGTTTTCGAATCGCTTGAGGCGACCAGCCAATGAGTTGCCAGGGTAATCGATACACGAACTTTGGCAACCAGCGCGAATACGATGGACGATCAGATTCAACCAGAACATGATACAACGCTTCGTCCACAAACACGCCGACCTTCCCCTGCTCACTCATGGTAAGCCAGAGATCCCAATCCTGGAAGCGTTTGAGTGATTCATCGAAACCTGGAAAATCATCACGACGAATAAGCGCGGTCGTGTGAATGTAGTTTTGCGAACGAAGCGCCTCGGCGCTGAAAGGTCGACCTTGGAAGAGTCGACGTCCCCACCAAAAACTTGAATAGGCCCAAGCGGCTTTGTGGTTCTCTTTTAAAGCGTCCTCGAGTCTCTTCAACATCATCGGTTTCGCAATCACGTCAGCATCCCAAAAAATGACGAGCTCACCGGAGGATTTTTCAAACCCGTGATTACGAGCAACAGGCGCCCCTTGATTTTTTTGAAAGAAATAGTCGATTCGATCACGGTACGGGGCGAGCACATCAACGGTTGTGTCTGTTGAACCGTCATCAACAACGATCACCTCGTTTGGCCGTCGCGTCTGAGCGAACAACGAATCAAGCGCGCGTGGAAGCGTGGTGGCGTGTTGGTAGGTGGGGATGATCACCGAGATCTTCATAGATACGGATCCAGCTTGCTCATCTGATTCTGACACGTAAACGTCTTGGCGTGCTCGCGTGCCTGTAGGGACATTGCTGAACGAAGCTCGATATTTTTTGCCAGTGTCATGATGGCACTGGCCAGCAAACGCTCGTCTTGCGACTCGAGCAATAAACCAGTCTGTTGATCGATCACCGCCTCGTCGACTCCCTCGACTCTCGTTGCGATCGATGGTAATCCGGCTGCGGCAGCTTCAATATACACAAGTCCAAACCCTTCCTTATCAACAGAATCCTGCGAAACAGGCATAACAAACAGGTCAGACCCTTGATATAAACGCTGACGCTCCTCGTCTGAAACCATGCCATGAAACACGACATGACTGTTGAGATCCAACGTATCGACCATCGACCGCAGGCTTGACTCCATTGGACCATCGCCGACAATGTGGTATACGAACTCGCCGAGTTCACCAGTCCCTCGAAGATGCGCGAGCGCGTTGAGAACATGCGTGTGTCCTTTGCGTTCGACGAGTCGAGAGACGGTGAGGAGGGAGAAGGGGTGGAAAGGCGGGAAGGTGGGAAGGTGAAGAGGTGGCAAGGGTGGAGTAATGCAGGGGTACACGACGAGAACCTCGGCGATACCAAAGTCGCGGGCAAGCTCGCGGGCGAGGGCTTGAGAATTGGCGACGACGAGACGCGCCCCTTGTAAAACTTTCGTTGCGAGTCGACGCTTTCGACTTGAAGACGAAGCGAGACGAATATCCATGCCGTGCACAAAAACAATGTACGGCGTTCCAGTAACCTTTTTTGCAAGCAGAGCTGCTGAACCGATCGGAAGAACATGACTCGTCAGAATGAGGTCATATCGAGAACGGTATGACCAGAGATAACGGACAGTCTTCAGCCACCTCGGCCAAATAAGTCGGCTCAGCAATGGCGCACGATAGATCGGGTATCCGGCGCTTGAATCAAACGTACTCCACGCAGGATGCGGATCCGCAAGAACCTCGATTCGATCCTTCAGGTGCTCAGCAACGGCTTGAAGGTAACGCGCAACGCCACCTTCATTTGGGGGAAAGTCTGGGGTGATGAGGAGGATCTTTTTCTCATTCATACGCGCTTGAAATATCCTAGATCCGTGAGTTTAAATGATCCGGTAACGAGAAGCCCTACAAGATAGACGCCCCCACCGATGAACACAACAGGAATCCATCCCATGAGAGGCTTAAGGACTATGACGACGATGAGCATGATGACGCCAACAAGGTAGATTGGCAGAATCGTTCGTACAAGTTGACGAAAGGAGAATGAGGGAATCACGCTGGGGATGTAGAAAAGACCGGCGACAAACATGAAGACAAAGCTTGCAAGCGCTGCGTAGGCCGCACCAAGTATCCCAACCTGCGGGATAAGAATGGCATTGAGAACAATATTGATAATCATCGTGACACCCATGATGACAGTCTTCGTTGACTGTTTTCCACAGGCATTCAGAAGCGAACCGATTGGGAAGTCAAGAAAAATCGGAATAAGGACAAAGATGAGTGTCTGCAAAACAATCGTCGCTTGTGTGTACTCCTTTCCTGCTAACAAAATAGCTTCCGGTGCCACGGCATAGAGTCCAAAAACGATCGGAGAAGAAATGAGCGCCATGTACCACATGCTTCTGAGGAAAATTTGTTTGAGACTCGCAGGATCCTTCCCTGCCACGGCACTCATGCCTGGATACAGGGCGGCGATAAAAGCAAGCGGAAGAAACTGAAAGGCATAGGTAAATTTATAGGCGATCGCGTAGACTCCCACCGCCGTGGTGTCGAGAATTTTTGAGATAAAAATTGAGTCGACATAGGAATAAATCTTGACAAAGATAGCGGCCAACGCAAATGGAAAGGCCATCTTCAAAATGAGTCGCGCGTCCTGACTTGACCAATGCGGAATGAGCGTGGACCAACCAAGTCGTCGTGCCACACAAAAGGAAGCCACGAGGAGATTGATGAAACTTCCCCCCATAAGAGCCACAACGAGAAGTGGAAGCGATGGAGCGAGCGCAAGCACAAGGCTTCCAACGAGAGCCGTTGTCAGCATGCCTGAAAAAATACCTGCTGCCTCAAATTGGAGCGCCTGGAAGCCACGAAGCACCCCATAAAAAAATACCTGCAGAGCGTCAAGCACAAGCACGACACAAGACATGGCGATGAGAACCTGAACGCTGTGGTCATATCCAAGGAGCCATCCCGTTGCCACAGAGCCACTGACCGCAAGTATTATGAGCGGGAGCTTGAGAGCGAGGGCATGGGAGATGAGTTGACGAGCTTGTGTGGGGTCTTTGGCAATCTCGCGAATGGTGACGGATGTGATCCCGAACTCGGCGACGACAGAATAGATCGTTGTAATCGAAAGTGCGAGGAAATACTGACCAGTCATGTCTGGCATCATCACCCTGGCGAGAAACAAAAAGTAGACAAAAGCGATGATCTTCTGTCCAACCGAGGCGATGGTCAAATAGAGGGCGTTTCTTGCAACTCGTTGCGTCACACAATGTGTAGTGTAACCCAAATGATAACGGGGCGAAAGACAGACAGAACGATCCGTGAGACCACGATAAAAAATAATCGACCACCGAACGTTAATCCGGTAGTCGATTAGTTTATGAGAGATCTCATTAACGTTTGGACCACTGTGGTGAACGTCGAGCAGACTTGTGTCCGAACTTCTTTCGCTCCTTTACGCGCGCATCACGACTCAAGTAGCCTGCCTTCTTAAGCGTACTTCTAAATTCTGGATTGAAATCAAGAAGGGCTCTGGCAATCCCGAGTCGGATTCCATCTGCCTGGCCGTGAATCCCTCCCCCATGCACATGTATGGTGATATCAAAGATGTTTTCCGTCCCCGTTTCTTTCAATGGTGAGATGACCTTCTGTTGCATGGTTTCCAGCGGAAGATACTCTGTAAGGTCTCGGTCATTGATCTTAATCGTTCCAGAACCACCAGCATGGAGCCGCACGCGGGCGATCGCCTCTTTGCGACGTCCAATGGATTCGATGTACGTTCGTTCGCTCATATCAACTAGTTGGTTACGACCAAGCGCTTTAATCGCTGTGAGCGCTGCTTATTTTTTGGAAGCATCCGTGAGACGGCGCGACGAAGAACATCTGCTGGATCCTTTGCCCAAAGCGTACTAAGCTTCGTTTCTCGAAGCCCCGCGGCATAGGTTGTGTGACGATAATACGATTTTTGATTTAATTTTTTTCCGGTGAGCACCATCTTTGAAGCATTCGTCACTTGCACATGGTCACCGTCGTCAATATGAGAGGTGAAACTGGTTTTATGTTTGCCAATCAAAATCTGGGCGACTTCAGTAGCCAGTCGACCAGGCACTTTTCCTGCTGCATCAATTGTGTGGATTTCATGTGACATACTGTTAGACAAGTTCAATTTGCACCATTTCCGCCCCATCATTTTTTCGGGCACCCATTTTTACAATACGCGTGTAGCCACCAGCACGATGTTGATAGCGAGGACCAAGAACCTCAAAAATCTTCTTGACAGGATGTTCCGTGTAAAAAAACCCCATGAGTTTTCGTCGAGCGGCGATGGTAGGTTTTTTTCCCGACGTGATGGCTTTCTCCACCAACGACTTCACCGCTTTTGCCTTTGCTTGGGTCGTTTTTACCTTCTCATACAAAATCACGCTGGCGGCGAGATTTCGAAGCAAGGCCTCCCGAGGAGCCTTTTCACGACCTAAAATGGTACCTTTCTTTCGATGACGCATAGTCGATTAGGACTCAATCTCCTGGAGGGAGCCTTGAGTATTAGTCAAAATCGAGAAATGGTCAATAAGGATTTTCGCGGACTCCTCGACCGCCTCTTTTGGAGAAATTGTTCCATCAGTCTCAATAGTCATCACGAGTTTGTCGTAGTTCGTGATTTCTCCAACACGTGTATTCTCAACTCGATACCCGACATTTCGAACAGGAGAAAAAAGAGCATCGATAGCGATCGTTCCAATCTCTCGAGGAGCCTCTCCGGTACGCTCCTCACTCGTCGTATACCCGCGTCCCCGGAGTACCGTGAGTTCCATCTCAAATGTTGACGCATCGTCTGTCACGGTGGCAAGGACTAACTCAGGATTCATGATTTCAACGTCCGCATTTGGAGCGATATCCCCGGCCGTGACAACCCTAGATCCTTTCACACTCAACTCAAGTTTGACCGGTTCATCAGAAAAACACTTCAGTCTAAGTGATTTGACATTAAGAATAACCTCGAGGGCATCCTCCTTTACACCCTTCACTGCCTGGAACTCATGATTGACTCCTTTCATTTTTACCGCGGTCACAGCCGCACCAGGGAGAGACGACAAAAGAACGCGGCGTAGGGCGTTTCCCAGGGTTGTTCCATAGCCATGGAAACACGGTTCAACCGTAAGGATGCCTTCATTGGGGCGTTCACTCTCGTCGAACTGGATACGTGATGGAAGAAGGATATTCTCCATACTTGTTAAAGATAAACTTAACGTGAGTAAAACTCAACAATCAATGTCGGGTCAAAATCTTGTTTAAGGTCTTCTCCCTCTGGAACAGCTGTAATCTTTCCGGTATTCATTTTTTCATCACGAAAAATCCACGAAGGGAGCGTGCTGGTCTTCATCGCTTCCGGAATGTTTTTTACAAGGCCTGTTTCCCATTTTGAGGGTTTGATGGAAATGACGTCTCCAATGGACACGTTAAATGAGGGGATGTCCACGCGTTTCTCATTCACCATGATGAAACCATGTCCAACCATCTGACGAGCCTGGCGGCGAGTCTTGACCCAACCAAGGCGATAGACAACATTATCCAAACGCAATTCCAAATACTGAACGAGGTGTACGGAGGTGTTTCCGCCCGAACGATTTGCCTTGTCAAAATAATTCTCAAATTGACGTTCAAGAATGCCGTAAATCGCTTTCGCTTTCTGCTTTTCCTTCAGCTGTTCACCGTAGGAGGAAAGACGGGATCGGCCGACGGCTTGCTTTGGACCGTGGACACCTGGCGGGTACGAACGTCGTCGAACGTACTTCTCTTTGCCAAGCGTAATTCCAAGGCGTCGTGAGCGTTTTACAATGGGGGTTCGGAAGGTAGCCATATCTTAAACGCGTCGTGGTTTTGGTTGACGGCACCCGTTATGGGGAAGAGGGGTTAAATCCTTAATAGAAAGCACCTGGAAACCGTTTGCATTGAGGGCTCGAATAGCCGAATCTCGACCGGTTCCAACGCCGCTCACGAAGACATTCACTTCTCTAAGTCCTGTTTCTTTCACGCGGTCAGCAGCCGTTTTTACAACAATACTTGCGGCGTAAGGGGTCGATTTTTTTGGACCCTTAAAGCCACAGTTTCCTGCGCTCGACCATCCAAGCGCATTCCCATTGAGATCCGTTAGCGTAACAATCGTGTTGTTGAAGGTTGCTTGAATATAGGCACAGCCCTGAGAGACCTGCCGAATGACTTTCTTTTTTGAGCGAGGTTTGGCTATCGTCGTCTGTTCTGCCATAGGAGAGTTACGTCTTTGTGAGGGTTCGGCGGCCGCTTCCCATTGTCTTACGAGCGTTTCCACGAACGGTGCGAGAGTTACTCTTCGTGCGTTGTCCACGAACCGGCAGACTCTTCGCGTGGCGAGTTCCTCGGTACGAACCGATTTCTTTTAACCGCTTGATACTCGAGAGACGATCACGTCGGAGGTCTCCTTCAAGACGGAAGTTCTTCTCAAGCAGGGTACGGATCGCATTCACTTGATCATCCGTGAGATTCTTTGTTCGGATGTTTTCATCTACCGTTGCCTGGGCGAGGATTTTTTTTGACGTTGACAGACCAACACCGTATACATAGGTGAGGGCGATGACGATACGTTTGTCGTTTGGAATGGAGATACCAGCAATACGTGCCATAGAAGTTATCCTTGTCGTTGCTTATGACGTGGGTTCTTACAAATCACAACCACCCGACCTTCACGACGGATGACTTTACAATCACGACAAATTTTTTTTGCTGATGCTCGTACTTTCATAACGACAAACGTCATCGATCCCTTCGATGACGCTGGGTCAAAAACGATACACGACCCGACCCTTCGTCAGATCGTAAGGACTGATTTCCACCTTGACTTCATCTCCTGGAAGAAGACGGATTCTGAATTTCCGCATTTTTCCTGAGAGGTGACCCGTGATGAACTGTCCATTTTCTAATTTAATTTTGAAGTTCGCGGCCGGCAGAAGCTCCTCAACCGTTCCCCGCATCTCAATGAAATCTTTTGACGCATTTACCATAAGAAATAGCGACCGCATTCTAGCACCTGCGTACAAAATCAGCAAGAAATCAATGAGTTTAGGGCGCCGGTATTGTACTGATGAACGGTATTACTGTCAAGAATCAATAGTGGATAGCTTTTTTACTCTAAAATGGCCTTAATTCTGCGCACTCCTCCAGCAACCGCCTCCTCCTTTACAATTTTGAAGTGACCTAAAAGTCCTGTGTGTTGAACATGTGGACCCCCACAAACCTCCTTACTGTAGTATTCTCCGGTTGCTTCATTCCCGATGAGGTAGACCTTGATCTTATCTCCCAGTGTGGCGTACTTGTCCTCAAAAAGTCCAATCGCCCCACGAGACTTTGCTTCTTCCAGAGTGAGCATCAGAAAATGAACTGGGAGATCCTTGCGAATGTTCTCGTTTACCAAATTTTCGACTTCAAGTACCTGTTCTGCCGTCATCTTCTCAGGATGTGAAAAATCAAATCGAAGACGCTCGGGAGTAATGTTAGACCCCTTTTGTGCGACATGAGAACCCAACACAGATCGCAATGCCTGGTGCAACATATGTGTTGCTGTGTGAAGTTTCACCGTCGCCTCCGAGGTGTCGGCAAGTCCGCCGGCAAACTTCTGCTCCGAACCGGCGCGGGAAAGATCTTGATGTTTCTTGAACTCGGCTTCAAACGAATCGTGGTCGATCTCCTGTCCGTACTCCCGAGCGATCTCCTCGGTAAGCTCCAATGGGAATCCGAATGTCTGGTACAAATCAAATGCATTAACCCCTGTGATGTTTTTGTTTCTTTCCCAAAGTTTTAACACCTCACGTTCCCCTTTTTCGAGCGTCTTGGTAAATCGCTCCTGCTCTTTTTGAATTTCCTCGAGGATGATCGTCTTTTGTTGACCTAGTGAAGGATAGGCTTCACGAAGGGTCTCTATGGCTGATTCAGCAATTGAAACAAAAAATGCTGGATCGCCGGCCACCTGTTTATAGGTTCGAATGGCTCGACGTAGAAGTCGACGCAAGATATACCCTTGGTCTTTGTTGGATGGAACCATCCCATCGGCAATAATCATGATAGCGGCTCGAAGATGATCCACGATAATACGTCCATGACGCGAAACGTGTGCAGCATCAGAATGAAGATGGAGTGTTTGAAAAAT
Source organism: Candidatus Uhrbacteria bacterium (assembly GCA_016206085.1). Taxonomy (GTDB): domain Bacteria; phylum Patescibacteriota; class Patescibacteriia; order UBA9934; family GWF2-40-263; genus UBA12478. The sequence goes on from JACQSF010000005.1 coordinate 12,933, forward strand.
CGGTACAAATAATTCGGTATCAAATACACTTCGCGTCCCATTGAGCACCACGAGCGTGCGCTCAAGTCCCATGCCTGTGTCTACATTGGGTTTTTCCAGCTTTTCAAACGTTCCATCTTCACGTTTGTTGTACTGCATGAAGACATCATTCCAAATTTCAACCCAACGATGATCCTCTGGATCAAAATTCTCAGGAGCAGCTTCATCGCCCACCCAATAAAACATTTCTGTATCCGGTCCGCATGGACCCGTCTGTCCGGCTGGTCCCCACCAATTATCTTTCTTTCCAAGCTTGGCAATTCGCTTTTCAGAGATGCCCTGGCTCACCCATAATTGGTAGGCCTCCTCATCAAACGGTGCATCCGAGTCGCCGGCGAAAACAGAAACGGCGAGTTTCTTAACGGGGATTCCCAATTCTCTCGTAAGAAACTCGTAACTCCACTCGATGGCCTCTTTTTTGAAATAGTCCTGGAGCGACCAGTTTCCCAGCATCTCAAAAAATGTGAGGTGCGTGTCGTCACCCACCTCTTCAATATCCCCGGTACGAACGCATTTTTGTACGCTCGTAAGTCGACGCCCTTGCGGATGCGGTTCACCCAGCAGATACGGAACCAGTGGGTGCATCCCCGCGGTCGTAAACAAAACCGTCGGATCGTTTTCTGGAATGAGAGAGGCCGATGGGATTCTCTTGTGTCCTTGAGATTCGAAGAATTTCAAATATTTTTCTCGAAGTTCCTGGGCAGTCATCATAGTGGTTGCTACTCTAACACCTTGATATTTTTGATTCAATTATCCATCGGACACAACCTCTTGTGGGCGCGACTGGCGCAAGGTGCTGCGTTTCAAGCTTTCAAAGAATCGCTTTTGTTCTTCGACGCGCAACAAGGAGGCAATTCCGACATAGACGAGCAGTCCGAGGCCACCAGCTAAGATTGCTTGAAACAAGACACCGAAAAAACTCTCCAGAGAGAGGAACGTCAAAACAACCGGTTTGCCCAATTGCATCACCAGACCCGCAAGCATGCCCGCAACGCTTAGTTTAAACACAAGCGTAAGAATGCTCGATTCCCTTAGTGTTCCGAGTTTTTGCCGCAGAAAAATCCACAGCAAGAGCGCATTCACAAGTGAGGCGATCGAATAGGCAATGGCGAGCGCGATGACTCCGAATTGATCTTTGAGAAGAAACGCACTGAGAATACCCACCAGAGCTGACACTAAAGCGATGATGAGTGGTGAAAGCGTATCGTGGAGCGCATAAAACGCCCGAGCCAGGACAAAAATCATGGATTGAGGAATAAAGGTGAGGGCAAAAAAAGCAAGCGTGTCGGCTGTGGCAATGGTTGCGGCCCAATCAAACGCGCCCGCTCCGACAACAACCCGAACAATCTGCGCACGGAAAATCAAAAAAAGAAGCATCATGGGCACAAGCAAGTACAACAATTGGCGTGTTGTACTGACGATGGTTTCAATCAGACCTTGCGTGTCGTTTCGGCTTGCCATTTCAGAGAGCGTCGGAAAAACCGCGATCGCAAAAGAAACACCGATAATTCCGACAGGGAAAAATTCAATATTGTAGGCGAACTGGAAAACCGTGAGGGAGCCTACGACAAAAGTCGACGCGATGACCGTGAGGAGCAAAAGCATCAACTGGTTGATCGCCAGTCCCACAGTCCGTGGTCCCATCAATCTGAGCATTTCTCGTATGTCTTTTGCTCCTGGTTGGAACTTCCACTTATACCGGTATCCGCTCTCCCAGACACCAACCACCTGGACACAAAAATGAAGAAGAGCCCCAAGAACAACTCCCCATGCAAGCCCAATACTTCCAACGAGATCCACAAGCCACAAGGCTCCAACAATAATTCCGACATTGTAAAAAATGGGCGCGAGCGAAAAGAGGAGAAACTTTTTTAAACTTTGAAGCACGGAACCATAAATCATGGAGATGGCTAAAAAAATCTGAGCAAGAAACATGACCCGCATGAAGTCCGCAACTCGAAGTTGCTTTGCTTCTTCGAATCCTGGAGAAACGAGTATCGCGAGCGGTTCGGCAAACAGAACAAGTCCTAGGGAAACGACAACAATCACTCCTCCAATCAAATGCAGCGCGTTATTCGTAAATTCCCAGGCCCGCGCCTTCTTGAGAGGTTTCTGGTAATGGGATAAAAAAAGAGGAATGAAACTGGCCGAAAGAGCACCGACAACAATTAAACTAAACAACAAGTCCGGAATCTTGAACGCGGCGTAATAGACATCAAGTGTATCCCCTGCTCCGAATGTTCCCGCCAGGATTCGGTCGCGAACAAGGCCAACAATACGACTCGCAAACGAAAACACTCCCACAATCGTCGCGGCTCCCATAATGGTTTTTGATTCTCGCTGAAGAAATTTAAGCATGGCTACTCCTGTTTCTTTCCAAGACGAACGAATGAAGCAACACCAATGAGCAGCAAGACAAGTAATGAGATCACCGAAGTGAGAATGAGTGGATTCTTCAGGTGAAAAAAGGGAACGAAAACCGTGGTTGTTTCCGAGATTATTTTCCCACTCTTATCCGTTATTGTTAACGTAACAGGAAACGCTCCCGACGTGTTATACACATGTTGGATATCAGACTTGGATGACGTCACTCCATCGCCAAAATTCCAAATGCTCACAACCTGTTCCGATCTATTTGTTCGTACCGTAAATGTGAATGCATTCCAATCGTCTTGCGTATAGGTAAAAACCGCGTTAGGCGATAGGTGAATCTCTTGATCGTCTACGGAAACCTCTGGTGGCTTTTCCTGTGTTGTGGGCACCGACTCTTTGATTGTTTTTGCTACTTCCTCAACGATTTTTTGAAAGGCCTCTGAGCTTGGAACGGCCGTCTCCTGTGCGACTGGCTCGGGTTCTTCTTCAACAACCGTTTGGTCAGCATCCGTTGGATAGGCGTCATCCTGGTCTGTCACACCATCTCCATCCGTGTCTTGCTGTGTTGAGTTTGTGCTCAGCTCCGCTTCGACTTCATCGGATAGTCCATCATTATCATCGTCTGGGTCACATACATCCCCTTGCCCATCTGCGTCCGTATCCAGCTGGGCATTGTTGGATTCGTCTGGACAGTTGTCATTTGCATTGTCGATCCCGTCACGATCATTGTCTACAACGGGAGTGAACGTCGACGTGAGCGCTGAATCATTACTTGAGTTAATATCAATCGGATCCATTCCTCGAAGGAGCGCTAAGATATTGAACGAACCCTCAGGAACAATAAAATCAATATAGACTTCTTCGGGACTCCCATCAGCAAGCAGAGAGATCACGAGCGAATCGTCAATAAGGGTTGCTCCTTGATAGAAGCTCACATAGCCCGATACATCCTCGTCCCCAACGTTATACACTTTTGCATAAATACGAACCTGATCCCCAGCGACAAGAACGTCGGAAGAAAAACGGATATCTGTCGGACTGATAGACAAATCTGCAGCCGCGTGTGCTGCTAGAGGAAGAAGGAAGAATCCAAGGACAATAAAAAAAGGCTTCATAGGCGGTCTCGTTCCTTTGTTGCCGGATGACCAAACGTATAGTGGAACCGATTGTGACGGATGGGGCCCAGAAACGCCAAGTGAAGTTCTGCCAATAAATACTTGATGGCGATCTTCATCCGTCCATCTCGATCAAGCCGACGAATGGAAACCGGAATTTTTGTCGATTTTAAAAAACCAAAATATCCATGTTCTACTGCACGACGGGCATAATCATGGTCTTCACAGAAGGTCACTCGTTCATCAAATCCCCCAATTTTTTCATGAAGCGTACGACGTGTCAGCATACAAAATCCTGGAGCGTGCGGATACAGAGACCCCCAAGCGCGAGCATAGGTGTTGTACGCTTGGTGAAGAAAATGATCGAGGTACTGTTCAGAAAGTGGAAATACGTCACACGTAGCGAGATCGAGTTTACGCTCCAACATCTCCCCGACGGCTTTCTCTAAAAACTCTGGATCGCGGAGCTCAACATCGGCATCCAAAAAAAGGATGAACGTTGTTTGCACTTCACGAGCTCCCGCGTTTCGACCAAAAGAAATGAGCCCCCCCTCCACAACCCTTGCCCCGAATGATCGAGCGATCTCTCGTGTACGATCTGTTGATTGTGCATCAGCCACAATAACCTCTGCAGGACGCATGGTCTGTTTAGAAATGGATTCAAGAAGACGAGGAAGATACGCTTCCTCATTTTTTGTCGGAATAACAATCGTCAACATAGGTCTATTTTAGCTTGGTCGACGTGTAAGGGCAAACAACGCAATCCCCGTCGCGACAGAAACATTGAGAGACTGTTTGCGACCGATCATGGGGATCTCCAGAGTCACGTCGCATTGAGCCAAAAGAGGAGCCTCAATGCCGGAGACTTCATTACCCAGGATGATCGCATTTTGTCCGATTGGACAAAATTGATCGATGCGTGTTGTCTGTGGACCATTTTCCAGGGCAAGAATTGTGCACCCTCTTAACCTTAGTTGAGCAACAAGATCGAGAACGTCTTGTGCCCGCTCCCAGGCGACTCGGTGCTCACTCCCCAGTGCCACCTTCGCAATCTCTTTGCGCGGAGGCGTGCCTGTAATACCGGTCAAATAGAGCTTCTCCACGCCAAAGACATCACACGCCCGGAAGATCGAACCGACGTTATGGAGCGAGCGAATATTGTGCGCGATAACAATCATAGCTTGTAAAAATAGCCGTAAACACGTACTCTGCCCGCGATATGTCCAGCCCCTGTCCTCAGAAGGATGTGTGCGGTTCCTGTTCCTGGTCACACATCCTATATGAGAAACAACTCAAGCAAAAACGCTCCGACATCAACGGCTCATTTGGCTTGAAAAAGCTTCCACCGTGGTGCGAGACCATCCTCCCATCCCCGGTGACCGAACATTACCGCAACCGGATGGATTTTGTGATCGACTTTGAAGGACGGGTCGGGATGCGGGAGAAGGGCAAATGGTGGAGGGTCGTTGATGGAAACACGTGCTTTCTCGCGGACAAGCAGATTGATGACTTGTTTGTGAAGGTTCGGGAGTGGGTGAAGCAAAGTGGTTTGTCGTACTACGATCGAAAAGCCCACACAGGATTTCTGCGCTACGCTGTGATCCGATCGACCACGCTGGGAGAGACGATGGTCAATCTCGTGACCTCTGTTCTACCCGATGAGGAGGCAATCGATTTTGTCCGATCGGACAAAATCGTATCAGCTCCATTTCACCCAACGACCTTCATCTGGTTCCAAAACTCAACGATCACGGACGTGAGCTTCGGTGACACACTCAAAATCATCTCCGGACCTGGGTTCGTCGAGGAAGAAATCCTCGGACACCGCTACCGCATCAGCCCCAACGCCTTCTTCCAAACCAACCCCCATGGAGCAGCACTCCTCCTCCAAACGGTCGAAGAGTTTTGCGGAGATCTGTCGGGAAAAACCTTACTCGACCTCTACTGTGGTTCCGGATTTTTTTCCGTTGCACTCGCAAACCGAGCCACACGCGCAATCGGAGTAGAGATGGTTCAAGAGGCTATAGACGATGCTCGCGTAAATGCTCAACTCAACAATGTAAACGTCGAGTTCCACGACGCAAAAACAGAAGAATTTGACTGGACCAAGCTTGGCGCAGATGTCGTGATCCTCGATCCACCGCGCAGTGGGATGCATGACAAGGCACTCGCGGACATCCTGAAAAACCCACCCAAAGAAATCGTCTACGTCTCCTGCAACTTCAAGAATTTCGCGCGCGAAATGGTACAATTGCAAAAAGTCTACCGGGTCGACACCATGCGGGCGATCGACATGTTCCCTCACACCCCGCATGTTGAACTTGTTACAAAACTCACCATCCGGTAGCCGCAGGCTTCAGCCTGCGCTGAACGCGGGCTAAAGCCCGCGGCTACCACATACTCTATGCTAAAGTCCGGATTCGTCGTCATGATTGGACGATCAAACGTTGGTAAATCAACGCTCATGAATTCCATCGTGGGTTCAAAGATCGCCATCACGACCCCCAAACCCCAAACCACTCGCTTACCCATTCAGGGCATCATTACCCGACCGGAGGGTCAGATCGTTTTTGTCGATACTCCAGGAATTTTGCGTGGAGCAAAGGACCCGCTTTCAAAACGTCTTGCCCAGGCCGTCGGTTCGTCCCTACAGGATGTTGATGCCGTGGCTTACATTGTCGATCCTACGCGAGAGATCGGTCAGGAAGAACGCGAGGTTATGCGGATGATCGAGAGCCTCGACAAACCTAAAGTCCTTGTCATCAACAAAATCGATCTTCGCGACAAACCCTATCTCGAGTTCTACCGAGACCTTTCAGAAAACTACACGAAGACGGTTGAGGTCTCGGCTTTGCGCGGAACCCATGTCGATACGCTCGTCGAGACGCTTTTTGAACTTCTTCCTGAGGGTGAATTCTACTATCCCGAGCATCAGCTTACGGACATGCCAAATAAAATCTGGCTTGCAGAGCTCATTCGCGAGAAACTTTTTTTACGACTTCGGCAGGAGGTCCCCTACTCCACTCACGTTGTGGTGACAGATGTTGAAGAACGTGAGAACGGGATGATGTACATTGCAGGAACCATTTTTACCACAGACGACCGCTACAAGAGTATGATCATCGGACAGGGCGGTCGGGGCATCCGCGAAATCGGACAGTCCACGCGCAAGGAACTTGAAGGGGTCATGGGATCGAAAGTGTACCTTGATCTCAATGTCGAAGTGGACCCGCATTGGATGATGCGATTTGAGTAAAAAACGCAGCCTCACGGGGCTGCTTTTTTATTGATCTGTGTGATCTCGTATCCGCCGAAGCCTTCTGAGATTCCATCCTTACTCAACAATTCAAGGTTTCCCTGCGAGAGCGGCGTGAGCTGAATCTCAAGGATAAGAGGATTGTCCACGTTGGCAAGAATTTTGTAACTCGCAAACGCATTCTTTGCCTCAATCACACGCACGGTTGTGCGTACATCATCGACGAGCAAGGTAAACTCCCCCCAATCTGGATCTGCCTCAAGCGTAAGAAACGAGTCTGTATCAACAGGCTCTTCTTCTGCTTCTATCGATTCCTGCGCTGATCCCGTAACGGACGAGAGCAACCCAGAAATACTATCCACGACCGATTTGATTCGACCGGTGGCATCCTCAACTTTCAACAGAGACTCATCAAACAGACCCAGACTTACTTTCGTCTTTCGTGTACTGACGAGTTCCTCGTATGCGTCTCGTGAGAGCCAGATCAAAGAAGCTCCCACTTCTGCCGCATCTCCCTCGAGCCAGGCCTCAGGCAACATGAGGGTATCAGCCGATTTTATAGAGGTACTGGCGATTGTGCCTTCTACTACCCGTTCTTCATACGCAGGCTCAGGGGGTTCAGGAATCTCTGTCCCAATCGGTGAACTCGCATACTGAGCGTCATAACTTTGCTGTGCTGTTTTTGACGCCTCTGTCTCCACCTGTGTCTTTATGAACCATGAGAGACTCACTTGTTCCCCTGCGATCCACGAATCAATCGTAACGGTACGTTCTTCCTCTTCTCCACCCAACCATCCAACAATCTTTCCCCCCACACCCAAAACCGTTGGTCGAGTCACAAGCTTATTTCCAGCCAAAAAAGAAAGGGACGCCGCCGCTTCCTCCGGAGTCAGACTCGAAACGTTCGTGGTAGTACAGCCTGCGCCTACAAAAAGGAGGCACAGAACTGGAATCACGAATAGGTGTTTGACGGTCATAGATCTTATTCAAGTTTTTTGCCATCTGCCCAGTCGCGGATACGAGCCTCATCCGTAGCTCCACAAATAAACTGATCTGTGTCTGTATTGTGGAAAAACGGAACTCCCCCACAGCGACCTCCATCGACTTTTTCTAGTTTTCCGGCATTTTCCTCGTTGTGCCAGGTTTCGAGCTTGGCTATCTCCTTCCCCTCGGAAATAAGCTTATCAACAATGGGCATCATGTGATGACAGTGTGGACACTCCTCTCCGTAGTAAAAATTGAGCATATACGAACTCTCGTCATTGCGATCCGGCCTTCAGGCCGCAGAAGCAATCTCCTAAATTCTTATGGTAGAATTCTAGCATGCTGCCTCGAGTCCTCACAGTAGTCTTGTTCATCGCTATCATGGGCCTCCTGGTCGCCCAGCGCTTTTCGCTTCCGCCGTCTCTCCCCACTCAAATCACGGCTGTATACGAGGAAAGTAATTATCACACCGGTGAGACTCTTAAGCGTGGTCAGTCCGTGGTCACACCAGGAAGTGGATACCTGGCAATTTCAATCGGCGAGAACATTCAGATCTTCATGGCCGCCAACACAGAGCTTACTCTTGAACGGTTGTACGAGAACGAAATGACCGTGCATCTGACCAAAGGGCGAATCCTTGTTGACGCGCAAGGCGATGTTCCTATCAAAGTGGAAACGAACTTTACTCAGCACCTCGTCCTTGAAGATATCGTCTCGTTTATCAACTACGATTTCCTAGAAACGGTTCACGTCGTTCCGATCTCCGGTTCAGTCCAAGTAAGCATCGACTCGGGCGAGAATCTTCTCACACCCGTTCCTCTCTCAATTCATGAAACCGACCCTGTGACATTCGAGAAACTCGAGGTCAACCTCGCCGCCGGCGATGCAGCTAAGTTCTACGAGTGGACGGGCACTCTTCCACAAGTAACAAAATAGCAGCCTAGGAGGCTACTATTTTGTTGTCCACACAAACGTTTGACTTTAGTCGATGATGCCGCCTCCGAGAACTTTGTCCCCATCGTAGAAGACGATCGACTGACCGGGGGTAACGGCGCGTTGGGGATCCTTGAAAGTGACAACGACACGATCGATGCTAACCACCCCCAACCCCTCCTTAAAAAGGAGTGGGGTCGAAATCGTGCAGTCCTGTAGCTCTTGGCGATAACGGATGCGAGCTTTGCACACACACGGAACCATCGGCTTCTCGAACCAGTTGAGATGCGAGGCGGTAAGTTCTGAACGGAAGAGGGCTGGGTGAAAGTTACTTGCGACGACCAGCTCATTCGTTACTGGTCGTTTCTCCACAACATAGTACGGCGTTCCGCCACCGATCCCAAGTCCTTCGCGCTGACCGAGTGTGTAAAACGCCAAACCCTCATGTGTGCCGATGACCTTTCCGTCGACCGTTACCACGTTGCCTGGATTCTTTGGAAGCCGTTCCTGCAGGAAGGTTCGCATATCTACTTCGCCGACGAAACAAATTCCCGTTGAGTCCTTCTTGTCCGCGACCTCAAGACCTAGTTCTCGCGCCTTTTCTCGTACTTGGGGCTTAGTCATTTCTCCAATGGGAAATAAGACTCGAGAGACAACGCCTGGCTTCATCGCCCATAAAAAATAACTTTGATCCTTGTTCTTGTCAGCTCCGGTATAGAGCTTTCCGTCGATGGACCGAGCGTAATGACCAGTCGCAACAAAGGCACAGCCTAAACGATCGGCCTCCTGAACGAAGCGATCAAACTTTATGTACTTGTTGCACAAGACGTCTGGATTTGGGGTGCGTCCTGCCTCGAACTCGCGGAACATGTCGTCCACCACGGCCTCGCGATACTCTTTTTCAAAATCAAACGTCACAAACGGAATCCCAAGCTTGGCCGATACACGGGTGGCATCTCGCTGATCACGGCGCCAATCGCAGTTGGACCAATTCTTCATGAACGCACCGATCACCTCATACCCTTGTTCAATCAAAAGCGCCGCGGACACAGATGAGTCCACCCCGCCAGAGATGCCAACTAACACCTTGGGCTTGTTCACAGACGCACAAGCTACACGAGTTTAGCGAATTTGCCAACATCTTCCCGGTGCACGAAGAAATCTGTGAACTGGAGTTTCTCGTTATACTTTTGAAGAAGATCCGAGTACTGAAAGATCGGGACGAGGTCGTATCCGCTGATCTTTTTCTTTTTGACGAAAATCTTTTGGGTTTTCTCCGGCGCTTCGCCCAAGAAGGTCAATTCTTTCTTGATGGAATGTGTGAACCACTTGATCTTCGCCTTATCGCACATAGTTTTGAGCGCCTCGAGTGTGTCTCGATCTTCTGGTTTGACCACGTCGTGAAGACGCAAAATGCGTTTCGACGTCAGACGACTCATGAGATGCATGGACCAATAGTTCTCTTCACTTCGTGCCGCCGCGAACAATTGTTCGATCACGGCTCCGTCACGGAGCATTGCATAGGCATGAGGCTCTGTTGGAATCTGTAAATCGATTTCTCCTTGGATGATGGCCTGCTCGAGGTAGTGGGTGAATCCCATTTTTGTCTTGTGACAGTAGACCTGATCGATCATGTGATAACGCGCCAGTAAGAGATCCTCAAACGCGCGGACGCCATTCTCGGAAATGATGAACACGAGACCCCCATCATGTTCCTCCACCCCCATACTTGAGATGAGCCAGTCTATGTCATACTGCCCGTACGCCACGCCGCAAAAATAGCTATCGCGCAAAAGATAGTCCATGCGGTCGCAATCAACCTCGCCGGAGATGAACCCCTTGAGAACTTTCTGCAAACTCGGGACACGAGACTCAAGCGTTGCTAGCCACGCAGAAGGACTCGCATCAGTATGAATGAGCGAACAGATATCCTGCGCCATCTCTAATTCGAGAACTCGTTCGCTCGCAAGCGTTTGAATGAGCAAGACGCTATAGTCTTCGTGCACGGCCTGTCGTTCTACAGACTCACCACGCCAGGCAGACCAATCGATTGGAAGATCACGGAGCTTTGGAAACACGATCTCAGAGGCGTGTGAAAATGGGCCATGACCGATATCGTGCAGGAGTCCAGCTAGTCTGACACGTTGACGAAGGCTCTCAACTTCCTCGCGTGTCAGGCGAAAAAAAACATCCGGGGCACTCTCAACCACGCGACCAAAAAGTCGACCCGCGACATGCATGGCACCAAGGGCATGGCTAAAACGGTCATGCACCGCTCCTGGGTAGACGTACGCCTGGATAAACCCAAGCTGTGAAATAAATCTCAACCGTTGAAAAAACGGGTGGTCAATAATCCCCCGTTCAAATTCATTGAATGCAATACGCTTATGAACCGGATCGCGTAGTTCGTAATCACTCATAGAGGGTTGGGTCAGGCAATACATGAAAAAATTTCTTGCTGGCAAAGCCGGGCCAAGAAATATTTTCATGTACTGTCTGACCACAACTACAGTAGCAGGAGTATCGCGATACCGACAAGCACACGGAAAATGGCGAGCTCGCTGAAACTATATCTCTTGAGAAACTTCAGAAGGAACTTCACGGTAATAAACGCGCTAATCATGGCAACGATAAACCCCACAGCGAGCGGTAGCAAGGCGATGGTCTCCTCTCCGTTGACCACGCTGCCAAGTTTCAGGAATCCGGCGGCCGCAATCGTAGGGATCGAGAGGAGGAACGAGAAACGTGCGGCGGTCTCTCGAGAGAGTCCGGATGCCAGTCCCGCGGTCATGGTGATACCGGAGCGTGAGGTTCCAGGAATAATGGCAATCATTTGGGCAAATCCAATGAGGAACGCGCGCTTGAGTCCCACGCTTTGAGGACGGTCTTTTATTTCCTTCACGCGACGATCCACGAAGTAAAGCACGCTTCCCCAGACAATGAACGACCATGCGACTATTTCAACAGAACGAAATTCAATCTCAAAAACTTCCTGAAAAAGGAAACCAACAAGAAGGACTGGGATCGTCGCAAGGGCCACCCAGGTCGCAAGTTTGCGCCAAGCCACAGAAGCTTCATCATGGGAAGGAACCAGAAGGGCACCAATCATGGACTTCACCTCATGCCAAAGCACCGCTACAATCGCCACCAGCGTGGCGATGTGTAAGAATGCATCAAATGCGAGACTCTGAACATCCCATCCAAACACTTCTGGAACAAGAATTAAAAAACCCGAGCTTGAGATCGGCAAAAATTCCGTGATGCCCTGGACCAGACCCAGGACAATCGCCTGTGTAACGGTCATATTAATCAAATCGAATCGTTTGGCCGGTGTGAAGCGTGCCTGTTTGATTTGTTGATTCGGACGTAACTTCGGGAGCCGAAGCCAGTTTTTTCTTCTTTCGTTTTCGTTTTCTTTTTTCCAATACGGTATCTCCACCTGAATTGATTGCCCTCGGAATCGTTTTCGTTGCTATTTCTGTTTTACGACGTTCACGAATTTTTGCTAAACAGTTCTCACAATAGAGCGGCCGTGATGGATCAAGTTTTACGCCTGCTTTAAACGCCGTACCACACTGATTGCAGATGTACTCATAGGTTTCCCCCCGCATCTCTTTTTTTCGTGGACGAATTTCTGCCTGCGTCGGTGTCTTCTGTCCCTCAAACAGCACCCCAAGATTCAAAGATGGTCCGTCGAGCGCTTCTTGTGTAGGTTCGGGTTTGGATTCTGGTCTTGATCCTTCCTGTGTGTGCGGCTTGTGAAGTGCCCCAAGGCTTATGGAGGGCTCCTCTGGTAATAACCTTATTGGTTTCTCTTCCAGTGGTCTGGAAGGAGTTTCCAGAAACCTCCCTTTTTTTCCTTTCCGTTCCTCGCGAACGATGGCGATACAATCATCGCAATAAATCGGACGTGATCGATCCAGTTCAACCGGAAGGACGATACCTGTTGCACATCGTGAACAGGTATATTCAAACCGAGGTTTCTTACTCTCTTTGGCCATCTTTTTCTTTTCAGCAGCCTCCTGCAGAAGCTCATCAACGTCGGCGTTCTCCATCCCGCTCCATTGTAAAACTTTTTCTTCTATTTCCACACGCGGTTTGGCGTAACGTTCGCGAGAAATTTTGATGACTTTTTGTTCTGATCCAGTTTTTTGAGAAATGGGCGGCAACGTGATCGCGGAGAATGGTTGACTTGTTACACCATCAATCAACAGTTTAAGGTAGATGTTATATTTGGGGAGGTTGATAATGTCTTCAGGCGTAAATCGGGGCATGAATTCCGTTTCCATAAACGCGGCGTCTGGTGAACCAACACGGAACGTTATAATTGTTCCCACGTTTCCAAACACCGCGTCACGCACCGGCTCGGTTAGCTGCGCGATGTACTGATGAGCCATCGTCAAACACAGGCGATACTTCCGAGCCTCAGAAAGGATGGAGGCGAACGACTCAACGGCGAAATTTTGAAACTCGTCAACGTAGAGGTAAAAATCTTTCCTCTCATGCTCCAGTGTATCCACGCGTTCCATCGCGGCAAGCTGCATCTTGGTAATCAATAATCCACCCAGAAGCCGCGAGTTATCTTCACCGATACGACCTTTTGAGAGGTTAATGATGAAGATTTTTTGACTATCCATAATGTCCCGAACATTGATGGAGGACTTTACTTGCGCAACAATGTTTCGAATCACAACGGCTGACAGAAACTGTCCAATCTTATTTTGAATCGGAGCAACGGCCTCCTGGGCATATTTCTCATTGTAGGAAGCAAACTCAACCAGCCAGAACTGTTTCACGACAGGGTCCTTCACGTTTCCCACGATCCGTTTGCGAAAATCCGCATCCGATAACATGCGGTTAATGCCAAGCAATGTTTGCCCTGGCGAATCCATCAGAGCCAACAGGGTGTTATTCAAAATGTATTCCATACGACTGGACCACATATTCTCCCAAATTTTTTGAAACACTCCCATCATGCCTGAAACGACGAGATGTTTATGAGATTCACTTACCGCCTCCAGAATATTGAATCCCACAGGGAAATCCATGTCCGCCGGATTAAAATATACGACGTCGTTGAGACGCCAACTGGGAATAAAGTCAATGAGCCTTTCGGCTGTATCTCCATGCGGATCGACGTAGCAACAACCATGTCCAGCATAAATATCCGATAACATGAAATTTTCCAATAAGACCGTTTTGCCCATGCCTGTTTTTCCAATCACATACACATGCCGACGTCGGTCGTCAGTCCTGATTCCAAACTTTGTCATCTGATTACGGAAATTTGTCTTGGCGAAGTAGGTAACTTCGGTTTCGTGTTCGTGATTGTATGACATGGGGGTCTAAATAGGGAGATTGGATGGAACGTCTTCTGACGGCGTTGCTTGTTCATCGTCAACCTCTAATTTTTTCGGCATGTGTGGGTGTGGCATGGCCTGAGAAAGTGGTTCATCGCTTACCGTTTCAGTCATCACAGGAAACGCTTGTCTGTCTGGTTCAGGTTCCATCCCAGGCGGCACGTATCCAGGCAATGTTTCCTCCAAGTACGTAATGGGAAGTCCAGAAGGCGGTTCCGCACGTTTTGATTCGCTCTTTTTGACCAGTGGAGCTTTGATGGTGATCGAGGGAAAGTGCCAAATCGTAGCCAATTCTTCCACATTCAAGAAAAACGGGTCAGCACCCACTCCCCAACTTCGTCGTTGATACGCAGACATCAGTCGACGTTGTTTTGTCGTGTAAAACCATCGCATCCAAAAATAGTCATCTTTAGGAACGGAAGGGACGTGAACAGTAAATTTGTTGAGGTTGAGGTTGGTAAGCTGGTTAAGAACCCCCTTCACGATCCCCGTTCGTTCCACTTTTACGAACGCATTTTTTCGAGCGACATACAGCACCCGAATCTTGCACCCAAGCCCGATCTTGGACGCTTTTCTGAGGATCGCTTCTGCTTCCTCCTTCTGGGCAATGGTCACCTTAAACGCCTTCCATTGATCCTCAACTTTTTCCTGCTCCTTTGATCCAAGCAGGCCACTCACATCCATCCCTATTGCCTCCTGAATAAGCCCTGCCGGCCAAGAAACGGTAGAATCAAGCGCCTCGAGAAAAAAACTTTTCTTTGCTTTCTCCTCAACACCGTACAATTTATTCACAAATTTGACACTCTTTTTCTGCCAATTGCTATCCGATGGTTGTACAAGAATCTGAATCCAAAAATGTTCTCCGGCACGCATCTTGGCGAGTTGTTCAAGCGTTACGCCAAGCGGATCCTTGATCTCCTGGGAAATTCGATCCTCAAAATCCAAATGCGTTCGAACAGGGTAAATCTGATCCCTGTCCAGTTTCATTTCGGCGCCCCACATTTCGTAGTCGTCATTGGGGAACTCGAAAGGATACTTCTTGGCATAGTCCTCGACCTCTGAAATTTCTGCCTCAGGATAATTCGCGTAGACCCCCGCCTCAATCACGTCGCGAAACCGTGTTTGTGTACGAACCAAAAATTGGATGTACCCTTCTGTAGAAATGATCTCAAACGCAAACACCGGATGAAGTTTCCCGTCCATCCACTTCTCCTTCCAGGTGATGGTGGACTTTGTAGCCATCAAAGAAGCAAAGAAATTTTCGAAGGCCTTGGGTGTCTGTTCGGTCATGCTGGGAACATCGATGGCAAGCACCGTGAACTTCATCTTGACTGAATATTTTCCCCGTCGATCATTGAGCCACATTTCAGCAAATCCCCAGCCCAGGGTGATGACGATGGGAATCCATCCAAACCAAATAAAAATCTCAAAAAGAATAACGTCAATCGGCTGTGCAAAAAACGAGGAGCCACTGGAGGCGACCCCTGTTGCTTGGTGTGCGATGGGAATGACGAACAATGAAAGCATACAGACAAAACTAGTATATCAAAAAACTGGGTCTGCACCCAGTTTTTCTTTCTCCTAGGTGTTTTTTTGAGTACGCAAAGTCACAAGCAATGGACTTGCGATAAACACGGATGAGTAGGTTCCCACCAGGACTCCAATGAGCAGTAACATCGCAAACGGACGTGTGGATTCTCCCCCAAAGAGAAAGACCGCAAGGAGCGCCAGGAAAACAGTCACGGACGTATTGATGGAACGGGCAAGTGTTTGATCAATCGCGCGATCCACAATTTCCTCAAGATGCGTTGAGATTTTCAGTTTCAAGTTTTCGCGCGTTCGATCCAACACCACCACACCGTCATTAATAGAGTATCCCAGAATCGTCAGGGCTCCCGCAACAAAGGCTGTATCCATCTCATACCCTAGAAAATGACCCAAGATCGCAAAGACACCAATAGAAATCAGGAGGTCATGGAAGGTTTTGAGGACGGTCAGAATCGCGATCTTTTTTCCAGAGATAAGCGTTTCGTCAGCGCTTTTGAAGGACCAGGCAAGATACAACGCGATAAGCACAAGGCTTGTGCCAATTCCCCACAGGGCCATTTGGCGCAATTCTTTCCCAATGATGGGACCAATGGAATCGAACTTGAGTTCCGTGATCGCTCCAAATGTCTGAGTAAGACTTCCCAGAAGGACTTGGTGTTCTTCCTCCGTGATGGTGCGGGTTCTGATGAGAACACTCTCTTGTGAGAGCTGAACAACCGCCTCGGTATGTCCGGCTGTGGCCAGAGCCTCATGTACGGCAGATTGCGTCGGAAGTGGATTCATGGAAACTTCCAGGAGTGAACCTCCGGTGAAATCGATCCCAGGTCGGAGTCCCCAAACAGTCAGAGCAACAATACTCAAAACACCTAGCGCGAGTGAGAACCCATACCAGGCCTTACGATGTTCAATAATGTGTAGCTTGATCATAACGTTAGGTGCGTGGAGATTTAGAAAAACTGGAGAGCCAGGGGATCTTCAGGGCGTTGCGTGGAAACGCCGCGTCCATAAAACTCCGGGTGATCACGACGGCCGTGAACATACTGACCAAGACACCAATTCCAAGCAGGAGCGCAAAGCCGCGCACAAAACTGGTACTAAACACATAGAGGACAATCGCCACGACAAGGGTCGCCACATTTGAATCGCGAATGGCCGGCCAGGCACGTAGGAATCCTTCACGCGTTGCTCCAGCAAAATCACGTCCCGATGCAAGCTCTTCCTTCATACGTTCGATGATGAGCACATTTGCATCCACCGCCATCCCCAAAGAGAGAATGAATCCAGCCACACCCGAGAGCGTGATGGTTACACCAAAGACTCGATAAATGGCCAGGTTGAGGAGCGCGTACAACATGAGAGCCACCACGGAAAAAAAACCAGCAAGCCGGTAATACGCGATCATGTAGATTGCCACGAGCGTGAATCCAACCAATGCAGCCTTCACACTCATAGAAAGCGACGTTGCCCCAAGGGTTGGTCCAACCGTCTGCTGCGAGAGCAGCGCAAGGGCAACCGGAAGAGCCCCTGCGTTCAAACGCTGAGACAACATCTTGGCTTCCGCCACGGTAAAGTTTCCGGTGATCACGGCCTGACCCCCGTAAATTGCCTGTTGAACGACGGGTGTTGAAATGGCTGAACCATCCAAGAAGATCGCCATGGGTTGACCCACGTGTGTTTGGGTTAACGTTGCAAAGAGATCCGCCCCTTCTCCATTAAATGTGATGGCGACATAGGCAGAGCCGGTGGATGGGTCGAATTCAACCGCTGCGCGTGTGAGGTGCTTTCCACTGAGTGAGGTATTCACCCACTCATCAGTCTGAGGAATAACATCGTAGATACTCGAAAACGGCATGAGCACACGCTGGATCGTATAAGCCGGAATGGTTCGCTCATCGCGCTTGAGGATAAGATGGTAGCCGTACTCGGTTTCAACCACGGAAGAAATCTGCCCAATCTCAAGCTGCTCGGAGGCAAGACCAAAAGACGCAACATACGCATCTGCTGTGGACCATCCCAAATCTCCCGAATTCGAAACGGCAGAGGGATCTGTCGAGTATTGTTTTGCAAGCTCCCCAAAATTTTCTGTGGTTGCTTGATCTTTCAAATTGGTGATTTGGATCGAGGCATCCAGGGCGGTGAGCTCGTTCGTGCAACCTGTCTTACCCTCAAAACAGATGAGGATATGTGAAAGCTGCATCTGTGCCATGTTGGTTGACTCAAGATACTTGAAGACACTAATTCCCTCTTCGTTCTCAAGAAGGTTCCCATTCACCTGCCCGGGGATAGCACCGCGCTGTTCAAGAAGAAGAACGTACTCGCCGAAAAAGGAATCTGAGGTCACACGTTGGATGATTCCCTTTGTGGTTTCTTTGTTGCGATCTGTGCTGTACTGAGCGACAAGCGAATCAAAATCTTCCTGAGCACGTGCTCGATTGAGCACCTCTTGTGCGGCGGCTCGTTCTTGGGTGTTGAGTTCGTCCAACCTGTCTAACTCCTCCTTAGTGGGTTCACGATCAAGCTCTTCTCCAGGCACCTTAAACTCAAGGACAGGCGTCTCGCCAATCAGGGCAATCGCTTCGCTAACCTCAAGCACGCCAGCCAATTCGATCACAACGCGATAAGACCCACCTGTCGACGTTATCTGTACAACAGGTTCAGACACGCCAAAAGCGTTTACCCGTCTCTCAATCACATCACGAACCCCCTCAAGCGCCTCCAAGCGATCTTCCTCTGGAATTTGAGTCATGTCCGCCTCATATACAAGGTGGGTTCCTCCTTGGAGGTCAAGTCCCAGACGGAAAGATTTTTCTTCAAGCGTTGGAGGCAACCAGCCCGTTTTTGCCTCAACAAATTTTGCTCCCTGGTTCCAAAACCCAGGAAAATCATAGAATAGGGTGACAACGATGGCGATTAAGCCAAGAATTGCCCAAGCACGGGGCTTCCATGTTTTGGAACCATGAGCCACAGTTTTTTTCTTTATTTTCCACGTTTGCATATGAGATAAAAGACGGCAATAGTGTATGCGATCAGATCCCCTGGAGCAAGTGCACAACCCAAGATTGATTGACGCAATGAGTCTATTGATGTATGGTTCCTCGTCCTTTGGAGGTCAGATGTCAAGTACGAGAGGCGCCATTGCCCTCAAACAGGAAGTCCCGGATCAGACCCTCATCGCCCAGGAGCCAAGCCTGGTTCTGAGCGTCGTCGAGGTGGACGGAAATCCGTTGGAAGAGAACCCCTTCACGGCTACCATCCCCTTCCAACGACTCCAGGAACGGATCATCATCGGGTGTGAAAGCCCGACGCAGATCCCTCTGTTCCATCCGGATCTGGATCTGCAAGAAATCCTCAAGACCTATTCGACCGCAGACACTGGTTGGATCGTCTCGCGACAGCATGTGCTGTTGGGCTTGCAGGATGGTGTCGTCATTGCCACCAACCTCTCCCACAGCAGTGGCACCTCATGGATCGAGAGATCCACACGCCTGCGTCCACTGCTCTCGCGCTACCCACACGTTCTTCGGCCCGGCGACATCCTTATTCTGGGGAACCCCAGTGGACGCTGTGTCCGGATTCGGATCGAGTTCTCCTCCACGTCCCACAACGAGTGAACCTACGATCTCGACCCCATGGTCGAGATTTTTAATTGGGGCATCTGTTCACATGTCAGTTCCTGAGTAACTAAGGTTGAGAGACTTATTGCACAGCGGAAAGTCTGGGACGATGTTTCCTGGTCCAAGCTCTCCAAACAGCGCCCAGTTGCAAAACGATGGGTCGCGGGGCATACAGCGTTCTATTTTTCCATTTTTGAGGTGCACGACGGTAAGAATCTCTCCGCGCCAGGATTCGACGGCACCAATACCTGATCCGTCCTTATAAGATAGACCTGTGCAGACGACGCCACCCCTGTTCAGCTTGAGCGCCGCCAGAAGAACCTCCAGAGAAACAGCAAGCTCATCCACACGACATCGATATCGAGCATACACGTCTCCATCCATCGCTGTCACGAGTTTCCAAGGAAGTTCCTGGTACGCGGCATACGGGTGTGAGGCTCGAACATCTCGCATGACACCAGAGGCACGAGCCGGAAGTCCGACCGCCCCGTAGGCGATCGCTGTTTCATGCTTGAGCACACCGGTTGTCTCCAATCGCTCTCGTAGTCCATCTGATTGCATTGCCATGGCGACCAAATCCTGCATTTCTTTGACCGCGGCCGTGGCGGTCTCGCTTACCAGATCGCATTCCCCCTCTGTCCAATCGCGCGTAACACCACCTGGAACGATTGCTCCGCGCCAGAATCGGTTACCCAGCAATGATTCAGAGAGTCGCACAAGACGCTCTTTTACGCGGAAACCGTTAGCCGCCATAAGGCTGTATCCAGTTCCCATGCCAGCGATATTGGCGAGATCGTGGATGTGCATTGTGAGACGTTCAAGTTCACACAGGGCGACGCGCAAAGCCTGCGCACGCTCTGGAACCTTTGTCTCAGAAATTTTTTCCACAGCCTGACAAAACGCGAGGGCGTGTGATGCGGCCATATCGCCGGAAAGACGTTCGATGAAAGCCAGAGCCTCCTCTGGAGTCTTCCCTTCCAGAAGTTTCTCAACCCCCTTATGAGTGAAGAACAATTTTCCCTCAAGAGTAATGATACGTTCTCCCGCGACGTTGAAGCGGAAATGTCCCGGTTCGATGATCCCGGCGTGAATCGGTCCCACAGGGATCTCATACACTCCATCCCCTTCAACATGATGCATCGGGTACGGAACCTGGGCATGATCGAGTTTGGTGTTCCAAGCAAAATCTTTTCGAAGCGGGTGTGTTTCTTCGGGGATATTTTCGTGGTGAACCAAACGGCGTGGATCTGGATGACCCTCTGGAGTAATTCCAAACATGTCTTGGAGGTAGCGCTCATACCAGTGAGCCGCCATCACGGACGCAGTAATGGACGGATAAGATGGACTCTCGGATGAGACAGATGTCGAGAGAACCAACCACTGTGCTTCCTCTTCCAGAGACAGAACCGCATGAACACTAAACGTATTTTTTTGTGCTCGGTCGTCTGTGGCATACACCAACGAAAGTGGTAAACCAGACTCGATGAGCTTCCCGACAAGAGTGGCAAACTCCACAGACTCAACCTGACAATGCATTTCGTCGTGATGAGTTGTGGAAGAAGGAAATAAAGATTTTATCTGTTTGTATGTCATAAAGGTGTGAGAGACTTGGCGATCTGAGAGACCATTTCCCAACCTGCTCCAGAAAGCATCCAGATGCCGAACACGAGAGCGGCTCCCAACTGAACCGTCATGACCGTGTGGGCAAGGTTCCCTGTTTCAACCGAGGCGTCTTGTTTTTCTTCTGGGACGACGGGGCTGTACAAAAGCTCAAACAAATGTCGACTCAGTCCCAGTCCTGCCATGGTAATTCCAAGAAGCGCAAGCAGCGCGATCACCGGACTGCGGGTCAATCCTTCTCCGACTAGGATATATTCACTCAAGAACAGTCCGGATGGAGGAACACCGATCAAAAACAGAGCCGCGATTAAAAAGAGAAACCCTGTGCGTGGCGCTCGACGCATCACATCATGGACAAGATAAAATTTTGTAGATTCAAACCGTTGCAAGAGCTCTCCTGCCCCGAAGAACAAGGTGGATTTCGCCAGGGCATGCCCAATCATGTGGATGGTGAATCCAACCATTCCAACAGGTCCCAGTCCCACCAGCACTCCCATGATTCCCATGTGTTCCACGCTGTGGTAGGCAAGCATACGCTTGTAATTGCGCTGAATGAGCAAAATGAATGCAGCCAGCAAAATGGAGAAGAGGCCGAAAAAGAGAAAAAACTGGTTCGTCCAGTCCGGGTTGCCAAGCGTCCCATCGACAATGACCTTGAACCTCAAGAGCGTGAAGAACGCAACATTGAGCAGGATACCCGAGAGCATAGCGGAAACCGGAGCCGGCGTTTTGCTGTGCGCGTCCGGGAGCCACGTGTGCATGGGGACAAATCCGATTTTGGTTCCAAAACCAATGAATAAGAACACGAATGCCCACATCACGATCCCAGGGTTCATCGTTCCTGCCACATCCTGAAGCAGATTCATTCTAAATGCCTCAGCCTCGTGCAAACCCGCGCCCGCACCTGCATAGCCCAAGACGAGAATCCCAAAAAGTCCCAGGGCAATTCCTGTTGAGCACAGGACGATATACTTCCACGCCGCCTCCATCGAGGATTTCTTTCCATAAAAGGAGACAAGGAGTGTGGTTGAAAGCGTGGTCGCTTCAAGTCCAACCCAAAGGAGTCCGACGTTGTTTGCGAAAATCGCCACAAGCATGGAGAGGACAAACAGGGGTACGCTCACCATGTAGAGTCGCATGTGCCGCAAGGACAAGATCTCCTTACGTTCCTCCACGGCAAGGTAGTGAAAACTCACCCCCATGGCACAGGCGTAGAGCCAGACCACCAAGAGGGCGACAAGTGAAGCAAACGGGGTCACGTCCCACCAGGACGTTTGCCAGCCTTCTGTGAGACCGACCAATACCGGACCCAACATCCAGGTCATCGTTACAAGCGTGATGATCGATGTTATGAGACCAATCGCTCGAAGCATCCGACCATGCATGTTCGGGAGAAGACAGACAGCGGAACCGATGAGAAGAATTCCAACGGAAAGAAAAAACGTCATACTTAGTCAGTCAACTCATTCAAATGAGTGGTATCGTGCGTCCCAAACAAGGCCTGAACGCGGTGGCTCAGCGTGGCCATGAGGATCGCTCCAATCAAGACGGCCGAGTACACGCCAAACTCAATCGCCACGGGAATTCCTCCTAAGGCACTCAACGAAAATGCCGCGATCCCGTTTTCAAGCACAAGGAAGCCAATAAGCTGGGAAAGCAGGTCGCGTCGCAAAATCATCATGACGAGTCCGACAAGAATGACTCCAACGGAAATCGGCAAAAGAACCAGGATCTGACCGATTCCCTCCCCCGCGAGAATGAGCGGTGAACGCAGTGCAAGAAAAATTCCTAAAGTGAAAACGAGTCCACCGACGAACCAGCTTGCCGAAGGGCGCAACGAGGATGAAAGACGTAACGACGCACCGGAGTGTTCTGCCATGTTTCGAATCACAAAAGGAACCAGGAGTGCCTTGATGGCCACAACGGCGACGGCAACGGGAATGAGATGCATGGCAGATTTCTCATAAGCGAGAGCCAGAGCGAGGCCACCCAGCGCCACAGATGAAAATGTATAGGATCGCAAGAGGCTCGGGAGACGCATGAGCGTGAACGACGCCAGTGTCCCCGCGATAAACAGTCCAAGCATGAGCATTGTGAATAACGTAGGGGTCGTCATACAACAAGGGTAAGTATCAAACCGAACAAGGCGAGAAAAAAGGCAATGCTCATATACTCCTGCATGCGGAAAAAGCGCATCTTGGCGATCGAGGACTCCAAGAGGCCGAGGGCGAACGAACCAACCACCACTGTGGCCAAAACACCACCCACAGCCAGACCAATCGTCATGGGATCAAATGCTCCCTCGGGTTTTGCCCAAACGAGGTTTCCTAAAATAAGCAGGAACACCGTGAGTTTGATCGAGGAAGCGTATTCGAGCATCGCAAGGTAAGGACCGGAATATTCCAGAACCATCGCCTCGTGCACCATCGTAAGCTCAAGGTGGGTGGCTGGATTATCAATAGGATAGCGAGCGTTCTCGGCAAGGGTAATCAAGATGAGTGCCCCAAAACTCAACAGCAGCGCAGGATGAGACCAAGCCGACATCCCCTGTCCAAATATCTCCTGGACGGAGGTACTTTCTGCGACCGTCGCAAAAGCTGCAAACGTGGTGAGTACGGCGGGTTCAATGAGCGCGGCAAGGGTCATTTCGCGACTAGCTCCCATCCCTCCAAACGCCGTGGCGGCATCAAGCCCACCCAACACAAGGAAGACGGAACTCAGCGCCAGAACTCCAGCCAGGACAAAGAGATCGACCTGTGAGATTCCGCTATCAGAAAAGACAAGGGGAAGCGTTAACGCCAGGAAGACGGCAACACCTAAGACCATGAACGGTACCAACCGAAACACCCAAGATCGGCTGGCGGAAATAACATGCTCCTTTTTAAGCGTGGTCAACAGGGCGTAGTAGACAAGCAATGGCGAAGCGCCCTGTCTCCCCTGAAATCGCGCCTTAAACCATACAACCAAACCCGACACAAATGGGGCGATGAGCAGGACAAGAACAACCTGTATGATAAGTGTGATAACCATGATCATAGAGCAATCCAGAGGGTAAGGATGATGGTGGCAAAAATGAGGAAAAGGTAGAAACGAATGTTCCCGCTCTGGACTTTTTTCACTTGCTCAGCGACCCCCAGGAGGAACCGACCGACAGGAACGTATCCAAAGTCCATCCAGATAGAACGCATATTGAGGGTCGATGTGTGAGAAACAATCCAAGGATTGCTTGCCACCACAGGTTGAGTCGCAATCTGTTTCTTTGTTCGCAATATCAAACGAAAGAAAAATCGGATCGGCGCCGAAAAGGCCGTGGCTGTGTACTCCATGCTGGCATCAATCGGTTGACCGCAGTCCCACCCATGATATTCCCTCTCATGCTTCACACGACTTGTGAGACGACGACCGACCCAGACAAGAACCACACTCCCCAGAAGAAGCCAAAGGATAAGCGATGGTTGAATGGTGGCGCTTCCAACGGAGAGTTCTCGTGGGGACGCCGTCATGGCTCCACCCCCAATGAGTGTCAGAACCGTCGGTGCATAGAGTCCCAGAGCGAAGATCGCAAGCGCACAGACCCCAACAGAAAACAGCTCTCCGGATGATGGAAGTTCGTGAACTTCTCTCGCGTGCGCACTCCGAGGTTCGGCCAACATGGAAAGCGCAAACAATTTCACCATGGCAAAGATCGCCAACCCCCCCACGAGTACCACAAGCGCAAATGTGAAGATCAAGACCGCACTCACCAAAACAGATGTTGAGGAAACGTTTTGCAAGAGTCCTTGGAAGAACATCCACTCACCAAAGAAGGAACCAAACGGCGGCAAGGAGGCAGCTGCAAGGGCAAGCACACAGAAGAACACAGAGAATGCTGGAAGCGGTTTGGCAAGCCCGCCCATCTTTTCAAGATTGCGTGAATGAACGGCCCGCACCACAACCCCTGAGACAAGAAAAAGACCTGTCTTGAAAATGGCGTGAGAGATCGCAAAGAAAACTGAGGCGACGATCGCTACTTCATACAACCCTACTAGCCCAACCGAGGAGGCAAAAAATGCCACACCGATCATGGTAAAGATAAGGCCAATGTTTTCGATACTGCTAAACGCGAGCGTCCGTTTGAAGTCACGATCAACCACCGCATACAAGACTCCAAACAGCGCCGAGAGAAGACCAAAACCTAAGATGATAAGCGAGGCAGACGTGCCAATAGGGGGAAGGATGAATAAGAGCACTCGAAGAAATCCGTAGATCGACACCTTCAGCATGACTCCAGACATGAACGCAGAGATATGGCTTGGGGCGGCCGGGTGCGCCTCGGGAAGCCAGACATGAAATGGAACGAGTCCGGCCTTGGAACCAAAACCAAAAAAGAAGAGGCCGAAACACGTCCACAATACCCATGAGGGTACGATCCTGGCCATGGACGCGAGTGTTGAGAAATCAGTAAACAACGAACCCTGAGCCAAAAAGAGAAAGCCCGCTAAAATAGCCGCGGCTCCCAGATGTGTCATGATGAGATAGAGCAAAGCCGCTCGGATGGAGTCCTGTGACCGATCACTCATGACCAGGAAAAAGGACGCGATGGACATCACTTCCCAGCCCGTCATAAACGCCAACGGCGTCTGTGACAAAATCACGATCTGCATGCCAAGAACAAAGGCCGCAACAAGCGCGTTCAAACTCGGTAAGTGATACGTCTCTTGGTAGGAGCGCAGATAAGAGCCGGCATACACCGCGCACAGGACACTCACCAATGAGACGAGGGAAAAGAAAATAGCTCCGAACAAGTCTAACTGAAACACGGGAAAGAATTCCGCAAACTCGAGTAGGATCTGCAATCCTGTTTCTGGAGCAAGAAAAATCTTGAAACTTGCGATCAGACCCAGAACACCTGAAACGGCCAGCGAGACCTGCGAAAGTTTATGAAACAAAAGAGATCGTCCAGAAAGTGCGACCACCCCCGAGAGCGACGTGAACAGGAGACTCGCGAACAACATATGCTCACTCAACCATAACATAGATTTACGAATGCTTTTTAAGCGCGCATGAGAGTGCTTTTAACATGTCCGTCGGCGATGGTGGATCACCGGGAATTTTTATGTGGACCGGGATCACGTTTTCAACCGCGCCAACAACCGCATAGGAATCTTTCCAGATGCCACCGGTGCAGGCTCCATCCCCTACCGCCACCACGATGCATGGCTGTGGAGCCGCCTCGTAGGTTGTTTTTACTGCCCGCTCAAGATTCCGTGTAACGGGTCCGGTCACAAACAACATGTCTGCATGGCGAGGGGACGCAACAAAAGACAGTCCGAAACGCTCAATGTCATAGTAGGCGTTGTTCAAGGCTGTCAATTCGATCTCTTCTGCATTTGTCGATCCCCCATCGACCGCGCGAATACGGAGTGACTTTCCCCCGTACAGGGAACCGATAATCTGTTTAAGCTCAGTTCCAGCGGTCTCTAGCGACTCATCTGTTGACGTAAAGACAGACCTCTCTTCCGTTACCTTAGAACCAAAAAATAGGATCCGAAAAAGCTTGAGAATATACATAGAGTGAAAAACGACAGGATTATAGTCCTGGGACAAAAACTTATCAATGGCTCTAAAAGTGGATAATTTCTGAAAGATAAAGCCGCCCGTTTCGTTAAGGCGGCTGAGTTGAGCGCAGGTTCTAGGCGAGGGCGTGCATCTGGAAGCCTAGACCGGTGGTCAGTGTTTGCATGGGCTCGACCTCGAAGAGGTGACCCCACTGCTGGCAACCGGTCGACTCCCAGAAACGGGCGAAGGTGCTCAGGTCGACGTGATAGGTTCGGCGGCGGTGACCGTCGAGGAGTGGAATGAGGATCCCGATTCCGAGCTCATCGGCCAATTCCTGGATCCTGGTCGCTGCATCCTTGAAGACGCTGGACTCGGCCCTCTCCAGGAGATCCCCTTCCACCCCGTAGTCCACGTGAATGGTCGGAATGATGGAATTCGTTGAATCGATCATCGAGACTTCTTCTGCGGCACGGTACTGGTGCCACAGTTGATGGAGGATCGTCATCCCCGTCATGCTGGCCGCGCCGCAGGGTGCGTGGATACAGAGGTTGACCGAGGTGATTCCCTTGAGATCAACCCCCTCGGCCTGACGGATCTGCTCGAGCAGGTTCCGGCTCATACCAGGGTAAAGGGTGCAGGTGGGATCGACGTTCATCGCTCCCCCGTGGCAGCAGAACAGGTGTGGACGAAAGATCCGTCCGCTGCGGATGGCCTCCCGCCACTTGTGGAGGATGAGATCCTTCATCTGGTCGCCGTCCGAACAGGCGACAACGATCTGGCCATTGCGGCCACGGGCGGTGTAGTCCTTGAGAACACCCCCCTCACGCAGAACTCTGATCACCTCTCGATCGAACGCTGAAAGCCCAGCTGTCATGAGCACTCCGAGGGTTGATTTTGATTCGACGAGGCGAAAGAATAACAGACTTCGATGAATAGATCAAGGCATTTTTGTGAAAAATGACAGGATCCCCAAGCAAACAAACAAAAAACAGAGGATAACTCTGTTTTTTGACTAGGAGGTTTTTCCCACGTCTCGATACTTCTTCCGCTTCATCGCCACACGGTGCCGCGCGAGCTCTCGCTCAAGAATCGCGGCCGCATCGGCAAAGGCGACGTCGTCCACATGCCGCTTCTCCTCAAGGAGTTGTCGTGCCCGTTCACGTGCCTCTTCTATTTTTTCGAGCTCGAGTTCCTCTGCGCGCTCAGCGGTGTCTGCTAGAACGATCAATTTGTTTCCGGGACGTACCTCAAGAAATCCCGTTGATGCAACCAGATACTGCGTTGCTCCATCCTTACGCAACGTCAGTTCTCCTGCGCGCAGATTGGCGACGAGTGGAATATGATCTGGCAAAACCGTCACCTCCCCCATATCCGTCATAACCGAAACTGAATCCACCTCGTCCTCATAAACGATGCGTTCTGGCGTGACAATGGAGAGATGAAGTTTCTTCATAACGTGGATGTCCCCCTTTTTAAGGGGGACTACAGGGGGTTACGAGTCTGTCGATCCGTAACCACCCCCAGCCCCCGTAAAGGGGCGTGACCCCCACGGGGCTTTACGCCCTCCTTAAAAAGGAGGGGGACCGAAATTACTTTCCAGCTTCAACTACTTCATCAATCGATCCCTTCATGTAGAAAGCAGCCTCGGGAACATGATCGTACGTGCCTTCCAAGATGCCCTTGAACGATCGAACCGTGTCCTCGCGCTTCACGTACTTTCCTGGGGAACCGGTAAATTGCTCGGCCACGAAGAACGGCTGGGACAAAAACTTTTGAATCTTACGAGCACGCGAGACCGTCAGTTTGTCCTCATCGGAAAGCTCATCCATCCCCAAGATGGCGATGATATCCTGAAGGTCTTTATAGCGCTGAAGCACCTTTTGGACGCCACGAGCGGTATTGTAGTGCTCCTCTCCCACAATGTTTGGATCAAGGATCGTCGAGCTTGAATCGAGCGGATCAACGGCTGGATAGATACCAAGCTCTGCAAGGGAACGCGCAAGCACGACGGTCGAATCAAGGTGACCAAACGTGGTCGCGGGCGCCGGGTCGGTAAGGTCGTCCGCTGGAACGTACACAGCCTGAATGGACGTGATCGAACCTTTTTTCGTCGACGTGATGCGCTCCTGCATGGCGCCCATTTCTGTGGCGAGGTTTGGTTGATATCCCACGGCCGACGGGATACGTCCCAACAAAGACGACACCTCACTCCCCGCCTGAGTGAATCGGAAAATGTTGTCGATAAAAAGCAGCACATCTCGACCCTCATCGTCACGGAAGTATTCCGCAAGCGTGAGGCCGGTGAGTGCCACGCGCGCGCGGGCTCCTGGGGGTTCATTCATTTGTCCGAAGACAAGAGCCGTCTTGCTGAGCACACCAGACTCTTTCATCTCTTGATACAAGTCGTTTCCTTCACGGGTTCGCTCTCCAACTCCGGCAAACACGGAATAGCCTCCGTGTTCTTTGGCGATATTGTGGATGAGCTCTTGAATAAGCACGGTCTTTCCCACACCAGCTCCGCCGAAGAGTCCGGTTTTACCACCCTTAAGAAACGGACAAATGAGATCAATGACTTTTATTCCAGTTTCAAACACTTCGTCCTTGGTCGCTTGATCCGAAAACGCAGGCGCGTCACGATGGATTGGGTCTTGTCGATCTATCTTCACGTCACCGAGTCCGTCAATCGGCTGACCCGTTACGGAAAACATCCGACCCAAAGTCTGAGGGCCGACCGGGACGGCAATGGCGCGCCCAGTGTTCTTCACTTCCATGCCTCGCGTGAGACCGTCTGTTGTTGACATGGCGATGGTGCGTACCACCCCGCGACCGACGTGTTGTGCGACCTCAAGGGTGAGCATCGTCTCTGATCCTGAGCTTGTCGAAGGGAGCTGAACTTCCAACGCGCTCAGAATCTCGGGAAGTTCTTCGCCTCCGAAGTGAACGTCCACGACTGGTCCGATAATTTGTGAAATGGTTCCTTTCATATGTGTTACTTACTTAGCCTCGTCATTGCGAGAAGGGAGCTTGTCGTCGACCGACGACGTAAAGTCGCGTTGCGACCACGTCGCTTTACGCGAAGCAATCCTCAAAGATTGCTTCCCGCCACGGCTTCGCCTCGCGGCTTCGGCTGGTCGCTCGCAATGACGGACGGTTGTCATACTATCCTTCGAGTGCCGCTTTTCCACTGGAGATTTCCGCGATCTCTTGCGTGATGCCGGCCTGACGAGCTTGGTTAAACGTGAATGTGAGATCGTCGATCATTTCCCCCGCCGCGTCGCTGGCGCTTCTCATAGCCATCATACGAGCAGAGTGTTCTGAGGCGGCGGATTCCAGCACCGCCTGGTAGACCATCGTCTCGACGAGCCGCGGAAGAATCCGATCAAGGACCTCGCGCGGACTGGGCTCAAACGTGTAGGCACTTGCTTTTGTGAACTTCATGTCCACGTGCCCAGCTTGTTGTGCTTGACCAACGCTCTTTACTGTTTCGACGGACAATGGGAGGAAGTCGAGAATGACGGGCATCTGGCTGACTGCACTGACAAAATCCGTATAGGCAAGCACGACCTTGTCAAACGACCCCTTGGTATATTCATCGACGATCATGCGACCAATGGGCAAAACTTCCTCAAATTTCGTGTTGTTGGTAATCTCCAAAAAACTTGCCAGGACGGGAACTTTCAGACGTTTGAGTGCGTCAGCTCCGCGTTTACCAATACACACAGCGTTGACTTGCACACTATCCCCCAAGGTTTTGATTGCCTCACGCGTGCGCCGAAGAACATTCGTGTTGAACCCACCGGCAAGGCCTCGATCGGATGTAATGAGCAAGAGGAGTACGGATGTTGTTTCACGATGGCGGTGCAGGAGCGGATGAAGGCTCGTGTCGGTAAGGTGACCAATCGATTGAATCGTGTTCCACGCAAGCTTCGCATATGGCCGCGATGCCAATACCGCGCTCACGGCTTTGCGCATTTTGCTGGCCGCAACCAGCTCCATGGCTTTGGTGATCTTGCGGGTATTCTTGACGGACTTGATCCGACGTTTAATGGCTCTGGTTTGAACGGCCATAGACCTGGGTCAGGTAGTGCAGAGGAAAAAATTCTTGCTGGCAAAGCCGGGCCAAGTAATTTTTTTCTCTGCACTACCTGACCTCAACATCAATTAAAAGTCTGATTAAAATCTTCGATAAGCTTCTTGAGGCCAGCTTCGATTTCGTCTGTGATCGTTTTTTCAGTCTTCAACGCATTCATCACTTCAACTCCTGATGAGAGCAGATACTGCTGGAATGCTTCCTCCCAATCAACGATCTTCTCAACTGGAATCTGATCGATAAGTCCGTTGATCGCCGCAAACAACACGGCGACCTGCGCTTCAAATGGAAGTGGATGATATTGTGGCTGCTTCAACAGTTCTGTAAGCCGTCGTCCACGCTCGATCTGCTGTCGTGTACCGGCATCGAGGTCAGTAGCAAACTGGGCGAACGCTTCAAGCTCACGAAACTGGGCAAGCTCCAGTCGCAATTTCCCCGCCACCTTTTTCATCGCCTTGGTTTGCGCGGCTGATCCCACTCGGGAAACAGAAAGTCCCACGTTGAGCGCTGGGCGAATACCACGGTAGAACAAGTCCGTTTCAAGATAGATCTGTCCGTCGGTGATGGAAATGACGTTGGTTGGGATATACGCAGACACATCGCCAGCCTGCGTTTCAATAATTGGGAGCGCCGTCAACGATCCCCCACCGTTCTCTTCGTTGAGTCGCGCGGCGCGTT
Source organism: Candidatus Uhrbacteria bacterium (assembly GCA_016206085.1). Classification (GTDB taxonomy): domain Bacteria; phylum Patescibacteriota; class Patescibacteriia; order UBA9934; family GWF2-40-263; genus UBA12478. The sequence goes on from JACQSF010000005.1 coordinate 44,081, forward strand.
CGAGCAAACGGGAGTGCAAGTAAAACACGTCCCCTGGATAGGCTTCACGGCCTGGAGGTCGACGAAGCAACAGAGAAATTTCTCGATACGCCCAGGCTTGTTTTGAGAGATCGTCATAAATGACGAGCGCATCTTCGCCCTTTGCCATAAAGTATTCTCCGATAGTGCAACCGGTGAACGGAGCGATATACGAAAGCGCCGCCGGATCTGAAGCACCAGCCACGACCACGGTCGTGTACTCCATCGCTCCGGTTTCTTCTAGCCGCGCAACGATTTTTGCAATCTTGGATTCCTTTTGTCCAATGGCCACGTAAATGCATTTCACGTTCTGACCTTTTTGGTTGATGATCGTGTCAACGGCAATGGCGGTCTTCCCGGTTTGTCGGTCACCAATGATAAGTTCACGTTGACCACGCCCAATAGGAATCATCGAGTCGACAGCCTTGATGCCTGTCTGAAGCGGAACCCCTACAGATTTACGTGTCATCACGCCTGGAGCAATTTTCTCGATTGGATAAAACGTTTTTGCCGCAAGCTTACCTTTTCCGTCCACCGGGTTTCCCAATGGATCGATCACTCGTCCAAGAACCTCGTCTGAAATAGGCACGGACAAAATACGACCCGTTGTCTTTACCGTATCTCCCTCTTTGATTTTAGAAGCTTCTCCCAGCACAACGGCTCCCACACCGTCCTCTTCAAGGTTAAGAGCCACACCAAAGACGCCGCCCGGGAACTCAAGCATCTCAGAAGCTTTGGCTCCTGAAAGCCCGCTCATACGTGCCGTGCCATCTCCCACAGATAAAACAGTTCCAACTTCTTCTTGTTTCGCTTCCGTATGAAAGTTTTGGAGCGCCCCCCTAAGCGCCTCAATAATATCCGTTTTTGTTGTCATACGATTTATGCGTTTCTAAGAGTCTGATTCAAGTGGGCGAGATGTCCTTCAATGGAACCGTCCATGATTGTTTGGTCAATGCGGAGTTTCGCTCCCCCGATAATTTCTGGACGTACTTTTTCTCTCATCTCCGCACCCGGAGCCAATGCCTCCAGTTTCTTTCGCAGTGCGACCGTGAGCGGATGAGCCGTTTCGATCTTCACCGTTGCGGCTCCATAGGTTTCTCGCCAGACGGTCTCAATCGCTTCAATCACACCCTTCACGCGGTGAGTTTCGTTGCGTGATGCGAGCAGGGCGACCAATTGTGCTGCCGCACTCTCAACCTGTTGAATCGTAGCCCCCCTAAGCGCGGTAACAAAGGCACGAGTAAGTTGTTTCTCATTTCGTCTCATATACAGAACGCAGGCTAAAGCCTGCGGCTACCACTCATATCATCGACAACCGCCTCTGCCAGTTTGGTGGCCTTTTTTTCATCAACTCCATCCTCAAGGATCTTGCGAGCCGCTTCAACCGCAATCGCCGCGATCTCTTCACGAGCGTCGCGGATCATCTGCTCTTTCTGTGCTTCAAGTTGAACTTTCCCTTGAGCGACGACTCCTTTTACTTCCTCCTTCGCCTTCGCAAGCAGTTCCTTCTTTCGATCCTCGGATGCGCTACGGGCTTCCTCCAGAATCTTGGTCGCTTCTGACTTTGCCGTAGCGATCACCTCTTTGTGTTCAGTCTCGAGCTCGCGGACTCGTTTTTCTACGTCATCTGCTTGCTTCACGCTGCGCTCTATTTTTTCCTGACGCTCTTCCAAGAGTTTTACGATCGGCTTGTAGACCCATTTCCAGAGCACAAATAGCACAACCGCAAAATTAAGAAACTGAGCAAGAAAAATCTTGAGGTTAATTCCAAGCGTTCCCAATCCACCACTGGCTTCCGTGGAGGAGACGACTTCCTGTGCCGCTTGTGCGACTTGTTGAACTTCTGAAGACATAGTTTAAGTAAACAGGAGACTGTAAACGGTGGACAGAAATACCCGTCTACCGTAAACCGTCTACTGTCTACTAAAGGGTGAAGGAGACCACGAGCGCGTAAATCGCAATCGCTTCTGCGAACGCAAGACACAAGAGCATCGGAACGAACACCTTGCCCGCTGCCTCGGGATTGCGCCCAATCGCTTCCACGGCCTTGCCTCCAATAAGACCCACACCGATACCTGGGCCCAGAGCTCCCACGCCAATGGCAATCGCTTTGGCAAGGGGAATGAGTGTTTCTGCATCCATAAGTAAGTAATTAAGTAAGTGGTTTAGTGGTTTAGTGGTTTAGTAATTGAGTCATTGAGTTGCTTAATCACTCAATAACTCAATTACTCAATCACTCAACGACTCACGCGTGAGCTGGCTGGTGTTCTCCTTCCTCGTGTCCATGATCTTGTGTCGCCACCGTCAGATACGCAAGAGTCAACATCGCAAACACCGTAGCTTGAATGGCTCCAACCAAAACTTCCAAAAACAGAAACGGGATCGGCAGAACGTACGCAAAGATTCCAAGCATGACGGTCAAGAGAACTTCTCCGGCAAAAATATTCCCAAACAATCGTAACGACAAGGAAAGGACTTTGGCAATTTCGGAAATAATTTCGATCAGACCAACAGCGAACTCAATGAACGCCACAAGAATAGCCATGGGACCCTTATTGATTGAACGAAAAATCCCTCGAACGTTTACGAATTTGCTTAGATGAGAGACGGGACCCAATGTGATCAAACCAACGATATGTGAACTTATGACCACAAACAAAGCCATGGCGAGTGTGAGATTGAGATCACTCGCGGCCGGTCTCAACAACGGAATAAGCTCAAGCTGTCCTTCGTGCAAGCCCCAGACACCGATAGATCCTGTTCCAGGCAACAATCCAAGCCAGTTGGAAAATAGAATAAAGAGAAAGATCGAACCAACAATGGGAAGAAACTGTTTCGCCCGTTTAAGATCACCCGTGACCTTTTGGACTTCGCCAAGCATGAACTCGACTGTGGCCTCAATGAGGTTGTGAACACCCAAAGGAACAAGACCCCGACGTCGATTTGCCACAAACGCAACAATAAGGAAAAAAAACACGGCAATCCAGCCGTTGATTATCGCATTGGTAATTGGAAAACTTCCAATGTGGAAGAGGGGTTCGGCTGCCGCTGGTGGGATGAGCAATTCCATACGTTACTTGTCTTCGTTCATCAGGGACTCGTAGGCGTTTTTGTACATTTTTGCCTTGCGCACAACGCAGTAAGCAGTCAGGACAAGGGCGACAACCAGCAGAAGAATCAGCAATTGAGGTTCTGTACCATAGCGTTCGTCCAACCACTTGCCTGCGAGTGCTGCCAAGACGGCGGGTACGGCAATCGTTCCGCTGAAGTCAGCAAAGATGCGTCCCGCAAGCCTGTAATACTTCGCGTCACTCATAAATAAAGGCGTGAAGAGTGTACCGGATAAATCTCCCAGGGTCAACAGAATCTCGAAAATGTGTCCCCAGAATCAAAGTGTGCACTAAAAAAGACGCGAGTTTTGTCTCGCGCCATTCAGTCGTCGTAGGATCCACCCGTTTCAAAGACGGCTCTGAAGTATCCGGGACGACGAAGGTCATCGTCTTGTTGGAGGGCTCGGATCAATCCCTCCAAGTGAATCCCCTCACGTTCCATTTGAGGATCCTCTGAACGCGCCATCAAGAGAACCTCCACTTTCAGCGCCCAGAGGTTTTCGTCCACTCCCGAACGCATGGATTCCACCAGAGCAACGATCCGTGCCCGCATTCCCTGGTAGCGTGTCGAGCGAGTCACCGTCAGTCCCTGTGGAGGGACTACTCGAGCGGTCAAATCAGGACGAGCGATGAACCCCACGGAAGGCACTGCAGCCTGGGGCACCTCAGAGTCCTTGAGAGCAAGTCGTGCGGTTTCGTCGGCAAGGCGCTTGCGTTCGTCCGCTTCCTGTTTGCGCTTGAGCTTGCGTTCCTCTGCTTCTTCATCATGGCGACGTTGCTCATCCCCCAGTCGAAGATCAGCAAGACGCTTGCGTTCGTCCGCCTCACCCTGGATGGCGAGGCGACGCTTGAACGCTTCCTCCTGCTGGATCTGACGTCGACCACACTCCGCTGCGTCTTGATCAAATCGACGTTGCCTTTCCTCGGCCTCGTCGGCCAGGCGCTTCTTGCGTTTGGCTGGTGTCTCCTTACCACGAACGGCTGCCTCCTCGCGGAGAATTTCAGCGGTAGCTCGAGTCGTGTCCTGGATCTGTGCGAAACCATGGACAGATTGAGGTGGATCGACGACGGCCGGAGCAGAAGCTGCGTCAGGCGTCGACGGGGTCTCATCTCCAACACTAGCCTGACCTGCCTCCTTGCGTGTCTTCTTGTTGTCGCGGCGGGGGCGATCATCGTCCGTCCTGGAGACGCTCAGGCTCACGAGTGTGGGAGTCGAAGCCTGAACTTTTGCACCGCGTAGGGCAGAGAGTTTGAGAGCCGATGTTGAGGCGGATGCCTGAGTCACAAGTGGCGATGGAGAGGACGAAGAAACTCCTGTTACACTCGAAGGTGACACAGCCACAGAACGAATCGGTGTCACAGTTGATGCTGCTGGGGATGCAGCTCCTGCAAGCTGTTGCCATTTCCCGACGCGGGAATCGCCTGCGTTCTGGGCGATGAAGGCCGTGGAATCGAGCAGAAACTCCTCTGCCCAATCAATAACATCCTTGGAAAGGCCAGCGGCGTCTGCGGGGTCGATCTGATCGACCTCCTTGAGTGCCTGCACAGCCGCATCCAGATCCACTCCCTTTTGGATTACCTTAGAGAACAAAGCAATCCAGGCGGTTTTCTTTTCCATGTGTCCTCCATGAGTTGCTGTTATCAGACAACAGCCAAACCTATCAGTTTGAACCTGCCCTGTCAATCAAAATCGACATAATTTTGTTCAGTTTCTATAAAAAGTGTTACTTATTATCAAATCGGCCAGGTTCCTTTGACATGAGCAGCACTTTCAGCTAATCTCATCCTCTGGCGTTTTGGTAGACGTCCAGTGTCCAGTCAACCCACGGAGATCGTGACATGAGCCTTCCCTCCGCTTCAACCGCCCTCGCCCTCCCGGAACGCGTCCCCGCGCTCCTGCGGATCTACAACGATCTGCTCGACCTGGCCGCGCGCGTGCTGCGCAACAGCCTCAAGCGCGGCCGCGGCAAGCCGCCCAGCCTGGGGCAGTGCCGCAAGATCATCGAAGAGCACGTCGTGTGGGATCCCAAGTCCCCCGGCGTTCCCTTCGTCGCCCACGCCCCCTTCGCCGTCAGCCGCGAGACCGTCGGCTGGACCATCCGGCAGAAGACGACGCGCGACGGTGTCCCGGTGTTCGAGGGCGACAAGCCCAAGACCATCCTCGCCGCCGTGAAGGACTTCGTAATCGCCTGTGAGGTCAACATGCCTTCGGGCAAGGGTGGCGCGCGCGAAGATCGGCAGGTCGTCCCGCTCATCACCTGCGACGGCCGCGGTGGGCTCATGCCCTACGTCACGATCGACGAGCAGGGCGAGATCCTGCCCGGCGCCCCGCTGCTGTCCATCTTCATCCGCGACTTCGACCCAAGGGATCCCAAGAAGTCCAAGGACCGCGTCCGCGCGATCCCGCTGGGGCTCGCGAGGATCGAGAACATCGACCGCTGGAACACGGTGGTCGCGCGCATGGCGTCTCAGGGCGGCAGCTCCTGGCAGCACATCCAGGCCATCCCCAACAGCCTCCTGCGAACGGTCCAGTACCTGACGCTCCAGCCCGGAGGACTCACGGAAACCCAGGGCCAGATGGCCATGTGGAAGCGTTCCGAGGACTTCAACCCCGACAGGCCCGACTTCTGGATCGTGGAACGGCTGCTGGGCAAGGCGGCGACGCTGGACCCCAGGAGCCGCAGCATCATCATCCAGGGCGAGGGCCGCGAGGCCGACGTTCCGGAGCAGATCTTCCTCATCGAGGAGGGCTGGAACTCGGTCGTCCTGCGGGTCTGGGGTCTCCCCGGGCAGCTCGGCGAGATCAACCTGCGCGAACTCGACATCGAGGAGACGCGGCTGGACGTGCTGGCCCTCTTCCGGGTCAGCTACTACGAGGTCAACCCCCGCAGCGGGGTCGCCATCCTGCGCGCTGCAATGGGCAAACCGCCCATGGATCAGCTCGTCGCGTGGGGGCTCATCCCACCGGACAGCAGTGTCGATCTGGCGCGTTCGACCCTCAGGGGCATGTCCACCATGATTCGTCAGCGGGTGGAGGAACAGGTCACCACGGCCTACAACGACCTGGTGCGCCTGCTGGGACCCGGTGGGGCGCAGAACCACGGCCTGTCCCTCGCGGACGCGCTTGGCTCCACCAGGGAGCACCCCGTCGAGCCCACCCCGGAGCTGCTCCGGCAGGTGCACGACAGCATCGACGAGGATCTCCTCGCGGTAGCCATCGTCAGCAGTTCCGTAGCCAAGGAGCTCGGGCTGGAGGTCTGGGCCGGCGACTGCTGGGTTCTCGTCGAGACCCGCAAGACGCTCCTGCTCGCCCTGGCCGCCTCGGCCGGGATCGAGATGGCGCCCCCGCCCACGCCGCCCGAGGCTCCCGCGGCCGCCACCGGCGACCAGCCGCCCGCCACGACCCCCTGAGGCCACGCCTCAACGCCCGCTCGAAGCAGAACCACCTCGTGGTACCTACTCTCGAGCGGCTTTTCTTTTCCGACAGAGACCTCTGCAAAAGTCGCGATCTTGCGGCTTACGGGCGCCCGCCGACCCCACTCTCCCTATGTTGCATAGGGTTCGTGGGGCTCGGCAGCCCGTGCACCGCAATCTCATCGACTTTTGCAGAGGTCTCGACAAGATTAGACCTGTTGCCAAATAATTTTATGCCTGTTGATTCACCTCTGAAACCAACGATCAATTATGTCCGATCGGACATAATTGATCGTGCCCACAAATTGGTTAGGCACAAAATGATAAATCTTTCCTACAAAAAATCGACCATCGCTGGTCGATTCCCTACGATCAATTTTGTCCGGTCGGACAATTTAGATCACAAGCTGAAAGATCGTCTTTGTATTCTCATATGTATGGTTCGCGACCTGGTCGATCGTCACCCCTTTCAACTCTGCCAGCTTTTTGGCGACATACTCGACCCGCCAGGGTTCATTTCGTTTTCCGCGATCTGGTGCTGGCGTGAGATACGGGGAATCTGTTTCAACAAGCAATCGCTCCAGTGGCAGCGCCCTGGCAACTTCCTGCAAGTTTTTCGCAAACGTAAGGATGCCACTGAACGAGATGTAAAAACCCAAATCAACAAACGCCTGCGCCTCCTCCAGCGTCCCGGTAAAACAATGAATAACACCTCGTCGTGCCAGCTTCCCTGCCCCGATCGCCTCGCGGATCATGACCGCCTGCTGAGGATAGGCATCCCGGCAATGAATCACGATAGGCTTGCTGGTCTCTGTCGCGAGATCAAACTGCGCCCGCACGGTTTCTTCTTGTCGACGAATGACTTCTGCGCGATCAGCGCTCTCGGGGATTCGATAATAATCCAGTCCAAACTCCCCGATGCCGACACACTTCGGATGCTTTGCAAGTTCGCGGTAATAATCCATATCAAACTTCTCCGTGCGCGTTTTGATCTTTGGTGTTGCCTGCTCTTCTGGTGGAAGTTCATCGTTGTCCCAAAACTCCTGTTCGACGGTGTGGTTAGGATGAAGCCCCACCGTCGCCCACATCCCCTTGTAACGTTCGGCGACTTTCAGACCATGCGCAGACGTATCTTTTTGCGTTCCAACGGTAATCATAAAAACCCCATGATCCAGGGTTCTTTTGATCACGTCATCCATGTCCTCTCGGTACGCATTAAAATGCACATGACAGTGTGAATCGATGAGGCGCATATCACTGTACGGGTTCTGAAATGACTGTCACGGCCGAGTTCGTCGCTGATTCAACGGACTGACGAGCTGCTTCAGGAAAAAAGACCTGCAGCACACTCATAATGGTCAACAGAAAATCTGCAACGACAGAAGTTTCCAACGTTGTACGCAGCGCATCATCAGGAAGAACTAACATCGCGTAAAACAAAACAACACCAACGACGATCACGCCTTCAACACATCCAAACAACCCGCCCAGAAATTTGTCCAAGGACCGCGCAAATGGAATCCATGCGAGCACATTGAAAATTCTTCCAACGAACCAAAAAACAATACCTAGGAGTCGCGTGATAATAAAAAAGATCAAAATAAAAACAATAATCCTCGAGATCGTTCCGCCGCCAAACAAAAACCCAAACGTCTCAAACGCCGGATCTACAAGTCGAGAAGCAAACAAGGTCCCAACGATCGTTCCCAGCAGCGAGCCCAGTGTATGAACAAGCCCGAAAAAAAAACCGAAAAAGACGAATGCGCCGACAATGACCATGAGAACGATGTCAATGAAGCCCACAAAAAAAGGTGTTAGGTGGAAAGGGGGGAAGGTGGGAAGGAAGCAGTCAAATCGCGTCGAGGGAACAAGGACTCTCCAACGAGAATAACTTTATCATAGCGACGGAGGATTTCTGAACTTGTCTGTGGAAGAACCGGCGCGAGTGCACGACCAATCCAACGGATCTGCTGTGAGATCATCGACAATACCTGCTTGGCCGCTGCTTCGTCTTGTTTCACAAGTTTAAACGGTTCTTTTTTGTCGACTTCCTCGTTTGCCTCGTCCACTACAGCAAAAACTTCATCGAGGTAAACCTTGAAGTCGTACTGAGCAATAGCCTCGTCGAGCGTTTTTTGTCGACCCGACCAGTCAATGTCAACTTCATCGAGCTTCCCCTCAAAATACTTCACACTCATGGCCGCCACGCGACTCACCAAATTCCCCAAACGGTTGGCAAGCTCGGCATAGCGTTCCTCCATCCGCTCACGCGAAAAATCGCCGTCGTCATGGGAGGGAATTTCTCGAAGGAGATAATAACGCAGCGCGTCCGTCCCGTACTCTTTCACTTCGTCAAACGGATCCACCACGTTTCCAAGACTCTTGCTCATCTTCTGTCCGCCTGAGGTGATAAAGCCATGAATGAAAATCTGCTTGCTTGGCGCAACACCTGCAGACATCAACATCGCCTGCCACATCGCTGATTGTTGGCGCAGGTTATCTTTTCCCGCAACTTGCACACCTGGCCAGAACCTGAACGCACCACTCTCATCGGGCCAGCCCAGGGTTGAAATGTAGTTCACGAGCGCATCAAACCAAACATACATGACCTGCATTTCATCGCCTGGTACCGGCACGCCCCAGGGCATCTTGGATGCGATGCGCGAGATACTAAAGTCTTTCAGCCCGCCCTCCACGAATGTCTTAATCTCACGCAGACGATTCTCTGGTACGACAAAGTCGGGATGCTTCTCGTAAAGGTCTAGCAGTGGCTGCTGGTAGTTTGAAAATTTGAAGAAGTAATTCTCTTCATCGACGAGCTGAAGTTCGAGATTTGGATGCACAGGACATCGGTTATCGACGAGCTCGGAGTCGGTCTTCTCCAGCTCACAGCCCACGCAGTACTTCACTTGGTAACGCGCTTTGTAAATATCCCCTCGCGCCTCACAGCGTTTCCAAAATTCTTGCGCGGCCGCCTCATGCTTGGGATCACTCGTCTGAATGAAATTCGTGTACGAAAGATTCAGCGTATCCTTGAGTGCATCAAACTTCGCCGCATATTCATCGACGTACGCCTTGGGCTCCTTCCCTTCCTCGAGTGCCTTCTCGTAAATTTTTTGCCCATGCTCATCTGTACCGGTATTGAAAATAACTTCCTCTCCGCGCAGCCGATGATATCGCGCCAATGCGTCGGCCTGCACAATCTCAAGCGCAAACCCAATGTGGGGTTTCGCGTTTACGTACGGAAGGGTCGTGGTGATGTAATACTTCATAGGGGAGCTAACACGATCACAAATTCGCCTTTGATACTAGTGGATGTAAGCGCTGCTGTCACTTCTGCGGCTGTTCCTCGATAAATCGTTTCGTGGAGTTTGGTGAGTTCACGACAGACGACAAGGTGACGAGATGGCGTGCGCTTGTTGATCTCCTCAAGCGACTTGATGATGCGGTGTGTGCTTTCGTAGATAACGGCCGTCGACTCGATCAATGCAAGCCGGTCAAAATACGTCTGTCGTCCCTTCTTGTTGGGCGGAAACCCTAGAAAGAGAAACTCATCGGCTGGCACACCCGCGATCGACAATGCGGCAATCACGGCTGAGGGTCCGGGCACAGGCCTGACGACATTTTCTCGTAGGTACGAAATTTTGTCGGCAGACTTTTCGAAACGGTTGACGACCGCTTCGACGAGCTTTCCACCTGGATCGCTGATGCCTGGCGTTCCGGCATCGGTCACGAGCGCGAGGTCATGACCTTGCTCAAGCAAGTCGAGAATCTTTTTTGTTTTGTCGTCGCCCGAGTGTTGATGATAGGACATCATCGGTGTCCTGATCCCAAAGTGATGCAACAACTTCCCAGTCACACGCGTGTCCTCGCACAAGACGGTTTGAACCAAACCCAGCGTGGTCTTTGCCCGCTCGCTCAAATCACTCAGGTTCCCAATCGGTGTGGCAACAACAAACAGCGTGGCCATACTTATCCCTTCTTCAAACTATCGATCGCTCGGAGGATTTCGAGGGGAACGGCGAAGATGATCGTGTTGGATGCATCGGAGGATACGTCATTGATGGTGTTGAGCGTACGCAAGTGAAGCGCACCGCTCGAGCCGGAAAGAATCCCTGCTGCCTCGGCGAGATTTTTTGCCGCCTCCACTTCTCCCATGGAATTGATAACCACCGCTCGACGCTCACGTTCGGCCTCGGCTTGCTTGGCCATCGTGCGTTTCATTTCCTCTGGGAGCGTGATGTCCTTCAACTCTACATTGTCGACTTGAATCCCCCACGGGTCTGTCAAAACATCGACGATATCTTTAATCTTCTTTGAGGCCTCCTCACGCTGGCTCAGCAATTGATCCAGATCCATTTCTCCCACAACATTACGCATCGTGGTCTGCGCAAGCTGGCTCACGGCGTAGTAAAAGTTCTCGACCTCAATGAACGACTTGGCGGCGTCTTTCACTTTATAATAGATGACGGCGTTAATGCGCGCGGAAATGTTATCGCGAGTAATGGCTTCCTGATCAGGAACGTCAACCGCCTTCACGCGCACGTCTACTTTTCGCATGATCTGGAATGGCCAGAAAACAAACTTGAGTCCAGGTCCCTTGGTGTGCGTGTATCTTCCAAGCAAGAAAATGACACCACGTTGATACTCAAAGATCACACGAATAGTCGTGAGGACGTACAGGATGATGATCGCAACGAGAAACTCCATATCTTATTCGTTAGGTGAATAAATCTGCGTCTCTGGATGCATGGCTGCCCACGCGAACCAGTAGGAAGGAACGAGAACGTCGCTTTCTTCGATGATCGATTGAATCGTATCAAATTCCTCGAGGCTGTCCACGGGAAATGCAACGGCCGTTCCCTGACGTTCGACACCAAGGACGAAAGACTTGGGGGGAAGTCGTGCATCATCATGATCAAGCGGAAACCAAATCGCGGTGGTCTCGTAGTACCCCTCATAGGGATCCTGCGTGTAGTCTCGATCAAATCCTGTTTCGCGAGAAAGGACCTGTCCAAAGGAATACTCAGACTTAAACATCGCCCAGGTCGTGACCTGTGAGGGATACCGCGTCAGTTTCGTTTCCGTGAGTTCCCCTTCAATGACCTCCCCACGTAATTGACTCCAGAGTGACTCTGTTGTTCGATCGTACAAGAGCGTGTTGCTGTTCCATAGTTTCCCTGAGACACCAAATGTATCTGTTCGATCGTAGACAGCCGCCGTGTATGTGAGTGGATCAAACGTCACGAGGAGATCACGACCATTAAGTGTTTCGTTGACGACCTCATGCCAGACGAGAATTTGAAACGGATAGAATCGTGTGCGACTCCCAACCTCTACGACCATGCCATAGCCGGCGTCATTGAGATACATGTCCGCACTCGCAACAGACTCATATTCAGGTGCATCAATGGCTGGAATGTCATCTTTATGCGCGGTACCCAGAACGATCTGGTAGATCTCACTGGACTCAATCAAGACAGGCGTACGATAATATCGATACTGGTACCAAAAGATCGCTCCCACGACGAGAACAAAGATAGAGAGAAACATCCACGTGTTTCGAGACATAGCAACGATTTGGATTGACTGACTCGTGTAATACGTTACCATACCCACGGATCATTTACTTCTCATAACCCCACTCACTATGGACGAATTCATCGAAAACATGCACGCGCCTCAAATGGCACACGTAAGCAAGCCCGCTCCCAAGTTTGATGTGGAGACGGTAGTAAAAGGCGGAGAGTTCTCTCGTACAACGCTTGAGGACTACAAAGGCACGTGGCTTGTGCTCTTCTTCTATCCGCTCGACTTCACCTTTGTGTGTCCAACGGAAATCACTGGTTTCTCAAAACGCTACAACGAATTCAAAGCGCTTGGGGCGGAGGTTCTTGGAGGTTCGACTGACTCCGTCCATTCGCACAAAACTTGGCTCAAGGAACTGGGTGACCTCAATTTCCCGCTCTTCTCCGACATCACACGTGACATGAGCTGGGACTACGGCGTGCTCCTGCCCGAGCAAGGCATCGCCCTTCGCGGTACGTTCATCATCGACCCAGAAGGCATCCTGCGCTATGCGCTCTACCACGACCTAGGCGTCGGCCGCTCCGTCGACGAAACTCTGCGCGTGCTCAAAGCCCTCCAAACGGGCGAACTTTGCCCAGTTGGTTGGACAGAAGGCGACAAAACTCTCGGTAAGGCATAAACAAAAATCGGGCATCGGCCCGATTTTTTTATTGAATCTTGAGAAGCTCCGCGAGTTTCTTCTGGTCAAACCCAACGACGATCTCGCCGTCGATGTCGATGACGGGCACGCCCATTTGTCCAGACTTGTGAATCATCTCCGAGGCCTTTTCCTGATTGGACATGACATCAATGTCAGTGAACTCCATGTTGTGCTCTTTGAGGTACGCTTTCGTCTGTTTGCAAAAAGGACAGGTTGGAGTGGAGTAGATAGTCACGGACATAACTAGGAGGTTATGAGTTTTACGAGCTCGGGAATATCTTGTTCCTGAACGCGACCGAGCCAGATATTATCAGGCATGATCACCACCGTGGGACCGGTTGAGCAACGATCCAGGCATCCAGATTTGGACACACGAATCTTCGGATCCGCCGCTGCCACCGCAAACTTAATTTTCTGGTGGAGTTCAGCCGAGCCCTTGTCTGCACAACACTCACGGCCGTCGTGACGCTCATTGGTGCAAACCAGAACAAGCTTTCGAAAGTTGGTATCTATCTGGTACATAGTCTAGAGACTCTTTAGATAACTCAACAATGTTCGCACGCCATGTCCCGTTGCTCCTTTTCTTGTGTAAGGATCAATCTCGCGCTCGGCATAGGCGGGCCCAGCGATATCCAAGTGCGCCCATGGCGTTTTATCGACGAACTCTTCAAGGAATAAACCGGCAGTCAGTGCTCCTCCCCAACGTGCTCCGATATTCTGCATATCCGCGACTTCACTCTTGAGAAGTTTCCGATAATTTTTCTCCAGCGGCAAGCGCCACATTTTTTCTCCTACCGACGCTGATGCCTCAAGCAGTTTTGATGAGAGCTCGTCGTTGTTAGACATCAGACCCGTGATCTCCTCGCCCAGCGCCACCATGCACGCCCCTGTCAGTGTGGCGAGATCAATAATCGCTTGTGGCTTTTGTTTGTTTGCATACGTCAATGTATCCGCCAAAGTAAGCCGACCCTCCGCATCGGTATTCAAAACTTCTATCGTCTTCTTATTCATGACGGTAAGAACATCACCAGGACGGATCGCTTTGCCGCTGGGCATATTTTCGACTGCCCCAAAAATTCCGTGTACTTCGCATGCAGGCGCCATATCTGCGATCACAGAAAACACCCCAAGCACGGCAGCCGCTCCAGCCATATCACACTTCATCGTCATCATGCTGTCAGCAGGTTTGAGCGAGAGACCACCTGAATCAAACGTGACGGCCTTTCCAACAATGGCGACGCGTTTTTTTGTTGCTTTCTTTGGTTTGTACACCATGTGCACAAGATAGGGCGGATGATCTGAACCCTTGGCAACACCCAAGAGACCACCTGCTCCCATACGTGTGAGCGTAAAACGATCATGCACTCGAATACGAAGTGATCCCTTTCCCTTCACGATCTGCTTTGCCGTCTCAACGAGTTTCTCTGGATACATGTCCTGTGCCGGCGTGTTCACAAGATCACGCGCAAACAGAGTGCCACGAGCCATGCGTTCACCCAATAGGACTCCCAACGTCGCTTGTCGGACGTCTTGTCCTTGATGAGAAACAATATCGAAACGTTGAACCTCGCTTTTTTCTTTTTTTGAAGAACGATACTTGTCAAAGTTGTACTGAGCGAGACGAACTCCTTCAACCATCGCCTGGGCACATTCGCTCGCTTTCAATCCACCAGCCTCAGCTCCATGAAGAATCGAAACAACCGATTTCACCCCAAGCCCCTTGGCGACATTCAGACTCGCCGCCGCTGCTTGTCGAACCGCCTCCAAATCAAACTCCTCTTTCTTTCCGAGTCCGACAACCAAAACGCGTTTCGCGGGAATCTTCCCATTCGTGCGCATCAAAAACGTCGCCCCGAGCTTTGCCTTGAATGAATCTTCTTTCATGAACTTCTCCAGGTCCCCTCGCAGGGCTCCATTGACCGTGCCCGTAGCACCTCTTAATCCTTTCGCACCAAAAAAAATGTTAACCACGAGCATCTCGCAAGATTGTTGAGTCAGATCTCCCTTTCGTGCGGAAATTACCATACACAAAAAAACTAGACTGTTATGAAGCCTAGTCTACCCAAAAGGTTCATTCACGGCAAAGCCGTACACAAATGGAAGCGTCATGAACAAGAAAAAGATGATAGACACAAGAAAAAACCAAAACACACGGTCACGCCAATGCGAAACGTCACGACCTCGCCAAAAGGCCGTGGCAATCAACAACGTCGTAAAGTAGGCTCCAAGCACATCCACATACAATCCTGAGATAGGTCCTATGTCTGGATTGAGCGTCACCCATTGTGCAATCGTATCCGATTTGAAAATGAGAAGATTGTCAATCCATGCTGCGTGAAGAGCCGACGAAGCAGCGAGGATGGCAGCGAGGGCAAAAGACTCGTGGATCCGTTGTTTGAACAAGCTCATCATACTAAATCATCGATTCAATAAGAATTGCCATGAGACCCGCAAAGCTGATCGCGATGGAGAGAAGGACTACCGTGCGATACATCCTGGCGTGAGGAGAGGCAATTTTCTCACGATACACAAACAAGATAAGAAGAGCTGTTGTTGTGAGAACGAGAGGTAATTGAAAGAGAAGCCAACGATGCGTTGAAAGAGCCTCAGACAAGGAAGCAAAGTCTCCAAACGTGTAGGAAGGCGTCGCTGCCGCGCTGAATTCGATCGCAACCGTCCCAAGCAAGAGAAACAAAATAACAAACAAGACACCGATGAGTGGTTGGACAACATGGGTCTTGGATCCAACCAGAAGACTTAACGTAAACGCCGAACCAAACAACAAAACAGTGAGACCAAAAAGCATCTGTCCAGGATGAATGAGGTCAAGCAAGAGCGTACTATCCATAGCGTCACTATTGTACAAGAATTGACGTGAAGATGGAATCACGATATACTCACAGCTGAAAACTTATTTCAATGTATGCCTGGTAAACGCAAACAAATCATGACGGCGTGGAAAGCGGCACGCAAGGTGCAACTCGCCAACAGCCGCAAAGCCAAGGCCAAACGTCTTAGCAAAACAGAACGAACGTCTCAAGACGTTCGTTCTGTTATGATCCTGTTACTTCAACCGAAATCCGTTGACCACGCAACAGAATCCCCTCAAGTTTTATGTCCTCGTTTGGAACATGTTTGGTTGTATAATGGCCATCAAGATCTGGATCCAGACCAAGTCCGTATCGGATAAAGCTGACAATTGGATGAACGGACCAGGCTTGTTGGTCACCACCATCAAGATCAACGGGCGAGACGTGTTCGGGAAGCACGCGACCAGAACCCTGTTCCTCGTTAAACGTCCACCAGCGCGTCAGTGGGTAGTACCAATCCTTGTTCCCGTACTTCAGTCGTGCCCCTGCATTGATGCCATCAAGAAACGGCCAGTCCGTTCCGTTTTGATAATCATACGGCGTAAATCCCTCATACAGTGGCCAAGCGTTGAGCACTCCCCAATCACCATGAGCGATATCCTCATTCCTTGCACTTTCAAGCGTCTTTAACGTTTCAAATAGTCGATCACGTTGTGTGACACTCGCTACGTCATACAGAATCGCCATGGCTGACTCGTTCGTGACACGTTCTTCACAGACACGATTTTCACATCGCTCATAGTAGTATCCTCCCTCTTCGTTCCAAAAAAGCCGATTTAACTGAAAGCGAACCAACAAAGACTGACGATGGAATGCCTTCGCGTGTGCGGGTTCCTTGATCGCTTCGGAAAGTTCAACTAAATCGCGCAAAGCCTTGTAATACAACACTTCATTTGAAAAAACTTCTCCTCCTCGTGGGATGGAATCAAGCCAATCCTGTAATGAATCGGCTTTTTTCTCAGGTAACATGTTCCCATTTGTATCCTTCATCGAGAGCCACGTCATGGCGTCTTCCATCGCGGAAAATATCGTTCGTCCATTGACACGTTCAAGTAAAATGGAGGTGTCTGCGGTCCATGCCACATAGTCGCGCACAAGCATAACAAAATACGGTCCAGAATCAACGTGATCCACCCACAAAGGAAGTTTCGTTCCCGTGGGCTCAACCGAAATCGCGCTAGGTGTGCTTCCATTGGCTTCGATCCCACGCGCGAGGAGTAAAATCTGGTCGCGAATGACGTAGGGTTCAATCATGAGAATGAGTCCGCTCGACCAATACGTATCTCGATAGTATACGCGAGCTGGCGAGCGATACTTGGGTCCAGCGGTCACATAGCGACCTCCGGCGTCCGTCTCTTGGATGCTCTCAAGAGCCACATCCAGGGAATCCTCGAACATCTGTACAAGGGTCTGATCCTGTGAAATGAGCGTCGGTCGCTCAAACGACGTATCAACAGCGACGACAGGAGAATGTTCGTACACCGCCTCGGACGCAACAGCAATCAGCAGTGTGTTGGTCGCCCGAATGATTGTCGCCCATTCTTGTCCCACCTTTACAGCCGGCTTCCCGTTGCTATTCAAAAAATTCTTTCCCGAAATCAAAAAAAGTGACTGACACGTGAGATCAGTTGGACAGACAAGCGAACGTTCAACCCCGGTTACGGTCACATCCAAAAACTCCATCGATTCCGCTCGTGTAACCGACGGAAACAAAAAGAGGAGGATCATCCCAATACTCCACAGCCATTTCATACACAGGTAGTGTAACAAATTCTGATAGACTGCTGTGTATAACCAAACCCTATGAAAAAAATACTCATTTTTCTTTCTCTTCTGCTGTTTGCAGGTCTCGGTTGCGCCCCCACGACCGTATCGTTAGCGGACGACTTTAAACCGGTTGAAGGGAAGGCTTCGTCGCCAACCGGAGAAGACTCCTCCAAAGAGGGACCCTATGAACGCCGGGTGATGACCGCCATCTCCTACGATGGTCTCTCATACACAGAAAACGGAACCTGGATTGCTGATCAAGCTCATGTCCCAGATGCGGTGATAAAAAACGACACCATCTATCTCTATTACACTGGATGGATCGTCGGTGATCACCTCAACACCAGCGCGGTGGCGATCTCAGAGGATCAAGGACAAACGTGGACATATAAGTACGTAAATCTAGAAAATGCTGGATCGATCGATCGACTCGTAGACCCTGACATTGTATTGCTTGAGGATGGCACCTTCCGTCTCTTCTTCACGGCTGGGAACCCGCAAGGAATCCATTACGCCGAAGGCACGGATGGAATCACGTTTGCGTACATGGGATCCATCTTCGCCCAAACAGATGACATCGCGATTGACTCGACAACCATAAAAATAGGCGACACGTGGCATATGTATGCTCTGTCGGGAGAAGGAATCAATCGTCTGTGGCACCTCACGAGTACTGACGGTCTCTCCTTCACCGTCTACGACCTGATCAGTTTCCCCAATGCGGGTGTCCCTTCCATGCCCTCAAACGGAATCTGGATCGACAATAAATTTTATCTCTTCCTGTACGCCGCGGACGGTTCGATTGGATCCATGTGGACGAAGAACGGCTTTGATTGGTACCCAAGCGAGCAGACACATCTACAACCAACGGAGAACGAGCTGTACGTGAAAGACCCAACCGTCGTTCAACTCGACAATGGTCAGAATCTCATGTTCTACGTCACGAATATTCCTTAAAAAACATCCCCAGACGGGGATGTTTTTATTTCAACGTTCCTTCAAGGATATGTTCGGCTGGAGCTGGGTTTGCGTCGTCTAACTCCAGCGTAAGAACAAAGAAATCGTGATCAGAAAAGTCAGTACTGGTGAGATAGACCATGGTGTATCCCTTCTGTGTTTTCTGTGCACGACCCAGAGAAAAAACCGCAAGCTCCCCCTCTCGACGAACAAGCCAGGCCTCATAAAAATACTCAGACGAGGGCTCTGGAAGATTTCCCATTTCAGCGATCAGCGTGAATGTCCCCTGCGCAAACGTTGCCTGGGCAATCCCAAATCCTTCACCGCCCGTGACATCGGCAAGAGCGGCAGACCGCCAGTCTTTCACATTCGTCTCAAGATAGGTGGTGAGATCCCCAGGGGAGCGGCCAAACGAATCCCCCTCACGTGTGGCAGAAGCCATCGCCGCTATCTCTCCTTCATCCATTATGAGATCATTCTCTCGCGCTTCCGCCAAAATAGAGGTTCGGTCAATTGTGGAGACCCTTTGTGCGTCCTGTGCGGAGGGGTTCCCCCAACATCCAGCCCCCGTAAAAAGGATCGCCATAACCAAAAAAGCAAGCTGTTTCATAGCGCCGGCAGTATAGCAGGACATCTAGAGATAATCCAAGAGGCGTTCATATTGAAAAAGACCAAGCAATCGATACGCCCAAGAGAGCCAAAGACCAAGTTGATCGGTGAGCAATAGGATCCCTAGGGTAATCAAGAGAATACCCCCAATCGTTGAAACATAGGGGAGCACGACAGAAAGTCGATGAATGGTCTGTGTGGCATGACCGACCCCCCAGGCGATGAGTAAAAATGGAATTGCCAACCCAAGCGAAAAAACACTCAAGAGAAAAGTCCCTTGCCACGCAGTTGCGGTGGAAGAGGCAAGGAACAAAATTGAACCCAGGATGGGGCCCACACACGGTGTCCACCCAAACGCGAACGTCGCACCGAAGATGAATGAGCTTGAGGGTGTTCCTGGTTTGAGTGAATATAGCAAACGGAAATGATGTTCAGAAGAGAGAGCGGCTCGCAGTACCAAAATTCGATCAAAGACCCCGACCAAGTACAAGCCAAAAAATAGAATAAAAACCCCACCAATCTTTATCAAGACACGTTGATACATGACAAGGGCTGCCCCCCCGATGCCAAACAAAAGACCAAGCAGGATAAACACCAGACTGAATCCAAGAACATAAAATACGCCGTTGAGTAGCACTCGACGACGAATAACGGCGGCGAGTCTTGGATCACGCATGTCTTTCGCGCTTGCGCCGCTGATAAATCCTAAATAGGCCGGGACCAGTGGTAGTGTGCAAGGCGCAAGGAACGTCAGGATCCCGGCGATGAAGGCGGGAATAATGAGAGCGGATGTATCAATCATAAACTAATTGGTGATCCAGGGGGAAGGAAACTGCTTGTTCCTCAAACGATGCTCGAAAAACTGTCCAATCGTAATTGCGATCAGAAGCATCAACGCATAGATTTTCAAAAAGGAAATAAGCGAAAGCTCTGTTCCCGCAGGAAGGGATCCCAAAATAAAAGCTGAGTACCACGAGACAATAGAGATTGGTCCCAAAACAAACGCGAAACGTCGAGCCAGTACAAGCTCCCCTACTTTATGCTTGTGTGGTTGGGCAAAGGTAATCTTCGCAAGCTTAGGAGCGATAGAGAGATTGAGAAATGCCCCGTTGACGATGATCACACTAACCACAATAATCTTGGCAAGAAATTTAGGACTGTCATTGTAGGATACGGCTTGAGGGAGATAGAGAGCAAAACCAGTAATCACCATGAGACACAACGCAAACCAAATGAACTGGGAAAGAGTTGAAAAGACGTCAGACTCCTCCTGTGAGATACGCAGATCCCTGAGGAAACGCAAGAAGAAGATATCGGTGAGTGTTGCGGCACCCAAACCAAGAGCCATAAACAGGATATGCAGGACAAGGATGATGGGTCGAAACTCCAAAAGAATTGGGAGAACCACCTCACGCCCACCGACAATCGCAATCAGGAAGATACTCAAACAAAGGGCGGCGGAAAACAAACACCAAGTGCAGATCTTTTTGAGGACAACTAATTGAATGAACGTGAGGTACAACGAAAACAAGAAAGCGATGGTTGAGGCAAGAAGGAGGGAGGGTTCCAACCAGTCAAACAGGACTGGTGAGGCAACCACCAGGCCGTGTCCAATCAGTAGGCCGGCATAGTACGTGATTCCGATCAGCTCAACTGGCACACCGAGGAATTTTGAAAATTCGCTGTGAATGACTTCAGCACAGTTGCCACGAAGCGGACAGATAAATGGTTGCTGGTGTGTCTGTTTTTTGTTGTACAGATACAGAGCCAGGAGAAGCCCACCCAGGGCAAAAATGGAAATGAAGAGGGATTCAATCATACGAAAATCGTGAATCGTTCAACCGTTTCGGCTTGGGTAAAGATACAGAGTGATACACAGACTGAGCGCCGCGGCAAAAAAACACCAGACACTCGTAAATGCTTCTTCATAAAAAAACCAAGCGACGGAAGCGGAAAGTAACGTAGCTGCCCCAAACCATTGAATGAATCGACTAGATGACATGAACAACGCACCGACCGTGACACTGATATAGAGGATGATTCCAGCGGTCTCAAACGGGGCACTAATCCGATAAGAAATACTGTTGTGAATCACTTCCACATCCAACGACTGCGTAAAGAGTACAACCAGGAGATAGAATGATCCGATCGAACCAAAAAGCAGAAGAGAGCGAAGCATGCACTTACGTTTGGGGTTTCGTTCATGAATCCACACGGCGAGTGGAATATAAACCGGCCAAAGAATAAACGCAAAGAATAAAAATCCATACGCAAGACTCTCGGTGAGAAGACCTTGACCAAGCGTGAGCCATACCACTCCTTCAATGAACTGTTGAACAGCAAAAAGAATCGGAACGCTTGCGAGAAAATACTCTCGCTTGTCTTTTACCTGTGAAAGGGTCGCCGCTCCGGTCGCCCCAAGTACGGCACTTGCCGCAAAGCTCGCTGTGGCAGAAAAACACATAACAACATTAGTATACCATCTACAAAGTTCTTGATGGTGTGTTGACGGTCGGCCGGCCGCTCTAGGCCATTAAAAACGGTTACCGTAATGAGTAGGGAGGAATCGGTTACTCGTGGTGCGAATTCATTTTCAAAATTGTTGTAACTAGTGTATCAATTCGTCGTTTTAAGACCAGTGGGTTGAGGGTGTCGTGGATC
>JACQSF010000017.1 GCA_016206085.1 Candidatus Uhrbacteria bacterium
ACCGTCGTCCCGACAACTGTCGTGACGAGCTCACGGGAGACATCCAGACCGGCACGGCCATGGAAGGCGTCTTCGCCTTCGCCAACCACACGGACATCGTGAAGGAGGGCGAGCACATCATCGACCTTCCCGGAACGGTGCGCCACTCCAGGCGCGTGAACTGCGCGTGCCTCAGGGTGTGGGACGGTCAGGTGAGGCTCTACCTCTACGGGAGCTCTGGCGTTGCCAGCCCGGGCTGCGGTGCCCTGCGCGTTCGCCGGAAGTGAGGTTCAACTTTTTTCTGCCTCGGGTCTGGAGAACCTGAGGCTTTTTTTACAAGATTTTTTGACCGCAGGCTCGGTAAATGCTATTGTAACAAAAAATGTTACACATACATCTATGCGAACTATCGTGAATATTTCCCTTCCACAAGCTCTAACCAAAGAGGTTGAACGAGGGATAAAGGATCTGCATTTTGCTTCTAAGAGTGAGTTTTTTCGACACCTTGTTCGCGAGTGGCTGGCTGGTAATCTCGCCTTGGAACTCCAAGAAAGTCGTAATGAATACACAGCAGGAAAGGCAAAAAAGCTCATCCGAATGAAGGATCTTTGGAAGTAGAGAGGATATGGAAGTGTTGTACACCCCGCACTTTAAGCGTGATGCCAAGCGATTGCCTGTGTCCATACGGAAACTCGTTGAAGAACGGCTTTCTCTTTTTAAGAAGGATCCTTTTGATCCATCTCTCAAAACGCACAAACTTGAAGGTGCATTGCGGGAGTACTGGGCGTTTAGCATTGATTATCGCCACCGGGTGCTATGGACGTTTGAAGGAAAATCGACCGCGGTGTTGCATGCCATTGGTAACCACTGCGTGTACGAGTAGATGTAGGAATATTAAAGGCCGCCTCTCAAAAGACGGTCTTTGTTTTTACACTTCGATAATCACCGGAAGAATCATAGGTCTTCGTTCCGTTTTTTGAAAGAGGAATTTGCCGATTTCGTCGCGGATGCGGTCGCGGGTGTACTTGGGATCGGCGGCCGACTTTGGATCATTGTCGTCGATGGCCTTTTTTACCTGGTCACGCGTCTGCTTAATGAGTTCTTGATGTTCCTTCATGAAGATGAAACCACGACTGATGATGTCTGGGTAGCCGACCATTTTGCCTGTCTTCTTTTCGATCTGGGCAATGACGATGACCATGCCGTCTTCGGCTAAGACCTGTCGGTCACGCAAAACGACTTGGGACACATCGCCCACACCCAGTCCATCCACGAACACATAGTCCGTCACGATTTTTTCCTTGGTGAGCATGCCGCCATCTTTCCAGAACTCCATGACTTGTCCATTGTCGACGATGAAGACATTGTCTTTGTTCCAGCCCATGGAGTACGCCACCTTGGCGTTCTCGCGCAGAAGGAAATGGTTGCCTTCAATAGGCACGTAGAATTTTGGTTTGAACAGCGCCAGCATGAGTTTGATGTCCTCTTTCTTGGCGTGACCACCCGCGTGCACGTCCATCATTTTGTAGTTGATGACGTTGGCGCCTTTGCGGTAGAGGGTGTCCATGAGGCGTTGAACCGAACCTTCGTTTCCCGGGATAACAGACGAGGAAAAGATCACCGTGTCTGATTCACCCACGCGCACGCTTCGGTGCTCATTGTTGGCGATGCGGTTGAGCGCCGCGTTTTTCTCGCCCTGGGCGCCGGTACAAATCAGGACGATTTTATTATCTGGGTACCCGTCCATCTGTTCGGGCTTGATGAGGGTCGACTGATTGCACTTGATGAAGCCCATGTGCTTGGCGATCTCGACGTTGGTCTTCATCGAATAGCCGTCTATCGCGACTTTCTTGCCGAGTTTCTCGGAGGCTTCGATAATCTGTTTGACGCGGGCAAGAAGCGAAGCGAATGTCCCTACGATCACGCGGCCTGGAGCTTTTTCGATAATGGTCGTGAGTTCTTCGCCGATGACTTTCTCGGAGATCTGGTGGCCTTCGTGATTGGCGTTGGTGGAGTCGCCCATGAGGACAAGCACGCCTTCTTTTCCAAGGGCGGCAATCTGTTGGAAGTCCGCGTGTTCGGTGCCTTCTGGGTGGAAGTCGAACTTCCAGTCACCGGTGTGGCACACACGTCCGGCCGGTGTATCGATGACAATGCCTACCGCGTCAGGGATAGAGTGATTGATGTGGAAGAAGGAGACGGTGAGGTTTCCCAAGCGCAGTACGTCGCTCACTTTCGTGATCTTCACGTTGAGTTGGCGCGTGTGAAAGTCCTCCTGTCGGCGCTTGATGATGGCCGCCGACATAGGAAGGGCATAGATCGGCGGGTTCCCGATATTGGGTACGGTATGAGGGATGGCGCCGATGTGGTCGTAGTGACCGTGGGTGATGATCACGCCGCGGATGTTTTTTTCCTTCCCCTTGAGATAGCTCATGTTGGGAATGATGTAGTCCACGCCCGGCATGTCCTCTTCAGGGAATTGGAGACCCATGTCGACAAGGACGATGTCGTTTTTGTACTCAATCAGCGTGCAGTTGCGACCGACTTCTTCACAGCCCCCAAGGACCATGATGCGAAGTTTGTCGCCTGAGGGCGCATGGATGACTTTTGTCTGTACCTGTTCTCTTGGATCAGGTCGGGGTCCTGGTCGATTTGATCGGAACACACGTCCTTTGAATTTAGGTTTGGCGCCGCGATTGTGCTGGGGTTTCCCTGGCGGACCGCCTGGTTTACGGGGTGAGTTTTGTTGAACCATAAAATAGAAAGATAAAGGGAATTTAGGGAATGAAGGGAATACGAGTAGGGAATGGAGAATATTCAGTTGTGAAAGGGCAGGGAAACGAAGTGATCTTTTGGGAAGAGACGAGCGCAGGCTCATCTCTTTGGCAAAAAATCACATTGGTGGGCGAGGGGAGACTCGAACTCCCAAGGGTTTCCCCATACGCTTCTGAGACGTACGCGTATACCAGTTCCGCCACTCGCCCAAATTGTTCAACATCGCGATCTGCTCGGGTTTCGGCTCGCAACTCTCTCAACGTACATCTTTGTACGTCTCGGTCGTCGCTCGCCTCCAACCCTTCGCGTCTCATCGATTTTGAACAATTTTGGATATTTATCGAAGAGCCTTTTTTGTTTTGATGTACCAGCTTGTGATGTCCGAGAACCGATCAGAGGGGATGATGATACTTGTAATTCCTGGGTGCTGCACCTTCTTGGGAAGGGCGTAGCCGTAGGTTGACTGATAGAGATACACGGCTGGGACATCTTTGGCAAGAAGCTGTTGAAATTGTTTGTATTTTTGTGCGCGCACCGTTGCGTCTGTGATGGTCCGTGCTTCTTCCAGGAGCGTATCAATTTCCGAGTTACTATACCCGGTAAGATTCAGTCCTGCTCCTTTTGATTGAGAGGAATGCCAGAATGGGTAGGGATCAGGGTCAGCCTCAAGCATGATGGGCGCCAGGAGAAGTTCGAAGTTGCGAGGGGCGATGACGTCCGTGGTGATGAGGTCAGACGAAACGAAGTTTAAGGTCAGTTCAATGCCGATGACACTTAGATCGTTTTTGATTTTTTCCGCGACGAGACGCAGGTCGGTTGAGTCAGGACTTGTCAAAGTGAAGTGCAGGGTTTTTCCAGGCTCTTCTTCTGATTGGAGGGAGGATTTGAGTAAACGCATCCCTGTTTCTTCTGAAACGGCATAGCCAGCTTCCGTGAGAAGGGTGTTTGCGGCTGAGGGGTCGTACGTATCCACGAGCGTTTCATCGTATCCGATCATGCCAGGCAGAATGGGCGCGTGAATGACCTGAGCCGAATCTCCATAGAAGGTTGTCACGAGGGATGATTTATCGACGGCTTTTTGGATTGTTTGTCGAACAACAAGATCCTTGAGAGGTTCACTGAGATTTTGATTGAAATAGAGAACAGTCTCCCGTGGCAATCTTGGTTCAAGAAGTTCGACATTTCTGTTTGAAGCGATTTCTTCTCGTGTGTCGAATTCGACCATGCTTGCTCCCTCGACGTTTTTATTGGTCAGAGCTTCAGTGAGAGCTATTGCGTCTGAGTAGAACTTAAACGTCAGAGTCTGGATATAAGGAGCGTCTGCGTAGTAATTATCATTGCGTGAAAGGGTATAACTGCGGATTGCCCCCTTTTTATCTTTTGTGAATTCGGCGAATTTGTATGAACCAGAACCAATAGGTTGGAGATTGAGGGCCGCGAGCGGTGCGTTCTGCGGAAGGATTTCCGCCCAGAGACTTGCAGGCAAGATTCCGACGGTGAGGTATTGCACAAACGGGGCAGAAGCTTTCTCAAGAATAAACGAAACGGTTGTATCGTCTTCCTGCACGACCGTCAGATGGGAGAACTGATCAGCCAGTGGGCTTCGGTAGCTGGCGTTTTGGATGGCGTTTATGGTGAACACGACATCGCGTGCCCGCACGTCTTCCCCATTATGAAACTTCGCTCCATCGCGAATTTTGAGAGTGTAGATCGTGCCATCTTCATTGATGGTTAAGGACTCAGCGAGGTCAGGAACAAATCCTTCCTGTGCATCCCAGCGCATAAGTCCGGAGTAGATGAGACTGGCGAGGTCTTGGTCGACGTCACTTTGAATGGCGTACAGGGGATTGATGAACTGCGGTTCTCCGACAAGTCCTTCCGTGTAGTCTCCGCCGATCGCGGGGATTTCCACTCGATGACCGACAACGTAGAGCGATCCCCACACGATGAGGGAGAGGGCGATAACCGCACAGGATACAGCGACGGTTCGTCGTTCCGTTTGAGTGAGAACCTCGGGGAGTTGACTCCACTGTTTCCATGAGGGGAGTCCTTTCATCTTGCGAACCGCAAAGACCTGGCGCATGGTCAGGTCATGGGCTTTGGGTTTGATATCACCCGACTTACGTTTGAAATTAAACAAGAGCATTTGTGAGAGCCACACCAAAGAAAAGGATGGAGAGAACAATGGTGAGCTGGAAAAGTTTTTTTTCTGCTCCCCGTTTGGTTCGATAGACATTTCCTCCCCCGCCGAAGGCTGCGCCAAGTCCGGTTCCACGCGCTTGCAGTAAGATGGCGGCGACGAGCAGGACGGCAAGGATGATTTGGGAGATATTGAGAATCAATTCAACATTCATACGGACGATAAGGTTCATCGAAAGGCTATCAGATAGCATCATTCCGGTCAATTCCATGATATACTTTTTGTTGCATACACGCTATGGAGGCAGAGGCACAAGTGCATCGTCGACGGGGAGTGATAGCGACCATTGGGACATTGGCCGTGTTGGTTGTATTGGGGATATTTGTTGTGCGCGTGGTGTACTACACGAAACTTATCCGCTCCGGTGAACTTGATCCCTCCTCTCTTTCGTTCACCTCGGCGTATTCCGTAAGTGCGGCCTTGGCGGGTCAACCCATTGAAGACGGGACGTTTGATCTGGCGACCGTCTATGATCCAAGTCTGGGGTCGCGTACGGCTGCGGTGACGATTGTCGAGTTTGCGGATTTTGGATGCCCCTATTCCCGAGAATCGAGTTTCGTTATTCGCGAACTCGCGCTTCAATACCCAGAGGATGTCCGATTCATCTATCGCGATTTTCCTCTCTCGGATATTCACCCCATTGCGCAAAAGGCCGCGGAAGCCGGGGAGTGTGCTCAGGATCAGGGAAAATTTTGGGAGTATCACGATAAACTCTATCAAAATCAAAACGATCTCACACAAGATCGACTTGTTGAGTTTGCAGCGGAGCTCAACATGAATGCCTATCAGTTTGAAACATGTTTGGATTCCGGTCGCTATGCAGACGAGGTCATTGAGGATTATCAAGCCGGCGTGGAAGCAGGTGTACGCGGCACCCCCACCTTTTTTATAAACGGCAACCGTATCGCTGGAGCCATTCCGAAAGATATTCTCGATGCGGTCATTCAATCCGTGTTGAATCGAGAAGAAGAATAGTATGTTTACACACCGATACCTGTCCGTCTTTCTTGTCGGAGTATCCATGTTCGGATTGTTTGGTTTTGTTTCGCTTGCAGACGCAGAAGACACATGCGAGTGCTACTGCAATATTGAAGGGACGGGGGCTACAAAATATCCAGATGAGAGCACGAAAGTTACTTCGTCTGCATGCCAAGAACTTTGTGCAGATAAAGGCTACTCCGTAGCCACATGTGCGTTCAAACCAAACCAAAAGCCACAGTACAACGTGATGTGCTTTACGCCTGATGAGTGTACTTCTCAGGGGGGGATTCCCACCGCAAACGGATCTGGCACACAGACTCAACCAGGTGAATGTAAACAGGGAATGTTTTATTGCTATCCTGATCCTAGCATTCGTAAAGAAACGACCCTTCAAGTTTCAATCGGTGGGCTCAGCGTCACTGGGGATCTGGGTGAGTACGTCTCGTCTGCATACAAGTGGATGTTGGGAGCGTCCACGACCATTGCGATTGTGTTTCTTATGGTCGCTGGTTTGCGGTGGGCCTTGGGAGGACTAAGCGCAGAACAGGTAGGGAAGGCAAAAAAAACAATAACCAATGCACTGATCGGTCTTGTTCTTTTAATGTCGACCTACCTCATTTTATTGACAGTAAATCCTCAGCTTTTGAAACTTCAAGTTCCAGCATTTCCTCTGATTAAGCCAGTGTCTCTTGTGGGGGAGGGGAGTTGCGGGTATTTGAAAGGCGTATGGGGAACAAGCCCGTACTTAGTGAAGAATGGAGCACCTTATGATTCTCCCTATTCGGCAGGAGGAGATCCAGGAAAGGGATACACGGTCGCGAACGAAACAAATGAAGAAAATTGTGGGTCTGTGGCAGATGTCACCAAGGATCCAGATGGAAATACCGTTGTGGATGATATGACGTGTACATTTGATTACTGTGCCACCGAAGGGCAAAAGTGTTTTACGTCCCTGGCAGGAGGTCAATGTGTAGGATGTAAGGAAATAATAAGTGGAAATCAGTTTTTTACCCCTTCTTCATCTATTTGTTCTTCTCTTTCATTACGAACAACATTTGTTGGACAATCTCCACAAATTCAACAGTGTTTTTGGACCAAAGCGCTCTATCTCAACACAGCCGATTTTTCCTCTAATTACAACACTTGGAATGACGGAGCTTGTGCGATGTTGATCATTGACTGTAAGAATATTCAGAAGTGTGAGGACTATGATACGAAGGCGAAGGTAAGCAACAATAGTGCGTCTGTTGATCTCGAAGTTTTGGTACAGGCGGGGATGTATGGTTCTGTAAATTTTGGCGACAAATCGTTAAAGACTGTTTGTGAAGAGGATCCATGTGGAGTCGGTGCCAAGACAGGCAAGACGTGTAGCAACTCATTCAATACGGGATTAGGACTTTCACTTGAAGCCTTATTTGAAGTGTTATCAGGAAATGATTGCGAGAGTTTATAGATAGAGACACCGGGCCAAACTCTTGCCCGGTGTTTTATTTTGTGGTAGCCTTTCAGACGCTTCATATTTGTTCTCTTTTCTCAACCGTATGTCCAACAAGATTTCCGTGCGTGGAGCTCGCGTGCACAACCTCAAGAACTTGAATGTCGACATTCCAAAGAATCAACTCGTTGTGATCACAGGTCTTTCTGGGTCTGGAAAATCTTCCCTTGCGTTTGACACCATTTACGCCGAAGGACAGCGTCGCTACATGGAGTCGCTTTCCTCGTATGCGCGGCAATTTCTCGAACTTCAGGATAAGCCTGACGTCGATGAGATCCTAGGTCTTTCTCCCACCATTGCGATTGATCAAAAATCTTCGTCGCACAACCCGCGTTCAACCGTGGGGACGGTGACGGAGATTTATGATTTTTTGCGCGTCTTATTTGCGCGTGCTGGGCGTCCACATTGTCCGCAATGTGGAGCTTCTGTTTCTGAACAGTCTGTTCCACAAATTGTTTCGCATGTTGAAAGGACTCTCGTAAAAAGCAAGATCCTTTTGTTGGCTCCGGTTGTTCAGGCATTGAAGGGGGAACACAAACCCGCGCTTCAAGCCGCGCTCAATGCGGGATTCACTCGTGTGCGATTTGATGGTCTGACCATGGATACGCAAGAAGCGCTCACCATGCGCAAAGATAAAAAGAAGGCTCATGACATTGATGTCGTTATTTTTAACTTTGCCTCTGACCAGACGTATTCCGCTGAGCAGATTACGACACAGGTAAAGAAGGCGCTTGAATATGGCAACGGGTTCGTCACGCTTCTGAACGACGACAACGGTGATGAGGCGACACTCTCCCAGAGCTACATGTGCACCAACTGTAATCTCAATCTTCCAAAACCAGAGCCACGGTTGTTTTCATTCAACTCACCATTTGGGGCGTGTACAGAGTGCACGGGCTTGGGAGAGAAACTTGTGCTTGAACCAGACCTCGTGATTCCAAATCGCCGACTGACGTTTGAGGAAGGGGCGGTACGCCCTTGGACGCGCATCGCCGGAAACCAGACAAGTTACATGGATGTGCTCAAGCTTGTTGCCAAGAAGCATCGAATTCCGATTGATATTCCGGTCGGGAAAATCGCGAAGACAAAACTTGATCTTCTGCTGAATGGAACCGGTGAAGACCAATACAGTTACAAGGGTGAGATAGTCACGTTCCCTGGCATCCTCGTCCAGCTTGAACAGAAATATCGTGAAACCGATTCCGAGTATGTCCGTGCAGAACTTGAGGGGTACATGCGTCGGATGATCTGTCCGAGTTGCCACGGGAAACGACTTCAACCCGCCGTGTTGGCGATTACGATCGCGGATAAGTCGATTTCAGACATGGTGAACATGCCTGTGGAGGATGTAAAGGGATTATTCGATTCACTCACGAGCAAGAAAGGGTCGCTCACCGCAGGGCTTACAGATGAAGAACGTCTTGTCGTCGAGCGTGTCGCAAAGGAAGTGCGCGCCCGCATTGATCAGCTTATGCAGGTTGGTCTTGGGTATCTTACCCTGGATCGCTCGGCCATGACCCTTTCCGGCGGGGAGAGCCAGCGTGTGCGTCTGGCGACCCAGTTGGGAAGCCAGCTTTCAGGCGTGATCTACATTTTGGACGAGCCTTCAATCGGACTGCACCCACGGGACAACGATCATTTGATTGAAACGATTCGAGCACTGAAAGATTTTGGAAATTCTGTGATCGTCGTCGAGCATGACGAGGCCATGATCGAGGCGGCGGATTACGTGTTTGATGTGGGTCCTGGAGCCGGTGAGTATGGCGGTCAGATCGTCGCCGAAGGGACTCCGACCCAGATCAAAAAGAATAAAGACTCGCTCACCGGTCAATACCTCACGGGCAAGAAAAAAATTCCGTTACCAAAGAAGTATCGCAAAGGGAATGGGAAGAAGATACGTATTCAAGGCGCAACCGCGTTTAATCTCAAGAACGTGGACGTGGACATTCCGCTTGGAAAACTTGTGTGTGTGACTGGGGTGTCTGGTTCCGGGAAGTCAACGCTGATTTTGGACATCTTGGGCAAGGCACTCAGCCGAAAGTTTTATCGCGCGAAGGTCTATCCAGGTGAACACAAGACGATCCATGGCATCGAGAACATCGACAAGGTGGTTGCGGTTGATCAGTCACCGATCGGCCGCACGCCGCGATCTAACCCCGCGACCTACACAGGTGTCTTCACCGCCATCCGCGATTTGTTCACGGCGGTTCCAGAAGCGAAGATGCGAAAGTTTGACGCAGGAAAGTTTAGTTTCAATGTGAAAGGCGGAGGACGTTGTGAGGCCTGTGGAGGAGATGGCATGCGTCGGATTGAGATGCAGTTTTTGCCTGATGTGTATGTCGAGTGTTTAGAGTGTCGTGGAACGCGCTACAACCAGGAGGCACTGGAGATTCACTACAAACAGAAACATATTGCCGATGTGCTCAATATGACGGTTGAGGAGGCGCGTCGGTTCTTTGCTGATCAGTCCGCGATTTTTGAGAAGCTCAACGTGCTTCATGAGGTTGGTCTTGGGTACCTCCGTTTGGGGCAGAGCGCGACGACGCTTTCCGGGGGAGAAGCGCAGCGGGTGAAACTTGCGACGGAGCTTTCTCGTCGTGCGACCGGCCGTACACTCTATATCTTGGATGAGCCAACGACGGGTCTTCACTTTGAAGACATCAAACGGTTGCTCGGCGTTTTGCACCAGCTTGTCGATAAAGGCAATACCGTCGTGATCATCGAGCATAACCTTGATGTCGTGAAAGGGGCAGATTGGGTGATCGACATGGGACCCGATGGGGGCATCAAGGGGGGAGATGTGGTCGCAGAGGGCACGCCAAAAGACATTGTGAAGGTCAAAAAGAGCATTACCGGGCAGTACCTTAAAAGTCATCTAAAATAGTAAAAAGCAAGCCGTTTCAGAGGACTGAGGCGGCTTTTCTATTGACAAAACCCCTTCTTTCTGGTATCTTTTTCCGTTAAATTAGCAAAAACTATTCAACCCTTATGCTTAAGAAATCACTCATCCTGGCTGTGGCTGTTGCGATTTTGGTGAGTCCACTGCTCCCACGAGTTTTTGCTGACTCAGGGAGCTGGTCTAACACCGTCGCAAGTGCGGCTTGGGATTATGATTATTACCGCGTTGAGCGCCTTGCGCTTGGCGATGTGACAGGCCCCTATGACTTTAACGGCGCCGTCTTTATCACGGAGTCGGCTGAGTCTTGCGACTACGAAGAGTCTTGTGACATGGTCGACATGACCATCTTTCAGGACGGGGAAGCGTTTGAAATAGCAGACGTTGATGAACGCGTTTCTTCTGCCTTCTGGCACACGGCCCAGGACGGACGTTTTATTTACCTCGTTCCGTCTGACGACGGCGAGATTTGGGGAACGGTATATGAGTACGACTCCACCACCGGCACCTCAACCAAGCTGACGGATATTGAACAGGACGAAGATGACCTCGACTTCATGACGTTCGCCACCGATGGTGATCGCGTGTACTTCGGGACCATTCATACCGATGAAGATTCAGGACAGATTGAGTCTGAACTTTCCCTCTACGACTACGACTCAACCTACGGCCGTGATGACTTCACGTATACCCTCACCGCGCCTTGGCAGGAGATTGCAGATGTCCAAGACGGACTTGCCCTTGTGAAGTTCCAGTTCTCTGGTGGCTTTGAACAGTTGTGGCTCGTCGATCAGACAGCCCGTTCAATGGTAGCCATCCCAGATACGTGGACCCAAGATCCGGGCAAAATCGTCGGTGCGCACTTTGTGAGTGACGGATCGATTCGATACTTTCGTAATTACCAGCTTTACACCTACGTTCCTCAGGTCGACATAACGCCCAGAATTGCGGGTGGAGCAAACTTTACCTGGTATGACGAGCTTTCCGATGTCGTGCAAATTGTCGATGATCGTATGGCCTACATTGACGAGGAATATGGTCTTTACGTTTCTGATGTCGATGATGTGAGCAAGTTCGGTGTCGCCACAGATGGGTTGTTTAATCTCGATGAGGACGCGATCTACTTCCAAAATAGCGACGGCGAGTACGTGGGCTACCACTTCTCGACCCGCGAATGGGAGACGCTTTCGTTCCTCGTGACCGACACCTATGAGGATATCCGCGTGGGAATCGATTCAGACACCAACGTCTGGTACCAGAACCTCACGACCGGCCATCTCTTGAGCGTCGGATACGGCAACGAGCCAGTGGTTCTCTCTGATCGTGAACACGCCTACTGGATGGGTGAGGATGGCAATATCTATGAAGTGACCTTCTCACCGCTCTTAGACCTTGCTCGAAATAATGTGGAAGCGTTTAGCTCCTACACCTCTGACGGGATCTACCTTGTGGCGGACGGAGCTATGTGGCTTATCCCTGATCAGACAGTGTACTTTACCTGGTTTGATTCATGGAATGATACCCTTGAGGTGAGTCAGGCAACGATCGATGTCTATCTCAATACCTACGACTACAAAGGCGATCTTAAACTCGCTGCAGGGATCCGCGTGAAGTCGGATGTGTCCAACAAGGTGTATGTGGTCGGAAGCGATTACAAGCTCCACTGGATTACCTCCGAGACCGTCGCCGATGAGATTTACGGTTCCGACTGGAACCAAGGGATCATCGAGGTGACCAGCACCTATCTCTGGAAGTACGCGACCGGAGATGATGTGTCTTCTACGGACGATGTCCGATCAATTTAATAACAGCTGATCAAACACAGCCTCTGAAGCCCGCGATTTAGCGGGCTTTAGGGATCCGTGTTGGACAACTTTCAGGAGGTCAACATGGCTATCGGCATCGCCATCGGTGTCGCCATCGGAATCGCGATGGACAACCTTCCAGCCGGCATCGTCATCGGTGTCGCACTCGGACTCACCATCTTCGACGACTAGGAGGTCTCATGCTCGCTCTTCTTCTCGCGGCCTTGTCCGCGTTCGCCGCTCCCGCCGCGGAGCACACCGCCTCAATGGATCTGTTCCAGGAAGGCCAGCCCGGTGCCCCCGACTGGAACGCTGCTCGCGCCGGCGCCGCCGGCCGAGGAGCCCGTCAATTTCGACGACGCGCTCCGCGACATCTTCACCCCCTGACCCCGCGGTCAGCACGAGACATCCCACGATGAGTCTGTGCTGTCGGCGAGCCTGCCCACCATAGCTCTGAGCGACGGTGGGTGTTTCTTTTTGACCGTCCGATTGCTTTGCGCTATTCTAGAGATGTAAAAAAGTTTTACCTATGAACATTCTCAAAGTTTCACCAAAAGGTCAGGTGACGATTCCACGTCATGTTCGCAACTTGATCAAAACGGATCGACTCTTGTTTGAGATGAAAGGAAAAGTGATTACGCTTAAACCAATGAAGCTAGAGGTAGACGAAGCGATTTCAAACTTTTCCGACCTTGCTTCTAAGTCGTTTGAGTTTTGGGACAACAAACAAGACGATGTCTATCAAACATTTTATGAATAAAGAGGTCCATCCGCTTCGGCAAGGGGATGTGATCCTCGTCCCGTTTCCATTTACCGATTTAACAGCGACGAAAACACGACCTGCTGTTGTTGTCTCAAAACCTGGTCGCGGGGAGGATGTGATTGTTTGTGCCGTTACCAGTAAATCGTTTCGAGGAGGAGTGAAATTCACTGAAGTCGATTTGTCGATGGGGAAACTTCCGTTGACGTCGTATATCAGAATTGAAAAGGTCGTGGCTCTCCATGTTTCACTTGTTCGACGAGTTGTCGCCTCTCTTTCAAAGAAGAAGTTAAACGAGCTCATTCGTCTGTTCAAAGCGCAGTTTTAAAAACACGAGCCTTACGACCCGTGTTTTGATTTACTTCTTTTTCTTTTCCATTCCCAGTTCTGTGTACGTCTCTTTGAGCGCGCGCTTGAAGCCGAGTTTCAGGTCCTTGAGGAAGCCGAGTTTGGCCTGGCGAACTTTGGCCGTCTTCATGAGTTCGATCTTGGCGATGACGGGCGAGTTGATGGGGTAGATCTTTTCGACGCCGATGCCGTCACTCACTTTACGAAGTGTGACGGTGCGAGAGATGCCTTTGCCACCCAGCGCGAGGATCATGCCCTCAAATACCTGGATGCGTTCGCGTTCCTCACCCTTTGGGGACACGTCCTTAATGCGTTCATGAAGTCGTACGGTCTGGCCGGCTTGGAGTTCATTCATCCCCACGAGCTTGCTTGGTTGAGCCTCTAGAACAGAGGTCTCTTGTGTCACCTCCGGAGTCGTCTCTAGGACGGCTTCCTCGGGTGTCTGGTTCTGTTCGTCTGACATATTTGTGTCTTACATCGCCGTCTAGCGGACTCCATCCGTGAAGGATCAGGAGTCATGGATCAGCTGCTAATGTGGCCAGATAGTAGCGTTACACTCGTTTTTCGTCAAGTATCCATGAGGGTTTGGATCTGGTCGATTGTCTTCTCAAGCTCATTTTCCCGGTTCACAATTCGATGATCGGCGTAGCTTGTAAAAGCCATCTCTCGTTGGATGGCCACTTTCCGTTCATCGAGTCCTGCGGTCGTTCCTTTATCTCGTCTGGCGATTCGTTCCATGAGTTGGTCAACACTTTCAGCCTCGATGAAGAGGAGGATGGCGTGGGGGTTTGCTTCTTTTATTGTTTTGGCACCCGCCACATCCACCACAAACAAGACGTCATTTCCAGCCTCCATGAGAGCTTCCACATCTGAGCGTCGACTACCATAGAGGTTGTCATAATGTTCGTCCCATTCAAACATCGCACCTTGGTCAATGAGACGCTGGAAGTTCTCGCGGTTAAGGAAGTGATAGGACACGCCGTCGATCTCGCCCTCGCGAATTTTACGTGTGGTACAGGTGACGACTTTTTTGAGCGTGGGACGCCGCTTGAGAAGTTCCATCGCCACGCTTGTCTTTCCGACACCCGATGGGCCGGTGATGATGTAGAGTTTTCCAATCATATGACGCCGCTAAAGCGGCTGAGAAGAGTGGATGAGAAGAGGGATTCTTCTTAGGGGCTTTAGCCCCGACTCAGTTTTTTGAGAATTTCTTCGAGCTCCTCAGGGAGGGGAACGACAAATGATTTTTCTTCTCCGCTCATGAGCTCAATGGTGAGTTTGTGTGAGTGGA
Organism: Candidatus Uhrbacteria bacterium; assembly: GCA_016206085.1. Taxonomy (GTDB): domain Bacteria; phylum Patescibacteriota; class Patescibacteriia; order UBA9934; family GWF2-40-263; genus UBA12478. Next base: position 14,531 of record JACQSF010000017.1, read on the forward strand.
GGAAGAGGCGGGGGAGGGGAATCTCGCGGAACTTCATGCGCTTCACTTTGTAGAGTTTGTCGCCCACGATTGGGTAGCCCAGTGCTTGGAAGTGCACGCGGATTTGATGTGTGCGACCCGTGAGAATTTTGACATTCACATAGGTGGCCGTGGAAAAACGTTTGAGGACATCGTAGATCGTGACAGCGTCCTTGCCCTCTTGTGACCCTGTCCGGGCAACCATGCGGCCTTTGTTTTTTGATCGCTCTATGTTGAATGTAATCGTATCCGTTTCCTTCGGGAGTGTGCCGTAGACAAGCGCGAGGTACTCCTTGTGAATGGATCGGTTTTGGAATTGTTTTTTCAATGAGTCGAAGGCTGCTTGCGTCTTGGCGATCACCATCAACCCAGACACATCTTTGTCGAGCCGATGTACAATGCCAGGACGCGTGGGATCATCGCCCACCTGAGCAATCTCTGGATAGCGTTCCAGAAGTCCATCGACCACGGTCACGCGTCGCTCATCTTTGAGGGCTTCATGAACGAGGAGTCCGGCCGGCTTATTGATGACAAGAAGATCATCATCTTCATACACGATATCCAGAACCGGTGTGGCTCCATCTTTCACGGGGACGGAACGTTCAACTTCTGGATAGGAAACGACGTCACCTGGTTTCAGAACCTCACCAGACTTTGCGGGTTTGTTGTTTATGGTGATGGCCTCTTGTCGGATGAGTCGTTGAATATGTGAGCGAGAAGCCTCCATGATCTCGGTCAGAAATTTGTCGAGCCGATTGCCTGCTTGAGACGGGAGAATTTCAATTCTGGGCATAGGTGCTCCGATTATAGCAATCATACGCAAGATTGACAGTCTTGGGTGGTATACTAGAAAGACCTCTGAAAAAGTCGATGAGGTTGTGGTGCACGGGCTGCCGAGCCCCACGAACCCTATGCAACATAGGGAGAGTGGGGTCGGCGGGTGCCCGTAAGCCGCAAGATCGCGACTTTTGCAGAGGTCTCTAGAGTAAACTCTCAAAATGGGCGCGTAGCTCAACGGTTAGAGCTCCAAGCTTATACCTTGGTGGTTCTTGGTTCGAATCCAAGCGCGCCCACCAAACACCTATGCCATTTTTCGCTCTTGGTTTGATCTTACTCGTTGTTGGTGTCATCTTCCTACGAAAGTCAGTGAAGGAAGAGGATAAAGAAGGCGTAGTGGGCGTGATCGCTCTTATCATTGCCGCCGTGATCATGATCATGTTCTTCGGACTGTTTTATACGTTGACCATTTTTTAGTATGGATGCAGAACTCACCTCCATGTTCATTGTCCTTTCGATTCTCTGGTTTTTGATCTACTGGGTTTTGGGCGGCGTGTTTTTTGCGGTGGTGACCATGGTGCGATTGGGACGCTTAAGAAAAGTTCGATTTAGTTGTTTGTTTACGATTCTTTCACTTGTCGTCGGGGTTGGTGTGGCTTACAGCGGGATCAAAGGTTCCCAGGAGGCCGTGAACGGTTGCTTAGCAGAGGCTGTCACGAATGCACAGAAGATGATCGCCGTGTTTGGGTGCGGCGCGGCGAGTATTTTTGGAATGTTTTTGTTGGGGGCTCTCCTGCTTACGATTGGTGGTTTCCTGATTATGGCCATTTCCAAGAGTAAGAGTCAGCCATGGATTGTGCTTGACCATGACGAGATGCACGATCAGACAGCACAAACACCGCCGGATGACACGACACCCAAGAGTCAGTTTTTTGAGAGTTGACGGACACGTGAAGTTTTCGTACACTCGTGCCTGCTAGAACTATTCGGGCGGCTAGCTCAGTTGGTTAGAGCGTCACATTGACATTGTGAAGGTCAGAGGTTCGAATCCTCTGCCGCCCACCAAAAATCTCCCAGTCAGCTGGGGGATTTTTGATTGAGTTGTTGTTCGAGCCAGTGGAGAGCGTCTTCTCGGCGCATGAGGGTTCCATCCAGCTGCAGATCTCGCACGTGCTCTAACCACAAACGAATATCGGGTCCCGCGGGAACTCCGTGTGCCAGAACATCCTGACCGGAGAGCAGGGGAGCAATGGATTCATCATGATCCACGAGCCAACGGTCTTCAATCTGTTTGCGTCGTGTCGCAATGGCGCGTTTGAGGTCGGTGTGTCCAAGAAGGTCCAAGCAACGCAGGAACAGCAACCCTTTTTCGTTGAAGTACCGCTTTTCAAATTCATTTGCGCGCATCTTATCGATGTCCGTTGGGGGGGTCTTCTCTTGAAGGAGTCCAATCAGCGTGACGACGACTTGTGCCTGTGTCCGTTGAGCTGAACCACGGGCGAGGGTGTCCAGTCCCGTGAAGGTAAGCGTTTGACGAACTTTGTCGATCGCGAGGTCGCGTAAAAGAAGCGTCAAGACGATCGTCAACTCCCCAGGGACTGTTTCTTGTAGAGGCGCGAGATACCTCGATGTTTGTTCAATTTGTTTGTGTATTTCTGGAAAAAGTTCGTGGATCGCGTGGTGCATCTCGAGTTCTTTGATGGCACGAACAGGATTTCTTGATAGAGCCTTGGCAAGTTCGATTCCGACTGTCTCACGAGGGACGACGTATGCAAGTTTTCCTTCCACTTCTTTTTGGAGATTCAATTTTGGAAGAAGGAGTCTAATTGCTTGACTCGTTTTTTCCTCGATCACGAAGTTGAGCTCGGCGGCAAGTCGGATTCCACGTAGCATTCGAGAGAGGTCTTCGCTCAACCGCTCCGTCGGGTTTCCAACGGCTCGGAGCGTCTTGTGCGCAAGATCAGTTTGACCATCTAACGGATCGATGAGTTGCTTGGTGCGTACATCAAACGCCATCGCGTTGATGGTGAAGTCGCGTCGAGCAAGATCGTCTTCAATCGGAAGGTTTGGATCTGATTGTACGTTGAAATCTTTATACCCACCGAGGCTTCCATCTGACACACGCTCGGTTCTGGGTAAGGCGATGTCGATCCATTCGGTGTCTTTGCTATGAAATCCATCGGGCAAGAACTTGTACACGCCAAAGTGTTGGCCGACAAGATTGAGTTTTCCCCGTGCGGTGAACCAGCGTTCAAGGACATCCGTGGAGAGGTGGGTGACAACAAAGTCAAAATCGACCTCGTGCATCGGGCGACCCAGGAGCGCATCGCGTATGGCTCCTCCAACCAGGTACAACCCAGCCTCTACGTGTGCGCTGAGAAATTTTTCGACAAATGAAAGACTTGGGTGTGAGGAAATGAGTAATTGAAGTCTATCCTCCTGTCGCATACATTCCTATTGTAGCAGAGCCTGCTCGTACTGGGCGAACGTATCTGCACACATCTGTTCGATGGAAAAGTGTGTTTCAACACTTCTCTTTGCGGCGACTCCCATGGCTATTCTCGCGTTCTTATTTATCAGCGTTGTGAGAGCGTGGATGAGTTGCTCGATGTTTTCATCAACGAGAATACCACCTCCATGCTCGAGGGCTTCGGGGATACCACCGACACGCGAGGCAATCACGGGAATGCCGGCACTCATGGCCTCGAGAACCGAATACGGAAATCCTTCCCAGCGAGACAGAAGGATAAACACGTCGGCTTGCGTTTGGAGTCGATGAAGGACTTGTTCGCGCGGGAGGGCTCCTGTGAGCTTAATCCGGTGGGCGAGTTCTTGTGCGAGGATACGTCTCTCGAGTTTTTCACGATCGGGTCCGTCGCCGATGATGGTGACAAGGATCCGTTCTTGGAGCTCGCGGTCTAGGCGCGCGAATGCTTCCACAAGGAGGAACGGATTTTTCGGTGGAGCCAGCCGGCCAACGAAGAAGATGTGAAGGTTTTTGTCATCGTCGAGGGATCTCGAGTCGGCGACTTCGATTCCGTTGTAAATCTGTACGAGTTTCTCTGCGGGGGCGATGCGGTGTGATTTAGCCAACTCGAGGTCGTTGCCAGAGACACAGATGATTTTTGATGTGAAACGCCCGGCGATCCGCTCAAAAAGGGGAAGAAATAATCGACGCAATACAGGGGTCCCTTGGGTAAATCCCCAACCATGTGCGGTAAAGATCGTAGGGACACGACCACGCAAGGCGAAACGACCGATGAGTCCTGCTATGGTGCTGTGACAGGCAACGATGTCGGGTTTGTACTCATGGACGCTTTGAAGAAATTGTCGGCTTGCAGCCCAAAGTTGAAATATATGGAGTATGTTCCCCAGATGGTTGTTTGGAATGAATCGACCACCCAGTTGAATCGTCTGTGTGTGCAACCATCCGCCTGGAGCGCTCATGACCGCGACCTCATGGTCATGTTCAATAAGCCACTTGGTCAGCTGTGCCACGTGCGTTTGGGCGCCGCCTTGTTCGGATTTCGTGATGAAGAAAAAGGCGCGCATATTACAAACTCTCCAAGAACACATCGACGGCCGAAGCACTTGCCGGATCACGTTCTTTTAGAAGGTTCGCCGTTTCGATCGCCTTGTGTGTTTGACCAGCTTTCGCGTATGCCGCGGCGAGGTTGGCTAAGAGAGGAAGTTCGTCGGGATTATTTACGACAAGTAACTCATACACAGCCACCAGGTCATCATATCTTGCGTTGGCAACGTAAAACGCTATTTTTTGTGTGTAGATTTGTCCTAGTGTTTCTTTAGGGATGGGATTGAATGGGGCGAGCTCAATAGCACGTTCAGCCGCTTGCACGCCTTCAACCGCAATGTCCGTTTCCTCCCAAATCGCTTGCAGCAAAAAGATGTTGGCGAGGTCATTCCAATCTTGGGCTCGGAGAGGATGTTGTGTAAGGCTCAGTGCAAATGCGATCTGGGCTGTTTTAAACAGATTACGGAATCGTTCTTCTGGGGGATTTGGTGTTTGAATAGATGTTCGTAGGACATCTGTATAGGTACTGGCAATGAGGCGACTATCCCAGGTAAATGAGAGAGATTCCGTTGACTGGTAATACGCCATCGCGGTTTGCGTATTCTCTTGGAGGATTCGGTTTCCTTTCCCGATTGCCAAGAGCAGTTGGTTCATTGGATGAATGAATCCTAGCAACAGGACGAGGGCGAAGAGGATTCCTATGCCTACCGTGAGTACTCGAACGGATCCGTCTTTTGAGGTGTGTGTTGACTCGTTTTTGGGAACGTTCTGGGAGGCAGACATGGCGAGCAGAAAGAAGAATACAATCAGTCCACTTACCGTTTCAAACAAAAAGAACCCATGGACAAGATACGCGATCAGTCCTGCAAACCAGAGGTCATGGGCGGGTTCTTTGGATGTGAAGAGGGCGCGACAGGCAAAGAAGAGGAGGCAGAGATACACAGAGATACCCACAAGTCCCGTTGCCATGAGTCGTCCGATAAACGCGCTGTGTGATTTATCTGGCCAGACTGAGGTCGTGATGGTATTTGCCGGGTCGCCATATTGATCCGCAATGGTGTAAAAGTTTTCGCTTCCCACGCCTAAGAATGGATGATCAAACCATCCTATCAATCCGAGTTTCCAGTAGGTGAGACGCGCTTGAGAGTTGATATCGGAAAAGTCGGTGAGGCGGTAGATGACATGATTTGATGGCACCACGGCTCGCAGAGCGAGGACGAATCCGGTCATGACGATCACAAAGGCAATAAGTCCAGTCGTGAGAGATTTCCATGGGAGAGGCTTGTGTCGTGCCCACAAGAACATCCAGCATACAACTCCTGCTAGAAGTCCGACGAGTGCACTGCGTGTTCCTGTAAGAAGGATTGCGCTGGTCATGAGGAGGGATGTGGCGAGAAACATGTGGCTGTATGGACGCACCGATCTTTGGAGGCATCCAAGCGAAAAAAAGAGTGGCAGGATAAGAAAGCTCGCAAACACCGCTGGGTTTCCAAAAATGCTGCCTGCTCGACCGTCGACACTAACAAACGTCGGGAGCAACCAAGACTCGAGTAAACCATAGAGAGCGGCGATCGTACCGATTCCCACGACGAGATAGGTGAGTCGAAGTTTCCATGGTGTTCCTAGGGAAAACAGTTCTTGGAGGTAGAGGACAAATAATCCGAGGTGCAGATAGAAAAACACCCCGGTCGGTCGAGACGCATTGCCAAAGAAACTATTAAACGGGTCAACGCCAAACAGGGCGCTGATACTCATAGCGAGTAAGAGAGCGAGGATCGCGAGAATGATTGGGTTGTGGCGCAGGCTGGATTGATGAAGTCGAGAGAAACGGACAACGAGGTACACGGGGAGTGTGATCTCAACCAGGAGAAGAAATCCGATGAATTTTGCGTTCGTGAACGGACTGAAATAGTCGGGGAAGAATAATAGCGGTGTGAGCAGGGTGGCACACGTAAGGATACAGAGAGTCCACTCTGCGAGCGTATGTGTGCTCCCAAGATGCGTGTTCGTTTTCATGTGGGGTTCCGATATAGACGTTGTCGATAGAGATGGATCCGAACAAAGCGAACAAGGGACGTTGGGAGAATCGTGGCAAGGAATGGTTTGATCAGGAAGATGATGGTCCACCAGGGAAACTGGTTGCGACGCAGGGCATTCCATCGGACGCGGAGTGCAAAGCGAATCTGTTCACGCTCTGTGGTGAACGACACCATGCTGGTCGTGAATCGTTTTTGCATGAGGATGTCGGGGAGATTCGCAAGTTTGGTGAGCAGAGATAGCCTCGTCCAGAGTTCGTAATCTTGGGCTCGGAGAAAGTGTTCGTCGTATCCATGCACGCGATCCAGGAGGATTTTATGTATCACGATCGAGCTATGCAAGAAAGGATTGTAGCGCGGGAGCACATGACGAAGCTCTTGATCCGTTGTGAGCGGATGTTTTTCCCCGATCACGTTTCCGTTCCCATTAATAAATTGGTACGCGCTCCCAAGCATGCCGACATCCAGATGCGCTTCAAGGAACGCGACTTGTTTTTCAAGCCGGTCGGGAAGGGCGATGTCATCGGCGTCCATGCGGGCGACGAAGTCGCCCTGAGCTTGTCCAAGGGCAACATTGAGCGACTTGGTGAGGCCAAGGTTTGTATGGTTGGTGATGACGCGAATGCGAGTGTCTTGTGCGGCGAGTTCGCGCAGGATGTGAGGGGTTGTGTCGGTCGAGGCGTCGTCGACGATTAAGAGCTCGAAGTCGCGAAACGTCTGAGCGAGCAAACTCAATACCGCGTCGCGGACAAACCGCTTGCCGTTGTGGACGGACATGAGGATGCTTACCTTCATAGTTTGAGTGGGCGCTTCCAGTGGGAGCAGATGACGAGCGCCCAGAAGCTTGGTTCGATGAGAGTCGTCTGGTCTTTTTTGTCCTGGAGGATGGCGTTTATGACCTCACGACGGTATTCCTCCGATTTTGTTTTACGCTCGTCGACCCCTGCGTGTGCGAGTGGTTGGGTGATGTAGGCATCGTGGACTTGGTTGCATGCAGATCCCCCAAGGGCAAACAAGACGCATTGCGAATCTGGAAACATTCGTGTGATCCTTGAGACTGTTCGTGGCGTGTATTGACGGTAGCCATGTCGACCATAGAGTTTCAGACAGGCAACAGAAGGAAAGAGGTGAACCTGCAGAATCGGTCGAGGATGCGACTTAATGAATTTCCGAATTTCGGAAAAGTACTTCTTGTCGTTTTGAAAATGTTCAATCGCCGACTGGCTCATAAAAAAATTTGTCTCTTCCGGAATGGAGGGAGCAATAGACTTACCGTTGAAGCGGTGGAATCGTTTGTTGAGCGAGCCTGCTTGACTCCACGACGGATGCTCGTACACATCCAGTCCTACATATTGTTTGACCTTTCCGTTGGAACAGGTGTTGAGATAATCGCCATAGGAGCCAGAACCACAGCCAGTATCCAGTACGCGCAGTTCACCCAGCTCCTGGGTTATCCGATCCCAAGGGAGATCTCGCCAGAATGCGTTTGAGAGTATGCGGCTCGGAGAGCTCACATCGTCCTGATCAAGGACGAGAGGTTGTGTTGGGGTGAACGAACGGATGGAAAGCCGCGGATCAAGCTCCTCATGCGGTCTTCGATTGTTGAACGAACAGTACAGAGAAAAAAGATGGTTTACGATTTCCTGTTGAAGATATTTTGGGTGCAACCGCATACGTTGTTTTTTCCTTCGTTTAGGTTACACTCATACTAGCCGAAGTTTCCCCATCCGTCATATGCGAATATTAGCTGTCATTCCAGCTCGTTCTGGGAGCAAAGGACTCCCCGGAAAAAATCTTCGCCCACTTGCGGGGAAGCCTCTTGTTGCCCACTCGATTGATGTGGCATGCGCGTGTTCGTTGATTGATGAGGTACTTGTGACCAGTGACTCAACGGAAATTGGGGACGTGGCGCGGGCGCACGGAGCCTTGTTTCTGATGCGTCCCGCCGAGCTTGCACAGGATGCAACCCCCATGGAACCGGTTGTACAACACGCTCTGCTCTCACGCGAAAAAGACGTATCCTCTTTTGATGCCGTCCTTTTATTGCAACCCACCTCGCCATTACGTTCTCTGGAAGATGTCGAGCAGTCTATTCGTTTATTTTCAGATGCATCCTGTGGCACGCTTCTCTCCGTCTATCCATCTCATGGGTATCGCTATGTTCTCAAAGAGGGAATCGCCCAGCCGATGTTTCAGGCGCGCGGGAACCGACAGGTTCGGGAAGCAGAGTACGTCGAGAATGGTGCGATCTATCTGATTCGATCGGAACTTGCCAGAACTGGAACGATTTTTGGTGATCGTTTGTCGGCTTATATCATGCCCGCCTCTCGAAGTATTGATGTTGATACCCAGGATGATCTATTGCTCGCGCAGGCTTTGCTCAACACAACGACACGAACATGAAAATCATTCAACTCGCCTCCTACGCGGGAAACATCGGAGACAACGCCAACGTGAGCGGCACGCGACGAGTGTTGCGTGAGAATTTTGGTCGGGAGATTCAGTTTACCGATCTTGAGTTTGAATGGTTTGGCACAGATCCACGCTGGGCGCGTCGACGTTTTGACCAGGCGTTTATTGAAGAGGTCAACCAATATGATCTTTTTTTGATCGGCGGAGGTGGTTTTTTTGGGCTCACGACGAATAAGACATCAACCGGAACACCCATCGACATCCCGCTTGATACCCTTCGACAGATCAAAACACCGATGGTGTTTTATGCGCTTGGCTTTCACACGATGGCTGGCCACGTAGAGGAGCGTGCCGCAAAGTTCAAACCGTACCTCGAGGCCATTCTCGACATGGATCACGTACTCGTGTCGGTTCGCAACGATGGTTCTCTCGCGAACCTTCGATGCATGTTCGGGGAGAACATTGCCTCAAGAATCTTTGTGTGTCCGGATGGTGGATTTTTTACTCAGACGAAGGAGTCGACCCATGTGGAGTTGGAAGAGGGAACGCGCACGATTGCTCTTCAACTAGGTGGTGACCGGCTTGAGAGACGATTTTCTTCGCCGAGTCCTTTGTGGGAGACCTTGTTGCGCAAAGGAACAGAGCGTTTGTATCGTATAGCTCGCGGAATTACGCCATCAGCGCTGCCAACGACCGCCGATTTATTTGTGCGTCGACTCGCGCAGGTCTTCTCAGATGTTCTGGATCAGCACACAGATGTGCGCGTGGTTCTCGTACCGCATATCCCAAGTGACTTTAAGATGATTGATGCGTTCCTCAAAGAGTTAGGACACTATCATGCCCGTAATCATGCGACCGTCGCGCCCTATCTTCATGGACAAGAGGCTCAGACATATCTTTTTAACCTGTATGAGCAGTGTGTACTTACGGTAGGGATGCGTTTTCATGCCAACGTGTGTCCGATCGGACGGCAGATTCCATCAGTTGGTCTGGTGACGTATGAGCAAATCGCTGCGTTGTACGATGAACTCGGACTCACACACAGAGCGCTCCACTGGGATGATCCTCAATTTGAAACGAAGCTTTTGGCGTTTGTCGAAGAATCGTTAGGCGATACGCACGCGATACGAACGCAGTATCAGGACGTGATACAACAGGTGCGTGTACAAGCGGATACATTTCATCGTGTGATCATGGACAAGTTTTTTTCTGTCCCGTAATATCCTGGCATTCCTCTATGCTATTCCAAATTGGAAATCGAAAAATTGGCTCTGATCACAAGCCGTTTGTGATCGTCGAGATTGGGATTAACCACGAGGGCGACCTACACAAGGCCAAACGCATGGTTGACGACGCTCACCAAGCGGGAGCCGAGTGTGTGAAGTTCCAATCCCACGTCATTGAAGACGAGATGATTCCCAACGATGTCATTCCAGGTAATGCCAAGGAAAGCATTTGGGACATCATGAAGCGTTGTGCGCTCACGAAAGCAGAAGACGCGGAATTGAAACGGTACGTGGAAGAGCGCGAGATGATCTATTTGTGTACACCGTTTTCTCGCGCGGCAGCAGATCAGCTTGAAGAGATGCGGGTCTGTGCGTACAAGATTGGTTCAGGAGAATGTAATAACTATCCGCTCGTAGAGCACATCGCAAGGTTCGGGAAGCCGATCATCGTGAGCACCGGCATGAACGACCTCGCGAGTGTCGCAAAGACGGTGGAGATTTTGGAACGTCATCAGGTGCCCTACGCGCTTTTGCACTGCACGTCGATGTACCCGACGCCTTATGAGAAAGTCCGTTTGGGGGGGATCGCTCAATTGCGAGACGCATTTCCCAACGCGGTCTTAGGTTTGAGCGATCACTCGCTTGGCATCTACACGTGTTTAGGAGCCGTTGCCTTTGGGGCAAGTATTTTAGAAAAACATTTTACATCCGATAAGACGTGGCCGGGTCCAGATGTCCCGATCTCAATTGATCCTCAGGAACTCAAAGAGATGATTGTCGGTTCCGCCGCGATTCATGCCGCTTTGGGAGGTGAGAAGACGGTCTTGGCTGAGGAGCAACCAACCATTGATTTTGCGTATGCGTCCGTGGTGACGATTAAACCCATTTCTGCTGGCGGGCTCTTGACCCGAGAAAATCTGTGGGTAAAACGGCCTGGGACGGGAGAAATTTTGGCGGTCGAGTATGAATCATTACTCGGACGCACGATCTCTGGTGATCTCCCCGCCGATGTGCAATTGCGACGTTCCGATCTCGTATGAGAAAGATTTGTTTTGTCACAACCCACCGTTCAGACTTCAGTCGGATGGAACCGGTTGTTCGAGCCTCTCGTGCGCGAGCGGATGTAGATGTGACTCTTGTGGCTGCCGGAAGTCATTTACTTCCAGATTCAGGGGAAACAGTCAATGACATTTGTTCTCTGGGTCACACCATCGACGCGAAGGCCTACACGGTCGTGGAGGGAGAAACGCTTGCTACGATGTCCAAGTCCATCGGACTCGGGTGCATTGAGTTTTCTTCCATTTTTGAACGCCTGAATCCCGATGTTGTGGTCTTGCATGGAGACCGATTCGATCTGTTCCCAGCGGCCATCGCCGCGGCCATATCCAATATTCGCATCGCCCACATCCAAGGCGGGGAAGTAACCGGGACGATTGATGAAAGTTTGCGACATTGTATCACGAAGCTTTCCCACCTCCACTTTGTGTCCAATGAGGATGCGGCGATGAGAGTCAAAAAATTGGGTGAGGATCCAGCGGCGGTATTCAATGTGGGATGCCCATCGGTTGATGCCATAAAATCAATTGTTTTTCCGGCGCGCGACGAGTTTGCGCGGCGATTTTGTTCCACGTATGGAGGGTGTGTGAACCCCAGGGATCCTTACTTGATTCTGATTCAACATCCCGTGACCACGGAGTTCGACCAGGCATCACACCAAATGGAGCAGACGATCCATGCCATTGCGCGAGCTGGTATTCCAACGATTCTCATCTATCCAAACATCGATGCGGGATCCAAACAGATGGCCTCAATGCTACGGAAGATGTCGGCTTCGATTGGTTTTGGACGGATCGATATGTTCAAGCACATCTCCTCACACGATTTTCTTGTGCTCCTTAAGTACGCATCGTGTATTGTTGGAAATTCAAGCTCTGGCATTCGGGAGGCCGGTTATTTTGGTACCCCGTGTGTGAATATCGGTTCGCGCCAGAGCGGACGACTACGAGGGGCGAACGTCAAAGATGTCACGCACGACGTTGACCAGATTGCTCAGGCGATTTTGGAGCAAGTTCAACACGCAGCGTATCCCGTCGAAGAACTGTATGGTCATGGACATACCGCTCAGACCATGGTTGAGATCCTCGCACAGCATCCACTTCCTCCCATTCAGAAATCCATTACCTTCTAAGAACGATGAAACCCATTCGTCTCATATCTCGTATTGACTTGAAAGGGAAGAATGCCGTGAAAGGGATTCAACTTGAAGGTATCCGGGTGGTAGGAGATCCTTGCCAGATGGCACAGAGGTATTACCACGATGGCGCAGATGAATTGTTTTTGTTGGACGTCGTGGCGAGTTTGTATGAACGCGATCTGGATTTGGAACTGATTAAACACATCGCGCAACAGGTGTTTATCCCCATAACGGTTGGAGGTCGCATTCGTTCTATTGAGCAGATTCGTGAGGTGTTGCGTTCGGGCGCAGACAAGGTTGCGCTCAATACCGGAGCGATTGCGAACCCTTCTGTTCTCGCCCACGCGGTGGAGGCGTTTGGAGCGCAATGCATCGTGCTTTCGATTGAAGCCAAGAGAAAGACAGACGGACAATGGGAGGCGTATACTGAGAGCGGTCGTCAAAAAACAGGTTTGGACGCGGTTGCCTGGGCCAAGCGCGGGATCCAGTTGGGAGTGGGGGAGCTCCTTATTACTTCGATCGATGCGGAAGGAATGAGAGCCGGATTTGATCTGGAACTCATGAACGCGATCACGGCCTTTTCTCCCGTTCCTGTCATTGCCCACGGAGGAGCCGCTTCACCCGCATCGATCCAACAGGTGATTGTGAAAACAGGTGTGGATGCGGTTTCCGCAGCCTCCATGTTCCACTACATGCAGTACACCCCACGCGAGGTCAAAGCCGTGCTTCATAAAGCCGGTATAGCCGTTCGTGTATGAAAACAGTCGCCATTGTCGATTACGGGGCAGGGAATCTTTTTAGTCTCATGAAGGCGTTGCGATATGTTGGTGCCTCACCCACTCTTGTGGAGACACCCGAGGCGGTTGAGGGCTCGGAGGCTCTTATTATTCCTGGTGTCGGAGCATTCCCGGCGGGAATGAAGGCACTCCAAGAACGCGGACTTGTTTCTGCTGTTCAGACATACGCCCAATCTGGGAAACCCCTTCTTGGGATTTGCTTGGGAGCACAGCTGCTTATGAGCGATGGATACGAATTTGGTCATACGCAAGGATTGGGATGCGTTCCGGGACGAGTGATCAAATTTCCAGATCTTGCTCCGGGTTATCGCGTTCCCAACATCAACTGGAATCCCGTGGAGCCTCCTGAACAGGCGAGTCCGAAGTACTGGCAAGGAACTCCGTTAGCACATACGCTCCCAGGAAGTCAGTATTATTTCGTGCACTCGTTCATCTGTGAGCCCGAAGACGATCAGGATATTCTGGCACAGACAACCTATGGAGGATTTCCGTTCTGCTCCGTCTACCGACGAGGGAATATCGTTGGCAGCCAATTCCATCCGGAGAAGAGTGGAGAGGTCGGACTCCAGTTTCTAAAGACGTTTTTGGATAATCTATGATGGGTCTCCCGCAGGAAGTAGTCTTTTGCAAAAAATGCGTGATTTCCAATCAGCGGCCAAGTTCTGCCGTTGAGTTCAAGCACACGACACAATCAAAAAAGCAGACGATCGGTTTTGACGAAGAAGGAATCTGCTCTGCCTGCCGGTACCAGGAGATGAAAGAAAAAGAAATCGACTGGAAGCAAAGAGAAGAGGAACTTCTGACATTGTTAGATCGTCATCGATCTCGTGATGGATCGTACGATTGTGTGGTTCCTGGAAGCGGAGGAAAGGACTCTGCCTTCACCTCACATCTTTTGAAATATACGTATGGGATGAATCCACTGACCGTCACCTGGGCGCCGCATCTCTATACAGATATCGGGTGGAAGAACATGCAGAGCTGGATCCATACCGGCGGTTTCGACAATGTTCTCTTTACACCCAACGGACATGTGCATGCTCTCCTGACTCGACTTGCGTTTGAGAATCTTCTCCATCCATTCCAGCCTTTCATCATCGGACAGAGGCACGTGGGTCCGCGCGTGGCCGTGAAGTGGAATATTCCTCTCGTGTTCTACGGGGAAAATCAGGCTGAGTACGGGAACAACATCGAAGAAAACTTCTCGCCGGTCATGAAACGAGAGTTTTACGCGTTCGATCAAACACTCCACGAACTTTTTTTGGGCGGCGTGTCTGCACAGGAGCTGGTAGACACCAAGCACGTTTCAGTCAACGACCTCAATCCCTATCTTCCACCAAAGAAAGAGGACATCGAGCGCACGGGGGTCGAGGTGCACTACCTTGGGTACTACGTGAAGTGGGATCCGCAAGAATGTTTTTATTATGCGAGCGCCAACACCGGGTTCCAACCAAATCAGGAACGCACCGAAGGAAGCTACTCCAAGTACAGCAGTATCGATGACAAGATCGATCCGTTCCACTACTACACAACGCTTATCAAGTTCGGGATCGGTCGCGCCACCTATGACGCCGCGCAGGAAATTCGCAACGGAAAAATTACCCGCGAGGAAGGCGTGGCGTTGGTGAGACGTTTTGACACAGAATTTCCTCAGAAGTATTTCCAAGATTTTTTGAACTACCTCGGACTCACTCAGGATCAGTTTTGGAGAGTGATCGACCGTTGGCGATCCCCACACCTTTGGAAACAGGAGAATGGAGAATGGATATTACGACAACAGGTTACGTAATCTATGGTGTCCCGCTTCAAAGAACTAGCGAGGATCGCCTATTTGTGGCTTCACTACCACATTCCTCCTGTTTTGCGTTTTCGGGATTTCAACCAGGATTGGGATCGTTTTTGTGAAACCGACCCTGCCGGGCGTGAAGAACTCAAGCGGCTCCAGCAACATCCATCTGATGCTCGAACGATCCTCATCCTTGTGATGGATCCCTATTGGCAGATGAGCCGATTGGAGTATCTTGTTGCCGCGGGATTTGTGCTGCGTGGACATCGGGTGAAGATCGTCGTGGCGAACCAGCTTCCGGCGCATGCGTCTGAACGCGTGACGGCCTACGCTCCGCCGGAGTCGTACGGACTTGGATGTGCGGCGCGTCTTTTGGAAAAACTCGGACTGGAGTTTCAGTATCTTTCAGATTTTTTTTCAGACCATGCGCGAGAAAAATGGGAATCGTTTGTGGGTGATAGGAGTCCGGATGAACTCCTGGCTCTGCGTCAGGGGGAGGTGAACGTCGGCAGGCTGGTGAAGGCAACGCTCCTAAATTATTTTCTTGCCAACCGTTTGGATTGGAGTGATCCGGTCGTCGTGGCTCGATTTCGAAAAAGCATGGTTTCCGCGTTCATGGCACTCGAGGCGGTTCAAACGATTGATAAACAAGAGCATCCGTGGAAAGTGTTTTTTAGCAACGGGGGTGTCCTACCGCACTATGTCATTCTTCAGTATTTTCTCTCCCGTCACGTCGATACCGTCACCTGGGAACAGCCACCCACGGTCGAAGGCCGCACCCTCTACATCGGTCATGATACGATTAGTACCAAGGTCACATTTGAAGACTGGTGGGCCTTGCACGCAGATCAACCTTTGAGCGAGAAGGAACAACTTTTTCTTGATCGACACATCCTCAAACGGGAGAAGGGCACACAAACGTATCGCGTTTTTACCAATCCCATCGAGGATGTCGAAAGCCTGTATCAGACGCTCGGGATAAAATCAGGTTCCCCCATCGTTTCCCTCTATACCAATCTTGCGTACGATTCAGCTGTGGTAGACGTGGACACCATTTTTCCCGACATGGTGGAGTGGGTCTTAAAGACAATAGGTTTTTTTGCTTCGCATCCAGAGCACCCGGCGCACTTAGTCATCCGTATCCATCCGATTGAAAAGATTCTGGAGGGAAGTCCCGCGCGCGCTCCACAGCAACGGGTGCTTGACGTCATCCGCCGTGCGTATCCGACGCTCCCCGCGAATGTTTTCGTGATTCCTTCTGAAAGTCAGTTGAGTTCTTATACGCTCATGGGACTCTCCAGTCTTGGAGTCGTGTACAACAGTACCGTTGCGTTTGAACTTGCGATGCGGGGAACCCCAGTGTTGGCCTGTGCAGAGGCACCGTACAATCAAAAGGGATTCACGATAGAACCTCATTCACAGGAGATGTATTTTGAGGTGCTGGCACAGGGTTCGTGGCCGCGTCTTTCGGAAGAACAAAAAATCTGGGCACAAAAAGCTCTGTACGCCATGACCATCTCGATCATCCGTGATCAGTTTTTTCAAAATATCACGGACGCAAGGGGTCACAGAAAGATTCATGTCGCGTTTCAGAGTCTGCAGGATCTGAAACCTGGGACGAATCGGTATCTAGACATGTTCTTTCAGGCGATCCTCGAGAAAAAGCCGTTCCGCACTATCACCATTGAGCAGATTTTGAACGACGACTTTTAACTATGCTTTCACAGCGACTCATGCTTCTCTTCGCTGGGAGCGCCCTCAAGGTGCCTGTTCATATTGTTCTGTTGCTCGTTGTGGCTCGGCTTTTAGGACCCGAGCGGTTGGGACAGATTGTGTACTTGCAGGCGGTCGTGGCCATGTTGACCATCGCGAGTGACTTGAGTCTTGGACATACGCACGTGAAACGCGTCTCAGAAGGGAAGGATTTAGGGAGTTGTTTACGCACGTACGGGTTTCTCAAGTCCGTCCTGGGAGGGATCACGATGTTGGGACTTGGTGGATTTTTTTTCTTACACCAGAGCGGGACACTCCAAATTGTCGAAGCACCACTCCTCCCCATCTTTGTCGCCTTGGCGGCAGCCGTTTTTTTTAATCAGTTCTTCAACCAGCTTTTCCTCGCGACCTTTCAAGCCCATCAGCGCGTGGCCACGATGGCGATGGTCGAGACCATCACGCTCGTGATATTCGCCGTGTCTGGAATTGCGGTTCTGCTTGCGACCAACGATTTGTTTTTCTACAGCCTCACCTTCCTGTTGCGGGAAGTCGTGTTATTCTGCTTGTTGGTGCCACTGTTCATTCGAGCTTTTGGGAAAGATGTGTGGCGGGCTCTGCATGAGCGCTCGACGCTCGTGGGGAGTTATCTGCGCTACACATCCCCCCAGTCGTTTCTGGTTCCATTGGGGCTCTTGAATCTGCATGTAGACAAACTTATTGTGAAGGCACTCACGTCTGTCTATGAGGTTGGTCTGTATGCGGCGGCACAGCGGCTCTCGATCATTGAACATCTTTCAAAAGTATTCGCCTCCGTGTTTTTTCCAGAGCTTAGTCGTGACTTTGGAGAAGGGGATATGGCCGCGTTTTCTCGGAAAGTTCTGCGCGCGGAACGCTTTTTGTGGTTTGTTGCCTCCTGTGTGTGCTTGCCGTTGTTTGTCTTCCCCCAAGAAGCGATTGTTCTTACGGTGGGAGTTCAGTACGCGGGAGCGGAACTTCTTTTGCCGCTTTTTTTGGTCTACTCGCTTTTGAGTATTGTGACCACGCCTTACAGGACCGTTTTGTACGCTTCAGAAAAAAATACCCTCAATACGCTTACGGCGGTGGGGGGGCTTGTGGTATTTGTGGGATTGTCGATCTGGCTCGTTCCTCAGAGTCTGTTTGGTATTCAGGGTCTTGGGTTGGGGGCCGTTGGCATTATTTTGGCTCAACTTATCAAAACTGGACTCATTTTTCTTTTCTATAAATTTCTCTCCTGGAAATTTTTCTCGATCCGGTTTTCTGTGGGATGGGTTGGGTATCTCGGGATTTTTGCTGGGTTTGCGATGTTGGGGACGGAGTTCACTTCTCTTTCGATTATCACTCGTTTCGTGTTGGGTGTGTCGGTATTCGGGGTCGTCGTGTGGGTTTTGCGGCTCGTCACACATGAAGACCTTAAGAACTTGAGGACGGCGTTTCGATCAAAACGACTCTACGCTTCCATTCGCGAGGAATTTTCTCCAACCGAGACGGCTTGAGTGATCACTCGTCGTAACCACGGTTCACCAAACAAGCAAAGCTCACGGTCGTGGAATCGCACAACCCCCTTATGGTCGTCTATAAACTGAACTCCTTCCATTTCCTCATGTGTCTCAACCATGTGGCGTGAGCACATAATTTTTTTAATATTCGTCCCTTGGAGGGCGTGATAGGTCTTGATACTCCACACATTTCCCGGTGGCACGAGCATTTCGATGGGACGGTCGAAGAACGTTTCCAAGATTTTCTGAGATGCGCAGATATGTTGTGTATGGACTTCCTGGTCGAGAGTTGGAAGAAATTCTCTATGGAAGGAACGGTTTGAAGAACACGGACGAGGAAGATGTTTCCCTACGACACAGTGCGTCAGTCCATGATTGGCGATGATGATTTCGTGGCGATCCGCGGCTTGTTTGAGTGTGTTGGCCTCATCAGGAAATTTTTCTGGGAATGGAATAAGGTGAGAGTTCTCATCGACCCACGTCGCGGTAATCGCTATGATCGGGACGATGTGATGCTCACGAAAGATTTGGAGGAATACCAGCCATTGATCGGCGGTGAGTTCTTGATAAGGTCCCCACATTCGAAACGGCGGGATGCGTTTGAGAGGGCCGAAATTCGAAAACGGACGGAACCACCTGTTGCCGTATTGCTCGAATGCTTTTGTGGATGCACCGATATCATCGATGCGGAAAATAGGGAGGCTCATTTGGTGATGACAACAACATGTTCAGCTGTGTAGAGAGGTGTTTTTTGACGATGGAGTCCCAGGGCAAGAATCAAGAGTAAGTAGGGGAGAAAGAGGAGAGACAAGACAAGTCTCATGGGTTTTGAACGGGTTTCTAGGATCGTTGTCCGGAGAATGTCCCAGATAATCGTCCAGGCATTTCCACAGGGGATAATATGCACATTTTTGACATTCAGTTCGTTCAGGAGTTCCTCGAGGTATCGCTTAGTAAAGCGCACACGGTCACCGGAGTCACGTAGGAGAAACGGAGTTGAAAGAAGGATCTGTCCGTCAGGCTTTGTAACACGCAGGAGTTCTTGCAGCGCCTTGCGGACATTCGAACTATAACAGAGCACCTCAAAGCAGATGACACCATCGAAGTGTTCACCCGTAAACGCCAGAACATGGATATCACCGTATGTGATGTTTCGTGTTGGGTCTGGTTGAAGGTCGATTGCGGTTATCTGCGCGTTGAAAAGGTGGTCATAGCGACGCGATCCTGAACCAACGTCAAGAATCTGTCCATGAAACAAGGACGCGTGTGAGCGGATCTGCTCGTTCAAGAGATTACGACCGAACGATTCGCGGAAGTAGGTGATGAAAGGCAACGTCATAATTTAGGTGATTGGTTGACGATAGGGGATATTCGCCATTCCGAGAATCTCGGCGATCATGACAAGTCCCCAAACGTACAACACGGAGCCATGAAGATCAGCTTCGTTTTTTCCGCTCGTGACTTTCGCGCCATAGATTCTCGCGTTCGTGCGACCACGGTAAAACGAGAAGCCACCGGACTCTTCTTGATAATATTCCTTGATCTCCGAAATTTTGTGAAGAGCGTATCGTTCTATCTCTGCATGGCGATAGGCTGTTTTTCGTGAACAAGCCCAGAGCACATAGAGGGCATCGATCGAGCAACACGCGCCTTCTTCCGATGGGTGGGAGAGGGTTGTGTCGATGATTTTTTCGACAAAGGGAATCGATGTTTCCTCAATCACCATAAGACCCGTGAGCACCTTCATGGCGCCGTTGATTTTTTGTGTCATCGACACAGAAGAGCCTCTGTACCAGAATCCATCGGTCGGCGACTGAATTGTTGAGAGAAATGATCGTATTTCACCCAAGAGTTCTTGATACGAATCTTGATAGAGGCCGAAGACGCGATGGTTATGGTGCAAGAAAAACAAGACGTGGCTGACATGACTCCCGGCATTCCAGGGGAGATGCCACGAGAGAGATCGAAGGAAACGACGGAGTTCCTCGCTGGTTTCAGAGATCCCGCGGTACGGGCGAGTCGGTGAGGATCCAAGACAGAACAGGGCGGCCGTTGACTGTCTTGTTTCCGCGCGTTTGAGCATCTGCGTGTGGTGCAGGAGTCCCTGAAGGTCTTGTTGTCTTAGGGAGGTCAGAAGACTTGGGAGGAATGATTTCTTTACGAGCAGGGGATCGAATAGGGATCCGTCATTGTTCTCAAATGTTTTGATACGAGAGATAAGATCGCGAGACGTTGTTTCATCAAGTCGATCAACCATGTACAGAATTTTTGTCGCAAAGACGCGGGAGGTGAGACCCCAATGGGTGTTCTCCCCAAAGAGATCTCCGGAAACAGAGTAACGATAAAACCCCGGAGTTGATCCTTGTTGTTGTTTGACGAATACCGGGATATGGGAAAGGGCGTATGAGAGCCAGGCCGTGGATTCCATACTAGGGTGTTTGTATCATGCGCAGGATTTGGACATAGGCGGCGGCTGCCTGTTCAACAGAGAAAAACTCCTTGTCTGTACGGATCAGATGTTGAAGATTGTCGTAGTGCGCCAATAGGTCAGCAAGATCCTGCGCATGGTTCCCCGTGAGTTTCTTCCCATACTTTGCCGCGATTTCGGTCGTTCCCCCTGAGTCCTCATACAAAAGAGGGAGCCCACAGGAGAGCGCCTCAGAAACAATATTTGGACAGGCTTCATGTTTGGATGGGAAGAGAAAGAGGTCGTGGTTCTGGAATTCCTTGCCCAGTTCCTCTTGTTGCATCGCAGGTAAGAATTTCACCTGCTTTTTGTCGATTTCGTCTGGCCAGTTTCCAATAAAGGTGACGACGACACCTGGAAGCTCGGAAAATGCCGCGATGGTCTCGTGACCCTTCATGATATTTTTTGACCAGCTGGCGGCGATGATCCTCAACGGTTCATGCAAGCATCGGAGTTCTGATGACATCGGAAAGAACGAAGGGTCAACGCCATTATGGACGATCGAATAACGAGTCGCGACGATCCCTTGGTCCGCAAATGTTTGAACACTGAACTGGCTTTGAAAAATGATGTGATCAGCGAGTTTCAAACAGGCTTGCTGGACACGATACATGGCGTCCACCTGACCGGCGTAGACTTTTCGTGCTCCATCAAGTCGGTAGACAACCTTTTTTGGTTGTGGACGAAACCCGTGTAAGGCGTAGTGCCAGAGTGTTTTGTATCCCCACCGTTTGAGGTTGCGGATATGCCTTGGCTTGATAAGTCGTCCTGGTCCTGCGTGCCCGCCATTGATGAGAAGGATATCGTAAGAAGCATGAGCACTCTCAATGATTTCAATTTCAAACTCTTTTTTTTCCAGAAACGTTTTCCGTAAGGCTTTCAAAAATGAATTCCCGCCCCCCCAGGGCTGGTTTGTGATGTCAAAATAAATGTGGAGGCGTATTGGCACAGGCGTGTAGGAACCATCCCATTTATGATCGTTTCATTTCGGCTTCCACCATGCGTTTGACCAATTGGTGGAAGGTGACGGATGGTTGCCATCCAAGGAGTGTTTTTGCTTTGGTGTAATTCCCTAAGATTGTGTCGACTTCGGCCGGGCGGAAATAGTGAGGGTCGATCGCGACAAGCGTTTTTCCTGTTTCTGGGTTCATCCCGATTTCTTGGATTCCTTGTCCTTGCCAAACAACGTCTATGCCAACCACCTTGAATGCTTCCACGATAAACTCACGCACACAATGATCTTCTCCGGTCGCCAAGACAAAGTCGTCCGCAAATCCGTGTTGAAGGATCATCCACATTCCCTTGGTAAAGTCAGCGGCATATCCCCAGTCGCGTTTCGCTTCAAGGTTGCCGATCAAGAGAGGTTCGGCACCTCCCCTTGCCAGACGGACGACGGCTTGGGAAATTTTTCTGGTGACGAACTCCTTTCCACGATGTTCTGATTCATGGTTGAATAAGATTCCGTTGCTCATGAAGAGTTGGTACGATTCGCGGTAGTTTTTGACCGTCCAAAATCCAGCCAGTTTGGAAACTCCGTACGGGCTGCGAGGGTAGAACGGGGTTTGTTCGTCTTGTGGCGATTGTTGTGCTTTGCCGTAGAGCTCAGATGTTGCGGCAAAATAGAAACGTGTGTGCTTGGAGTACTCCTTGACCGCGTTGACAAAGTTGAGAGTTCCTTCGATGTTGGTTTTGTAGGTGAGGCTTGGGTTGGTGAAGCTGGCGCCGACAAAACTTTGCGCGGCCAGGTGGTACACTTCGTCAAACTGTCCCTCGCGCATGACCGTGTCGACGATCGTATGATCAGTGACATCGCCCCAGTGGATCGTGATTCGATCGAGTTCCTCTTTGTTGAGCGCGTGCAAATTTCCCAGCGAGGCGGCGCTATTACGACGAACAAATCCGTGCACCTCATATCCGATACTCAAAAGCCATCGTGAAAGAAAGAATCCATCCTGACCCGTGATACCCGTGATGAGAGCTTTTTTCATAGTTTGACGAACTCACTATTTCGTAAAAGGGGTTTGTACAATTCCTCCCAGTATCGATTGCTGAGGATCTCCCAGCGATGGCACTGTGCTTGTTGTATTCCCTCAGAAGTTAATCGTGTGCGCAGAGCGGAATCACTCTGTAAACGCAGGAGATGTGTCGTCAGCTTATCACGATCTTCAATATCGGCAAGCAGCGCGTTTTGGCCATCAACGGCCACATCCATTACCATCCCCACTCGTGTGCTCACCAGCGGGGTCCCGGTCGCCCAGGCTTCTAACAGAGCCATCGGAACACCCTCAGTCCTCGAGGAAATCAGATAGACGTCTAGGGCTTGGTAGAGAGTGTTTACATCTGCGTATGCGCTCACGAACTGATGCGTGAATGGGATGTTGGCGCGTGTGAGACGATCTTTTACGTATCCGCGAGAGGGGCCACTCAGAAGTACGTGTACGGGGAGTTCTTTAGCCACACGTTCCACCACGTCGCAGAATACATCCGGGCCCTTGATCCACTTTGGGTTCATGCCCGCTCCCCATCCATCGCCATCTTTTTGGAACGAGCCGATCACGAACGCCTTCTCGGGAATTCGTAGTTCTGTACGGATGTGTTTTCGCTCCGATGCTGGGGAAGAGGTAAACATCCCAAGGTTTATGCCCATGGGAATCACGCGGATTTTTTCCTCAGGGAAACCCTGCTGCATTAATATCGCTTTAGTCGTTTGGGCGGTCGTATGAAGAAGGTCAATGCGTGAAGCAACGCGCCCCAGTTCTTTGAGACGCGGATCATCTTGGTTTACGTGATACCAGGTGTGAATCACCTTGTTGCGAGGGAATTTTTTTGGAACGGGAACGGAATTGAAGTGGATCACCTTGCCGGAGAAAAAATGAAAAAACGGGCTCACATGAACCTGTGCCACGTTTTTGTTTGTCAGTGACTGGGCAAGAGACTTGGCGACTTGCGTGATGACCCAATCATGACCGTCCGTGATTATGTGAATCTTTTCTGGACGAAACGGGTTGGGAAGACTTCCTATCCAGTTTGACCCCGTACGCCAAAGTTTGTCTGTGAGGGAGTTCATATACGGGAAGCATCTGGACGGACGACTGCCCAGATTTCACCAAACTGAATCGAGGAAGACGTCAGAATGAGTCCTGCTTCTTGAAGTTCGGCCATGAAGTCAGGAAGGGTGTATTCAGTGAAGTGCGTCGTATCTAGCCGGTACTCAATGTCCAATTCTTTTTTGTAGAGTGTGATCCAGTCACGATCAATCATGGGGACACGGATGAGGAACAGGGGAGCGAGGGGCTTGATCGATCCAAGAAATAGACCCCGGTGTTTTATATGCTCGAGGACATTGGAGAGGACGACCACGTCGAAGGGTTCTTGTACAGGCAATGTGGTTGCATCAGCGATTTGGTAGGTGAGGTTGGGGGCGGAGAATCGACCATGCCATGATTCTTGGTGTTTGGGATTGAGATCGATCCCAACTACCCGCTTAGCTTTCTTTGCCATATCAAACGCGAGCGCTCCATTACCACAACCGATGTCCAAGACCACATCGTCTGAAGAAATGTGGTCGAGGAAAAATGTGTGGTAATTCATCAACCGGTGTTTTGGATGCATGCCTCCCTCGGTTTTGATCGCGAGTTTGCTTGCAAGCTTGTAACTGAACGTGTGTAATCGGAGAGCCATTCGAACGAGAAATGTATACATATAGTCCTCACATCATGAAACAGGATTTATCCATCCGTAGCAATGGCGGTCTGCTCGTCCTTCGTCAAGAAAAATCCTCAATGTATCTACGGATACATTTACGGTTTTTCTTGACTCCAGGACGTCGCATCCCATCCATTCCAACGGCGTCTAAAGTCCTGTTTCATGATGTGAGGACTATAGATCACGGGGTCTTTCGAAAAACAAGGAGCGTCATGTGACCCGTTAATCTCCCCAAGAGGATGGTGAGTAGGAGGCGGAATCCACGAGCCACAACGTGTTTGTTTTTGTAGAGCTTTTGAAGGGGGTGGTGGAGAAGAGGGAGCTCGTCCTTGAGACCCTTGAGAGCATCGTACAAGGAGGTTTCGACAAGCTCAAATCCTTGTTCGTCAAGCTGTTGTGAGACAAGCTTCTGGTCGAGGATGAATTCGTAAAAATTTTTTTGTGGAGTCGATGCACGCATCGGTTGATACAGATCAAGACGTGCTTTGAGTTTTCTCAGGGGCGACATCACAGGAAACGAGAGGAAAAAAATTCCGTCAGGTTTGAGGACGCGATGTGCTTCCTGGGTGATTTCGTCGAATCCATCCCAGAAATGTTCAATGACACCCAAAGACCAGTAGGCATCAAAGAAATTATTTGGAAAGGTTGTGTGACGAACGTCCTCAACAGAGAGTTGAAGATTTGGCAGGTTCTCAGAAACAGCTCGGATGGTTCTATCCGCATAGTCGATGCCATAGGCGTCGTATCCCCATTTGTTCAAGCACCAGACGACCTGGCCGCTCCCGCATCCGCCCTCAAGAATTTTTCCTCCCGCAGGAACGTATCGTTTGGTGAAGTGTTCAATGAAGTGATGGGTCTTTCCGGATGCAATTAGTGTTTTGATGTTTTCCTTGTGCCATTGTTCATCCCAAAACTCAGGCGTCGCCTGTTGTTCAAAAAGAACGAGTCGTTTGTGTGCATGGTCGTAGAGCATCATAGAACCAGATGTTGCAGGAGCCCGACTTCCATTCGGATGGCTTGCAAGAGGGAGGCGTGTTGAAGGATGGTTTCGCGCGCTGCTGTTCCGAGCTCAAGCCGAGTCGAGGAGTCCTCAAGAAGTCGTGCCAATGCCGCATGAATCGACGGGACATCCGTTCCGCAAAGTACCCCGTTTTCTCCGTCGCGGATGATGTCTTTGATTCCTTCCACGCGTGTCCCGATGACGGCGAGTCCGCAGGCCATGGCTTCCAGGAGAACTTTTGGATGGCCTTCGTACAATGACGGAAGAATGAAGATCTCACAGGCATTGAACTCACGCGGGAGCTTCTCGTTGGCGATGCGGCCGCGGAATTCAACGACGACGTCGAATGAGCGAGCTTGTTCTTCGAGGGTTCGTTGTAGCGAGCCTTCTCCGTAGATGGTGAGAGGAGCGTCGAGTCCCTGGAGTGCTTCGATAAGCATGCCAAGATTTTTTTGTTTCTCGAGTCGACCGACGTGGCAGATTGAACGGGGTTGCTTTTGAATCGGGAGTGGCTTGAACAGATCCGTATCCACATAATTAGGGATGATGTGGATTTTGGTTTTTGAAATGTGATATCGCTGTGCGACAAAGTCCGCGTCCTCTTGTGTGGTGTGAATGATCGATGTGGCGGATCGATACGCGAGACGTTCGATGAACGAGATGAGCCAAAGCTTGAGTCGTGATGCTCCTTGCTTCTTGGCAAAGCGGTACCACTGGAATCCCGCGCGGACAATCAGGGGTTTTCGCCAAAGCCAATGCGCGAGCAGGGCTGGGATGGCTCCAGCGACTTGATGAATCCGGAATAGATCAGCTTTGTGCAATTGCTTCCAATAGACAAATGGCAACATGAACGCGTAGTGAGAGGCGGGGCAATGACACGTTTTTTCAGCGAGAGTGAGATTTGGCCCCAGTCGATTGCGGTATCGGCCATCATTTTTTCCATAGGTATACAAACACACGTCCATACCCGTCTGTGCGAGAGTTTGATAAAACGCGAGTTCTCTGGAGAGCATGCCGCGTTGTTCCCAACGTTCGAGAGAAACGTCGTGGGTAAAAAAGACGGCCATGGAGATTCTAGGCGTGTGAGTCATGGTGCGTATCACTTTTTTCCATCTTGATGAAGTTGGAATTGTTTTCGATCATCTCCAAGAGGAATCGTGGCTCGTATCCATTGTTTCTCGCGGCCTGGACGAGTGCTTGCGTATCTTTTGGTAAACATTTTCCCTTGAAGCCCCGGTCGGAAGGGAACACCGCCGTGTGCATGCGTTCCACACGTGGATCCAAGAGCCATCCCTCCCGTACTGCATACCAATCCGCTCCAAGAGCCTGGCAAATGTTGTACATTTCATTGATGAAGGTGAGCTTGATGGCAAAATAGGTATTCTCCATGTACTTGATGACCTCCGCGGACAAGCTTGTTGTTTTGAAGTAGGTTTTGGTTGGTCCAAGAATCGGGATGAGGAGATCGAAGTAGTCATTGCAGTCTTTATCGTTTCCACCGGCGATCACAAAAGGAACCTCCTTCATGTTGTCGCTGAAGAACGGGTTGTAGTACTTGCTCTCGCCGACGTATTCAGGTGAGAAAATCAGACGTTTTCCGGTTTTGGTTCGCAGTTCGTCGGTGGTCCCGGGCGTGACCGTCGATTTGATGACAATGAGAGGGGTATTGAGTGTTTCAAGTGTGCTTCGAACGTAGGTTGTATCGCAACTCCCGTCCGGAGCTTGTGGCGTTGGAACACAGATAACCCCAAGGGCGCAATCTTCAAAGCCTTGAAGCGAGTCGACAAAATGAACCCCTTCGTAATTATGGTCTTGGCTGTACACAGGATCGTAAACAACCACGTCGTAGTGACCTTCAAGCATTTTCACGTAGGCTTTTCCTACATACCCGTAGCCGATGACTGCGATTTTTTGTCTTTGCATAATGCTAAGTAAAATAGCTTAGGTACCAGTTCACAAATTGTGGTACTCCTTCGTCCAGTGAGGTTTTGGGCTCCCAGTCGAGCGCTGCGTTTGCCTCATGTGTATCTGTCCAGGTGTGTTTTACATCTCCAGGTTGCATGGGGAGAAAGTTTTTTTCAAGTGTCTTTCCTGTTGCCGACTCAACAAGGTTAATCATGTGCATCAGAGGTTCTGGTTTGCCTCGACCCAAGTTGAGCACGGCCCAAGGGAGGTTTTTTTCGAGAGCTTTGACAATACCATCGACTATATCGTCGATGTAGGTAAAGTCGCGCGTCATCTCTCCATGACCAAAAACATCGATCGGCTTGCCTTCAAGGGCTGCATTTGTAAATGAAAAAAGCGCCATGTCCGGACGCCCCCATGGGCCATACACCGTAAAGAAGCGAAGGCACGTCATGGGAAGTTGGTAGAGATGATGATACGAATACGCCATGAGTTCGCAGGCGCGCTTCGTGGCGGCATAGAGGGAAATCGGTTTGTCCGCGATGTCTGTTTCTTTGACTGGGTATTGAGCCGCATTGCCATAGACAGAAGAACTTGAGGCTATGACGATGTTCCCCACCTGAAATTCTCGAGCCATCTCCAACACGGTGAGCGTGCCACGGAGATTACTGTGTTCGTAGGCAAATGGATCTTTGCTTGCGTACCGCACACCAGCCTGTGCGGCCAGATGGCAGATTGATCCTATGGCGTGCGTTTGAAAAATTTTGCGCATCGCCCATTGGTCTGCAATGTCCGTTGTATAAAGGGTATGAGGTGTGTCTTGCAAGAGGATACGCAGGCGGGCTCTCTTAAGGTCAGGGTCGTAGTATGGATTGAAATTATCTACGATGATGACCTCGTGACCGGATTGGATCAAGCGTTTGGCAACATGCGAGCCAATAAATCCAGCCCCACCCGTAATAAGGATTTTCTGACGTATTTCCATAGCAACCGCATTTTACATGTTTTCAAAAAAAGGACATACTACGCGTATGATTGAGGGAAAAAGAGAAGAAAAAATGGAGTCATCGGCTTTGTTTCGAGTCGCCCGTTTTTGTTTCGTTCTCCTGCTTCTTTCCCCACTTGTTTTTTGGCCAAAGCTCTATTTTGCCGCGGTTCATTCAAAGACCTATTTTGTTCTTGCCCTGTGTGAAATCATTCTGTTTTGTTTTGTGTGGTTGCTGTATCGATTTCCAGAATGTCGACCGCAATTTTCACCCGTGAGTCTGGCCGTGTTTGGGTTTATTGTTGTTCAGCTTCTCGCCCTTCTGGTTGGCGTTGATCCCGTATACAGTTTTTGGGGGGGAATTGAACGATCATCAAGCGGGCTCATGGTACTGCATTTGGGGATTTTTTTTCTTGTGGCCACAAGCGTGTTTACATCCCAGGAGGACTGGAAAAACTTTTTTTGGGTTTCTGTCATCGTTGGTGTTTTGGTGAGTGTTATTTTTTTCCTCTCCGTCTTGTTTCCAGACTCGAGTCCCTACTTCCTCGCCTCAAAAGGTGGTTCTACTCTTGGGAATTCTTCGTTCTTGGGCACGTATCTTTTATTTCAAATAGGCTTCGCCGCGTATCTGGGAGCAAGCGAAACACAACAGACAAAGAGGATGGGGGCGTGGGGTTGCGCTGTTTTTCTTATACTTACATTGCTGTGTACGAGCGCCCAAGCCGCACAGATGGCTTTTTTTGGTGGGGGATTACTTGTGTTCGCGCTTTGGTTGATCAGGCAAACGGCAAAACAAAAAAAATTTCTTGGGGTCGCCCTGTGTATCGCCATTTCAAGTACGTTTGTATTTACGTGGTTCTTTCTTCTTTTTGGTTCCGGATCCACGCACGAAATTTTTGTCGAGAGGATAAACCCCACGCGACTTATTTTGTGGAATATCGCCTGGCAGGGGATACAGGAGAATCCGATATTAGGGTGGGGCATGGAAAACTATCAAGTTGTGTTTCAAAAATTTTACAATCCTTGTCTGGGTTCTGTTGATTGTGGGGGGGAGATTTGGTTTGATCGGTCACACAATAAACTGTTGGATATCTGGGTCGAATCTGGCCTTCTGGGATTGGTTGGATACCTGTTGATGTTGGGTCTTGCCATGGGCATGGTCTGGAGATTAGGGAGAAGGAACAAGTTGAGTGCCCTCCAATCCTCCATTCTTCTTTCCCTGTTTGCGGCGTATGTTGTTCAAAGCCTGACCACCATTGATACCATCTCAAACGAACTTGCCTTCCTCCTTGCATTGGGATTTATTCATGTCACATGGATTTCTCAGGAACCATCGTCGAAAAAAAATTCCGAGTGGGTGCGATCCAACGATCTCTTTGGAGGACTGGCGCTCATAGGAAGTCTGGCTATTCCAATAACATTTTTCTTTTTTGTGATCACCCCGCTTCGAGGTAATTATTTTACGAAGGCCGTGGTAGAGGCTCCAACGGTTTTGAAACGACTTGAAGTGTATGAAGCGGCAACAACTCTGTCTCGACAGGGAATAGACCATAGACGCTCGATGCTTGCTGCGCAAACCATTTTTTTGGTGACGCGTGTGAGTGACGAACAGGCGGCAAAATCAGCGAATCTCTTGCAAAAGGAACTTCTGTTGGCAGAGCAAGGTTTACGCAAATCCATTGAGGATTCACCAAGTTATTTACGCGCGTATCTTGATCTAGGAATGATTTATCAAACATGGGCGAGAACCTACGACGTTTCAAAATTTGCTGCTGCCCAGCAGATTCTTCTTGAGGCTGTTGCCCGTTTTCCCACAAATCCTTTGCCCTATTGGGCTCTCGCGTCACTTTCTCTTGATGTGGGAGAACCTGAAAAAGCGTTATTGTTTGGCTCTGAAGGGCTGGCACTTTCTCCGTTGGTTCGAGGATCCATGCTTCGGCAGATTATTTTATTGAAGTTTGCTGATCCTCAAGCCGTTTCTGCGTATGCTCAAGAGGTTATAATTATTGATCCTGATATAGAGCATCGTGTGACGGCACTTCTTCAAATGGATACAGAAACAGATGAGGAAGATCTCTTGTTTCGGTTCTATTATGATGCGGCACTCTAGCCCTCAACAGTCATGAATCCTCAGGCAAGAAAAATTCTTATTTTTTTTGGAGATATCCTCTTATTGTTGGGCACGATGGTCGTGACGCTCCTTTTTGGATTTTGGGGGTCTTTTGAGAGTGGAATTTTTTTCTCGCACGTCTTAGCGTTCTCTTTTTTGTTCCTTGTATGGCTGGTTATTCTCTACAGTCTTGACTTATACGACTTGTCCTTGCCCATTTCTTTTTCTGTACTTTCAAGATTTTTTTTGGCGTGGGTTTGTTTTCTGGCAACAGGCGCTGGATATTTTTATCTCGTCGCGTTTACACAACTTAATCCAAAGACGAATTTGGTAACGTACGTTTCGTTGTTTATTGGAACGGCATTTATCTGGCGTTTGGTGTTTTCACTCAAGCTTTCAGCCATCGCTTCTTGGCGCATTGGATTTTTGGATGTAGGAGAAGAGGAACAGGAACTTCGACAATCCATTGAGTCTTTGAAGCAACACGGATATCAATACATTCCGGTATCAATAGATCGAGGGTTAGAGGAACAGATAAAAGAATATCACCTCCAAGCTCTTGTCTTTCCTCACGGTTTTTTTTCAGAT
The DNA here is from genome assembly GCA_016206085.1 of Candidatus Uhrbacteria bacterium. GTDB lineage: Bacteria > Patescibacteriota > Patescibacteriia > UBA9934 > GWF2-40-263 > UBA12478. Next base: position 45,299 of record JACQSF010000017.1, read on the forward strand.
CCAAAACATATTCAAACGCTCTATGCCTGTCTGGGGGAGGGGGTGAGTTTTTTTGAACCTGCGCAAGTCTATGAAGTTTTTACGCGAAGAATTCCCTTGTCCACGATTGACCAACAATGGTTCATTCGCAATCTTCAGGAGAAGGAACGAGGCATTTCCCTTCGGTTGAAACAGACATTTGATATGGTGGGAGCCCTCCTCATCCTTGTTTTGACACTTCCTCTTTGGATGCTCATTGCTTTGGCGATCAAACTTGAGGATGGAGGGGCAATATTTTATGAGCAGCAGCGAGTGGGGAAACATGGGAAGACATTTTTTATCAAAAAATTTCGCACCATGAGAAACGATGCGGAAGTGGGGGGTGTTCAATGGGCTCAGGAATCTGATCCGCGCGTGACGCGTGTGGGGAGGGTTTTGCGCACAACGCATCTGGACGAACTTCCTCAGATGCTCAACGTGTTGAAAGGGGATTTGAGTCTTGTGGGTCCACGACCTGAACGTCCCGAGTTTGTTCGTGTTCTCGAGACGGAAATTCCCCACTATCATGTACGTCACTTTATCAAGCCCGGTTTTACGGGTTGGGCACAGATCAAATTTCGATACGCACGTTCTGTCTCAGATTCAAAAACGAAGTTTGAATACGATCTCTACTACCTAAAGAATCGTTCACCCATAATGGACGCGCTTATTCTTTTAAAGACCGTTCAGCTATTTTTCAGATGATCGTCATGATGGTGTGCACAACTTCTTCTGTCTACTCTGTCGTGGACAAAAATGGAGAGCGAAAGAATATTTAACGTCAAGACAATTGTAGACTCGTTTCCTTGTCGACATATTTGTTTTTATGTGTCAGAGGAGTTCAAGCGAATTTTTTTCTGAAAGAAGCGAATTTATACACAGGGACTTCTTTGAAGAGAGACATTCAGAATGGTATAATTTTATCGAAGTTTTTTTGACGCACCTACGTCAATCCCATTTTACATTTAACCGCCATAATTTTTTCTTATGAAGAAGATCGCCATCTCCTTCCTCGCTCTTGCGATGTCTCTCGTAAGCGTGAGTCCATCCGTGGCGCTCGCAGCCGGTTCGGCTGAATTATCTCTGTCTCCCACCAACACGAGTGTTGAAACGGGGGACACATTTAGTTTGAGCGTGCTTGTGGATCCAAACGGGGAATCGCTCGACACAGTTCGTGTCGAGCTTGATTGGGATGCAAGTAAACTCGAGGTTCTTTCTTTTGACCTCGGTAGTTTGTTTCCTAACCTTTCACCTTCTAATGAAATCGATAACACGAACGGGGATTTAAGTTACGGGGCCTACAAATTCGGAACTGCCGTTACGAGTTCAGGAACACTTGCTACCGTAACGTTCCATGCCTTGTCTGCCGGATCAGCAACGATTTCTGTGCTGAGCTCCTCCAAACTTATTTCCGATGGCGAGGAAAAGATTGATACAAGTGTTCTTGGATCCGCCTCGATCACCATTAGTGGTGAGTCGGTAGAGTCTGAGGCTCCAGAAGAAACAACAACAGAGGAAGAAGGGGTGGCGACAGAACAGACAGGAGCAAGCGCCGAGGAGCAAGCATTGGTGTATTTTGGTGCCTTAGCTGGTCGAACTCCATCAAGCGAAGCTGACTGGGATATGGTGCATTGTATTGCTTATGATGATTGTTACGACTCAAACAGCCGTAATTTGACGTATGAGGCGGCGGCGCTCGCGCATTTTCAGAGTAAGTACGGGGCGAATCCATCTTCAGACATGGATTGGAATGCCGTACATGCTCTTGCCTATACGCAGGTAGGAGCTGAGATTCTTGGACTTGATTCAATTGCGGATACATCTGTTGAAGAAGAAGTCGTGGAAGAAATGGTTGAGGAAGAAGTATCCGAGCTCAGCCTTGAGGCTCAAGCCCTTGTCTACTTCGGTGCGTTCTACGGACGCATGCCTCAAAGTGGGGATGATTGGTCAGCCCTGCATTGTATCGCCTACGGCGGATGCCAGGGGGAACCACGTGAC
>JACQSF010000019.1 GCA_016206085.1 Candidatus Uhrbacteria bacterium
ACATCCACCATCTCCTCATTCGTCAACTTCTGAATCTTCTCCCCACAGGTCACACAATGCGGTTCGCCCACACGGGCAAACAACACACGCAGGTAATCGTAAATCTCCGTGATGGTCGCGACGGTTGATCGTGGGTTACTGCCATGCGCCTTCTGGTCAATCGAGATCGCGGGTGACAGCCCCTCAATCTCGTCGACATCCGGCTTTTCCATCTGTCCCAAAAATTGACGGGCGTAGGCAGAGAGCGACTCGACATAACGGCGCTGACCCTCAGCGAAGATCGTATCAAACGCCAAACTCGACTTTCCGGATCCAGATACGCCGGTGAAACAAATCAGTTTATTGCGCGGCAGCTCAAGCGAGATGTTCTTGAGATTATGCTCCCGCGCGCCTTTGATGGTGATTTTGTCTTGCATAGTTTAGGCACGGAATCGTCCCTCCATCACAATCTCTGAAAGTGGACGACGATCAGAGGGCTCCTCGCGTTCCTGGAGATCTGCGGGCAAATCTTCCTTTCTTCCAGGTTTTCCGATCGCGATCATGGCGAGCACGACGTGATCGTCTGGCACTCCGAGACGTTCCTTTGCCGCCGCATAGTCAAATCCCTCCATGCCGTGTGCGACGAGTCCACGAGCAGCCGCTTCGAGGGCGAGGTTCTCCCATGCTGCTCCGGTATCGAGCGCATGTGTGATGCTGGACTTGCCGTTGTAGTCGAATGTCGTCTTGGCAACAACCACGACGAGCACCGCCGCCTTGTGCGTCCACCCCTGATTAAACTCTCCGAGCAGTCCGAACAACGAATCCCATGCGTCTGTCTCACAATGGGCGTAAATAAAGCGCCAAGGCTGATTGTTGTACGAAGATGGCGCCCAGCGTGCCGCTTCAAACAGCGACATGAGTTCATTTTCTGTAAGAGATTCCCCACTCAGCGCGCGTGGCGACCAGCGGTTCAAGATCAGTGGTTGGATTGGATAGTTTGATTGTCGAGACATAGGGTTACGTTTTTTTGGTTTTTAATTCATTCGCGAGTAACACGATCTCGTCGCGGAGGATCGCCGCGGTTTCAAAGTCGAGCTTCTTGGCCGCCTCTTTCATTTCGTATTCTTTCTCCTTGATCACGTGTTCGATCTCGTGAGGCTCCGCGGTCATCTCGAGCCTGAGAATCCCCGCCGTGGTTTCTTCGCCACCAAGCATCACTCGAATATCTTTAATCTCTTTGTGGATCGACTGCGGGGTGATGCCATGTTTCTTGTTATGCCCGAGCTGGATCTTGCGACGACGTTCGGTTTCCTTCAGCGCCCGCGTGAGCGATCCTGTCATCTGATCGGCGTAGACAATCACCTCGCCCTTCACATTTCGCGCGGCGCGACCGATTGTCTGGATGATGGCCGTCTCCGAGCGCAGGAACCCTTCCTTGTCCGCATCCAGAATCGCCACAAGTGTCACTTCCGGAAGATCCAATCCTTCTCGTAAAAGGTTCACGCCTACTACCACATCGTAGGCACCCTTACGTAAATCCGACAGAATCGTGATGCGATCCAGTGTCTGTACGTCTGAGTGGAGGTACTGCACCTTGATCCCTTTGCCGACCAGGAACTCCGTGAGATCCTCGGCCATCTTCTTGGTAAGTGTGGTCACAAGGGCGCGCTCTTTTTGCTCGACCCGTTTCACCACCTCAGAAATGAGATCCTCAACTTGGCCTGGATAGTCTCCGTCCTCCATCACAGGCCGCACGGTTACGACCGGATCCACGAGGCCGGTCGGGCGAATAATCTGCTCTACGACTTGTGTCGATTTTGCGGCCTCGTACTTACTCGGCGTCGCACTCACAAACACGACTTGCTTCATTCGTTCTTCAAACTCGTGAAACTGAAGTGGCCGATTGTCTTTCGCGCTCGGGAGACGAAACCCGTGTTCGATGAGCGTCTCTTTGCGAGCCTTATCACCGTTGTACATGCCCCCAATCTGCGGAACGGTCACGTGACTCTCGTCGATAATCGTCAAGAAGTCATCAGGAAAATAGTCGATGAGCGTATAGGGCGGCTGGCCTGAAGTGCGGCCATCGAAATGACGTGAGTAATTTTCAATCCCACTGCAATAGCCGATGTTCTGGATCATCTCCAGATCAAAGCGTGTTCTGCGACTGAGCCGTTCAGCTTCGAGTACCTTCCCCTCTTTATCAAAAGTCGCGAGTCGCTCCACAAGCTCTTGTCGAATCTCACGAAGTGCCTCTTTCTGTCGAGGTTGTGAGACAACGTAGTGTTTGGCCGGGAAGATCCACACGTCGTGGAGCGTATCGATAAACTTTCGCGTGACAGGATCCAGCGACTGGATGTCGACGACTTTCTCATCTTCAAACGTAACTCGATACACCACCTCCTCATTCATCGGCATCACTTCGACAATGTCCCCACGAGCACGAAAATGCCCACGCGTGATGTCCGCCGTCGTGCGCTCAAATTGCATCTGCGTCAGCTGACGCAGCATCTCGTTACGATTCAAACCTTGGCCACCTTCGCCACCTAATCCCCCTTTTCCACCTTGAACGTGAAGCACCGTCTGTTTATATTCGTCAGGACTTCCCAGCGCATAGATACACGACACACTCGCCACGATGATCACGTCGCGCCGCGACAGCAGGGCTTGTGTGGCCGAGTGACGGAGCCGGTCAATCTCCTCGTTGATCTGCGATTCCTTCTCGATGTACGTGTCTGTTCGCGGCATGTAGGCCTCCGGCTGGTAGTAGTCGTAATAGCTCACGAAGTACTCCACCGCATTCTGCGGAAAGAACTCGCGGAACTCGTTGCACAGCTGTGCCGCCAACGTCTTGTTGTGGGCGATGACGAGCGTGGGCTTCTGTGTATTCTGAATCACATTGGCCATCGTGAACGTCTTTCCCGACCCGGTCACACCCAAAAGCGTCTGGTACTTCTGCCCAGATTCTACGCCTTTTGTAAGCTGTTCAATCGCCTTGGGCTGATCCCCGGCCGGTTTGTAGTCGGATTTGAGGCTGAAATTCATAGATAACGTATAGACCCCCTAAAACCGAAGCTCTAGGGGGTGGGATCTGTGCCTGCACGTCCACAAGATTAGCACGATGTTCAAAAAACTCAAGAAACATCCTTGAGTTGATTATTTACGTTTGGCTTACTTGATACGATCGGTACCGAGTTCTTGAATCGCATACACAACCGCCCCGGGGACTTTTGTTTTCCAATCCATGTCGCTGGTCTTGATCATCTGGCGAATTGATGTGGAGCTAATCCCGGGAACCTCCTTGATCTGCTTGATCTCAAGTTTCCCCTCAAAGCACTTCTTCGTCGCCTCATTGCCGGTCCAGATCATATCAACCTGACCGACTTTTTCCAATACATGCTGCGTCCACTGGATGTCGTCGTTGAAATCGGGAAGCTCAACAAATTCGACATCGAACATCGGGATGATGTCTTCGTCCTGCAACGCTTGCTGAATCATCTCTTTGCGTTCCGCAACGGTAAACGGATTCTCGGTGGTATGTGCTTTATCCGAACTCCCAATCCCGATGACGACTTTCTTGCAAAGCTTTGTCATGCCCTGGATGACCATGTGGTGACCAATGTGATAAGGCTGAAAACGACCTATGAAGAGACAGGTAGGTTTAGACATAATTCAATAAACTCACTACTTACGAGACCTCTCTATGGTGCCACAAGTAGGGGGTTGTGCCAAACGCCGCGAGAGATTATGCTTGAGATTCACTATGCTTGGCGTGTTTGATTCCGGGTTTGGCGGACTTACCATACTCAAACCCATCCATCATCTCCTCCCAACCACCTCCACGATGTACCTTGGCGATAACGCCCGAGCACCCTATGGCATTCGTACACAAGAGGAAATTTTTCAATTCACGCTTGAGGGCGTGCGGTTCTTGTTCGATCAAGAATGCCCGTTGGTCATCCTTGCCTGCAACACCGCAAGCTCACAGGCTCTACGACGAATTCAACAAACGATTCTCCCTTTCGAATATCCGGATCGTCATGTTTTGGGAGTCATCCGACCGGCAGCGGAGTATCTCGCCAAACGTGGAAATCGTGTGGGAATCCTTGCAACACCTGCAACCGTGGAGTCAGAAGCCTACATCCACGAACTTTACAAACTGAATCCAGCCATCAAGGTGTCACAAATCGCTTGCCCAGGACTGACGGATCTCATCGAGGCAGGGTGTACGGATCATGCCCTGTGCGATCGTCTCGTCCATGACTGTGCCCGTAACCTGATCGTCAAAGATCCGTACATCGAGGAAGTCCTTCTGGCCTGTACGCATTATCCCCTTGTTGCGTCGATCTTCCGAAAACATCTTCCTAAGTCGATCCATGTGTTAAACCAAGGTCACATGGTGGCAACAAATCTAGAATTCTATCTCACAAGACACCCCGAAATAGACTCGCGTCTGGAGAAGACAGGCAAACGAACGTACTTCACATCCAGTGGGGAAGATATCTCCAGCCTGGCGTCTATGTTCTACGGAGAAGATATTCAATTCACGAAGATCCAGGTCTCTTGATGAAAACAGAAAATGAGACTAGTATCATGTCGGATCACTGCCGCATTTATTCGGGGGTCGTCTAATGGCAGGACAGCAGCCTTTGGAGCTGTGAATGAAGGTTCGATTCCTTCCCCCCGAACCACAAAAGCCACTCTTCGATATACTCAGGGTGGTTTTTGTTTTAGACTTTGAGATATTTTCGCATGGCCAGTCCTGTTGAAAACAGGGTCACCAAAACAAGAGCGAGAAACTGTCCTCCAAAAATTGCCAGACTATTGTAAGTAAAGTAGTCGACAAGCCCAGCAGACTCGGTGCTGAAGTAGACGCTCAGTTGTGGTTCAATGAACGCCACGGTCGGATACACGATGATAGCTGTGAGCCCCACCGCAATGAGTGAGAGCAAAATCATTTCAAGCAAGAACGGAGCTTTGATAAACCAATTGCTCGCCCCCACCAGGCGCATGATTCCGATTTCCTCGCGGTGAATGAAGATCCCAATACGCACGGTATTAAACACGATGAGGATGGCGATCAGGAGAAAAATAATGGCCAACGCGATCCCAAACCCTCGGATACGATCGGTGGTCGATCGAATGCGTTCAACGATGTTCTGGTAATCGGAAAAATCTTTCTCACGAATGGAGTCACGGAATTGTGGATTGTCGAGCGCGTCGATGATCTGGGTAAAATCCTCCGCACGGTGGGCTTTCACAATGAGGCTGGGACCAAACGGGTTCTCTTCCAATTCTTCCAGACTCGCCATAATCTCTTCATCATTTGCATGTCGGGTGACAAATTGTGTGTAGGCTTCATCTGCGCTTACCGTCTCCACATCCCTCACCTGCCCAAGACCGCGCAAATAGGCGACGGCTGCTGAGACGGTCGTATCCTCTGTGTAGTCGTAGAAGTAGACGGAGACTTCGATGCGATCCTCCACGAGCTCAATGGCTCGATCTGTGATCACGTTGAGCACGAGCAAAATGTTAATCGTCACCAGCGTCAGCAGAAGCATGCTTACCGTAATGATCGACAACCAAAAATTCCTCCAAAAATTTTGAAAGGCGAACTTTGTGACGCGATAGGAACTTACAAACATAGATTACAGTTTATATCTTCCTTCTTCGACGTCCGAAACGACTTTTCCATCTTCAAGCGTGATGACACGACGGCGCAAACGATTCACCATGTCCCGATCATGGGTCACCAGCGCAATCGTTGTTCCAAACTCGTTGATCTTAGAAAGCAAATCCATAATCTCGCGTGAATTCAACGTGTCGAGGTTCCCTGTCGGTTCATCCGCGATCAAAATCTTTGGGCTATGCACAAGCGCACGGCCGATGGCGACTCGCTGTTGTTCACCTCCGGAAAGTTGATTTGGATATCGGTCGAGTTTGTTTTCAAGATTAACGATCTCAAGAACTTTTGGCACAACTTCCCGAATGCGATGTGGTCGTTCACCAGCAACTTGCAACGCAAACGCCACGTTCTCGTACACGGTCTTCTTGGGAAGCAACTTAAAATCTTGAAACACGACACCGATCTGCCGACGCAACAGAGGAATATCACGGTCATGAATGTGTGTGATATCCCAACCTCCTATTTCAATCGTGCCACGTGTAGGCCGTTCTTCCGCAAACAATAACTTGGCAAGTGTCGACTTTCCTGTTCCACTCTTTCCGACAATCGAAACAAACTCCCCTGGTTTTACGTGGAGGCTGATTCCTTCCACCCCAATAACGTTAGGTGGATACGTTTTGGAGACATTTTTGAAGCGGATCATTGGAGTAACATTACACGCACGTCGATAAGACCAAGCCCCACCGAGGCGAGTTTTGCAAAGGCGACTTTGTCCAGATCGATAATCCGGTCGGGGTGCACTGAGCGATCCGGCCCGTAGTCGTTCACCATCACGGTCACAGATTTCTCAGGATCCTCAACGCTCGTCACAACAAGGTAAGAACCTTTTGGATAATCTGGCGAAGCGGCACAGTCACAGCCTTTATAGGCATACCAGCTTGCTTCTCCCACTTCCGGAACTTCATCCTCGAAAATAGCGAGACGTGCGTAGGGCAAATGAATGAGGGCTCGAACGGATTGCGTCTGCGGATTATCGGTCGACGGAAGTTCTTCCCAGACACTCGTGACGGCGTTGTAAAAATAGATGCGACGTCGTCCATGCAAGCGATCATCTTCCTGTGCCTCTTCTGGATACTTGATTTCAAGGAAGAAAAAATCACTGCCGTCGTAGCTCTCCTTATTCAGGATATCAAACAGATAGATGTTTCCCAAGGGCTCTTGTGTGAGCGTATCTGCCATGATCGATGGATCGAGCGTCTTGAGATCCACGCGCGTGGTAACGTTTAGTGTCTCCGGTCGAATCCCCAAGCGCATCAACCCGTCGCTGGACTCAAGGGTGAATCCCTTCACGATCGTCGAGGCATCAAAATGCGTGGACACAATCACTTCTAAATCTGAAGCGTCTACAGAAGAAACAAATAACGAGAAGAAAAAAAGAATCGATACGATGGATACGGTTCTTGTATCTAACATAGTTCTCGGCTATTATACCGTCCGATGCGGGGTTAGTACAATGGTAGTATACTTGCTTCCCAAGCAAGAGACGCGGGTTCGATTCCCGTACTCCGCTCCACAACAAACTCTCCAACACATAAAATCAAAAGAGCTCCCTCGCGGGGGCTCTTTTGATTTGACAAAAGTAGTTTCTTCAATTATCTTTGCTCCCTGGCCAACACAGGAGGCTCAGATGTCCAAGACCCAAAGTCTCTATTCCGGTTCAGTGTTTAACGACCCACGTGCCACGAAGATTGGCGAGTTCACCGGGTTGCTCTCGCAACAACCTGAGAAACTGCAGGCCTGGATCACCAGCCTGCGTGCGGGTCGTCGCCTCACCGACGTTGGGTACGTCCGCGCGCCGATCTCAATTGAGCTCACCATGAACGATGGAGTTCGAATCCAGAGCTGCGTCATCATGGAGGGCACGAGTGTCGACCGGCAGAGCAAGAACATCCGACTCCTGCTGTGCAAATGGGACAAGTCAACGTTTGTCTGCTGCATCGTGCAGATCAATGGCGACACCATCAACCTGACCGTCCACCAGAATCCGCCGGACGCGCGCAGCAACTGGCGCAAGCCAAACCCAACCATCATCCCCCCGACGCCCTGACCTTTGTCGTCACCACGGAGATCCACCCAGATCTCTTTCTCTTTTCCAAACAAAACACCCCCGCACAAGACGAGGGTGTTTTGGAGCCACTGGGCGGATTCGAACCGCCGACCTCTGCTTTACGAAAGCATTGCTCTACCAACTGAGCTACAGTGGCATGGGCGGCAGTATCGTAATAGATCTGCCGATCGTTTTCAAGGGTTTATTCCTCTGTGACGTATCGTTTGACCTTCACGGTCGTAAGATACTCATCCACAACTTCTTCAAGTGAAATTTTGGGAACAGTGATAGAGAGAAGATGTAACTGCGTCTCCTCACCCGCAACGATTTTCTCTTCAAGTTTGAACATGGCATACCCTTCAGGAAGATCAATGATCTGTGTGGTCTGTCCCTCTTCAAGCGTTGTGACCTGACTTGCCCAAGTTTCAGGAATCACCGAAGTCTTCACATACCCAAGATCTCCTTCAATCCCATCAAATTCCGCATGAACGTCCTTCGCGATAGTTGAAAAATCTTCCCCGGCCAAAACACGAACAGAGGCCGCCTCAATGAGTTCTCGACGTGGCTTCTGCGTTTGTGTGTCAATAAGAACAGCGTCAGTCATTTGAAGTGCAAGGACAATGGATTCAACAATGCGCTCTTTGAACTCGTCTGTCGACCAACCGAACGACTCCTCGAGATTCTGAGCAAACACCTCTTCCCCATCTTGCGAAATAACGTCCTGATAATATTGCTCGACCCGTTCTTCATCCAACGCAACCTCAAACTGACGGGCAAGCTGCCCGATGGCTATTTTGTTGACGAGCGTATCGGAGATGGCCGTTTCAAGTTGTTCCGGAGGTGGTGCCTCTTGTCCAACATCCTTAAAGTAGCTGTTCAGCGCGTCATACTCTGAAAGGAACGCATGGATCGTCACGGACTTTCCATCCACAGAGAGCGCGGGGAACGGCAAGATACTCGCCATGACGCGAACGAATGGATCTGTAACCGGACGCGCGTAAACCTGACCTGTCAACAAACCCAAAAGAACCAACACGATAACGATCACGACTAGCAGTTTCCCTTTTGTGGTTCTCGCAAATGACTTAAAAACGGACGGCTGTTCCGTTACGGACGATTCAGCCAAGTGGGTATCATCACTCATAATCAGACAAGGTGTTAAACGTATTTTTGTCGAAGAAGTAATACCACCATTTGGTTGGATTCGCAACGCCGACCGATATCGCTTGATCGTCCAAAACGAGATCGAGTGGATCGCTGGCGTTTCCCGTTTCCAACTCAGTCGTGCCTGGTTCTTCCTCCTGCACAACGACCACCGTCTCACCGGGCTTTTTCAAGCCAAGCTTCAGGCGCGCCTCCCGTTCAATATAAGACTCGGTCTGCATGGCCGTCCGCAATTCAGATAAATCGATGTTCTGAGCAGCAAGTTCGTCCGCTTGTGACTGAAGTTTAGCAATTTCCGCACCGATCGATCGACTTCTCACGACTTCGCGTGAAAGGGAAACACCTAAAAACACGATGACCAAAATATTGACGACAAGGAGGAGTCGCCAACGAATGAGTCGCTCAACAAATGTGCCTTTAGGTGACGGCATGGGAGCTTTGACGTGACTGATTTCGCAAATCATTAATGAGATCCGCAAGATGTTCTGGACGTTTCACGCGTTCAATCTCCATATCGGCCGCGGCGCCCTGAAGCTTCAATCGGAGTGTTCCATAACCAAAGAGCGTAGCCATGATCCCCTTTACCTGCACACTCACCTCATCTATCTGTTCAAAACGCGCATCGGCGACCTCACGAAAAAAGAAACCACGTTGATCATAATCGACAACCCGTAGGTCAGTCACCAAAAATACGGTTCGCATCCACAACCAGTAGTGGCGCCAGAGCAAGAGGATCCCGGAAACGAGCCACACCAAAAACACCACGATTCCCCCTGTCCCCTGACGCCAGAGGGGAAACAAGAAAAAAAATGGAAGCACCGTCCAGATGCTTGTGAGACCAAACACCCAAAGTTTCGGAAGCACCGTTGCGCGAATCACTTCCAGGACTTCTTCGCGAGGTTTGAGTTCAATATGTGTAGGGACGTCCATAGCGTTTGTTGAGAGCTCGTCGTACGGCATCACGATCATCCCACGGAATTTTTTTCCCGCCCGCGACCGCCATCACTGGCTCACTTCCCTTTCCCGTGATGAGGACGAGGTCATCTGGTTCCGCAATCTGAATCACAAAGTCGATGGCCTCCTGACGATCCAAAATACGATACAGGTCTACTCCATCCATTTTTCCCGCACGCCCAGTCGCATCGGCCACATCGTTCACAATCTGCATCGGATCCTCATCGTAAGGATCCTCATTGGCGACGATGACGATGTCATCGTGTTGCGCGGACAGTTCACCAAGAATTTTCCTACGAGCCACATCCCGTCCCCCACCCGCAGAACCAACAATGTGAATGATACGTTTATGCTCAATGAGTGAAACAGCCTCGTACATCGCATTGAGCGCCGCCGGTTCGTACGCGTAATCAACGATGATCGTGAACGGCTGGCCTTCGTCGACTTTCTCAAGTCTGCCGGGTACCGACTCGAGTTCCTCAACTCCCTCGCGGATATTTTTCTGATCGAATCCTCCTATCGAGAGTACGGTCATGGCGACAAGCGTGTTCTCCAAATAAAACCGTCCGATGGGTTTAAGATGCACAGACTTTCCCGCCCAAGAAAACGTCGTGCACGTTCCCTCAAATGCGACTTCGGCGGCAAGCACCGGCGTCGTATTGAGTCGAGTCTGAAGTTCCGGTTGAGCCCCTTTCCATGAACATCCACCATACCGATCTGCTTTAAACGAGAGAACGTACTCCGCATGAGGGTCGTCAAGATTCACCACGATTGACTTCTCGATCTCACGGCCGTCGATTTTTTTGCGAGGCAGTCGATGCAATCGATCGAACAGCTTCCCCTTTGCTGCCTTGTAATTTTCAAATCCCCCATGCGCTTCGATGTGTTCGGGTGTGAGGTTGGTGAATGCGATCACATCGTAGTTGATACCGATGTGGCGCGACTGCATGATCCCCTGCGAGGACGTTTCGATAATCACATATCGACAACCGGTCTTCACCATGTCCCGCAGAAGCTTCTGTGTTTGAAATCGACCGAGCATGGTCATCTTTTTGTCGTTCACCCATTCGCGATCGGCGACTTTGAAGCTCACCGTCGTCGTCCAGCCCACACGTTCGCCTACGGACTCCAGGAGACGACCGATGAACTGAACCGTCGTCGATTTTCCATTTGTTCCCGTAACGCCGATTACGATCAACTTTTCGCTAGAATGTCGATACAAAAAGGCCGCCAAGCGAGCCAATGTGTAGTGATAGGCACCGATCAGGGGCTCGGGGATAATGGATCGCAAAACAGCCTTTATCATAGGTTGTTCTATTTTAACACAGATGCCACTCACTCAGTGGGTAGCCACGACCAAAAACAAAACAACGCGATTGTCACATCGGTGGCTTTCGCGTCGTTTCACTTTCTAAGACGCTCAAACGATGGGAGAGAGTCCAATCATCTGAGCATCTTGGAAAGTCGGCCGTTGCCACACGCGTAGGTGTGCGACAACGGCCAGCTTGAGTGTCCCATGAGAATGGAACTAGCGCCGGTGACCGCCGAACTTGGCCAGCAGGTCGGCCAGCGTGGCGGTGCCGCTGCTGGTCGACCCGGTCGTGTCCGCCTTCGCACTCCGACTGGGGGGGTCGGCGCAGAGCTTCTCGGCCCAGAAGGCGACCGCCTCGATGTCCCGGCCGGCGGCCTATTCGCGAAGACTTGAGCTGCATGTCCAGGCTGGACAGCACTCGAACCGCCATGTTTGACGAGCCAAGTGCTGACCATCTGGACTATAGAGCAGAGCGGCTCGCGAGTTGTTTTTAACGCATCTTCGCGTCGTGCGAATCAGTGATACATCACTTGCTCGCATGACGTGGGGAGTGTATCGACGATTGTGACGCATCCTCGCGCCATGCGAATCAGCGACGGATCGCTAGCTCACATGAGGCGGGAAATATTCATTATCGTTGCGGATGTGAAACGAATTTGATATGTTGCGTGTGTATGAAAGATTCAATTTTGCAATATACGGTTCTATTCACCCCGGATGAAGAATCAGGTGGTTTTGTTGTAGAAGTTCCCGCGCTTCCTGGATGTCATACACAAGGCGAAACGCTGGAAGAGGCTAAATCGATGGCAAAGGAAGCGATTGAGCTTTACCTGGAAACTCTACAGGATAGAGGGATTCAAATTCCGGAAGATGAAGATCCGAATTTCTTTAAGGCTAAAGTTTCAGTTCGGCTTGAGCGTCAGCCTATTTAGCTTGCTATGCCGCCGTTGCCGATTCTGAAACCACAAGAAGTCGTGCGTGTGTTTGAACGATTGGGATATATAAGACATCGACAGACGGGTAGTCATCTCATCTTGGCTCATCCCGATAACCACGTACATCATCCTGTCATTCCTCTTCATAACAAGGATCTGAAACGAGGAACACTTCGAGCTATTATTCGACAAAGCGGAATGACTGTAGATGAGTTTCTAAAATTATTGTAAAGAACGAACCAATCTCTCTGCGGAGGTTGTTTTGTTTTAATGAACCTCTCATCCCCCACCACGACATGTGATGAAGGAAGTTGAGGTCTGGGCCGCGGCGATCGTGCATCGCGTTGGCCCAGCAGTCAGGGAGTGAGTGTCTCTCGATTCCCGCGAACCCTGTGTCACGGGGAGAGTTTTGGGCTGGGCTGCCTAGGATCGCCCGCCCGGATGAAGGAACTGTTCGCGCCTAGAACGCGTTGCTGGCTGTCGCCCTACAGCGCGGCGCGGACGGCGGCGAGGGCGGCCTCCTCGTGCTCGGGGTCGACGTTCGCCTTCTGGGCGAAACCCGAGGCGGTCGGCACCACCACCTTGACGGCGGCGAGGAGGTCGAAGGACTTGCTGTCCGTTCCGAACGCGACCATGACCTTCTTGGCCTTGATCGCGGGGACGAACATCTCGCCCTCGCACACGACCACCTTGGCACCGCTCTTGTACAGGCGGGCCATGAGGGTGGTCATGTCGACCTTCTTGCCGATCGTCGAGACGCGGACGATACCGTTTCCGAGGTCGGTCTTGGCGGCGAGGATGTCCCGGTGGTTGGCCAGGATCTCCTCGTACTCCACCATCCAGCCCCGGACGGTGTCGTCGGCGTCCCGGCTCTGCGCGAACAGCCGGGCGAGGTGGACGCGGCGGGCGTCGTTGCCGATGTCGCTCTTCACCGCCTGGTTCACGATTCCGCCGAGGCGCGTCGAGAAGTCCATGCGGTCGCCGGCGTCGGCCGCGTCCATCAGTTCGACGGCGTGCTCGTCCGCCCCGGCCCCGACGGCCGCCTTGAGGATCGCGCCGGAGGACTTGAGCGTCCCGCCGGCCTGGCTCTGCGGCTCCACGAGGAGGCCGTCGAAGGTGCCGAGCACCTCCAGCCAGTCCTCGCGGCTGTGCTCGTCGATCACGGCCACGATCTCGTGGCCCGCCTCGCGGACGCGGCGGACGAAGTCAGCGGTCATGGACTTCTCCCGGTTGTTCACCGCGAGGTCCACGAAGGCGACCTTCGACCCGACGGCCCACTTGGTCGGGTCGACCTTGTCGACCGTGAAGGCCTGGGTGAACTGCAACCCGACATTGCTCCCCCCCCCCACACGAAATGAGGCGGAGAAGCGAGGCCGCGGTGCAGACGCCGTCGACGGAGCCGACGGAAAGAATCTGGGTGATGTTCCTGAGCATGTTGCCTCCAGAGGTTTGGCCGGGTTGCCACCCGACGTTGCGAATGTATGCAACGATTAGCTCCGCTTGGGTTCCCCCTCGCGTCGCTTGTCTGGAAGGCCTTTTCAGACCTGCCCAACAAGTGGTACGAGACATCATCCAAAAACGACAAGCCACGAAATCAGCGCAACCAAAAACCGATGCTTCAATCGCAGGCAAAAAGAGACTGCAACCGAAGAATCGGTTTATCGCCAATGAGCATTTTTGCTCGGGTTATGGGCGATTCATATCTCTCTTCCCCAGGTTTTGAAGAGAACATTAAACCATATTTTGTCCACTTTGTCAAGACAACTGTAGAGACTAGAAATTGTCTTCCAGTCTTTCGACGGAGTCCTTTGCACCCTCCACATCGTAATCCTCTGCTGAATCAATCATCTCCCCAAAGTCATAATTGCCGTAAAACGTGTCAGGAATATCATCGATCTGCTGATTCCAATCTGAACCATAGATATCTTCTGCGACATCCTCGTTGACAATCGCTCGTAATACTCCTTGAGCCTCCACTGCGTACACCGTAGGCACACTCTGAAATTTCACCATCTTTATTCCTGGATGATAGGTGACGTTTGACCCAAGCGTGAGATCGGACATGAAATCCGCACTCACTTCAATAACATCGTCAAAATTCTCAAACCAGGTGAAAAAGACTCTCTCGTTCGGAAATGCGTGACGTTTTCCATCGGTCGCATAGTAATAAACCGAACGACAAGGATCATTCACGTCCGTCTCTCCTTCACAGGGAAGTTTCACGAGATTGCTGGGTTCAACTTCGGCGATAAATTCTTCCTCAGGTTCTTCTTCAACCGCCGGCTCTTCCTCTCCAACATCTTCGACAACCTCGTAATGGTATACCGAGGAGTACACGTCATAATCCGTACCAGCTACCCAAACGTTGGATTCATCCGCAATGTGTGCGGTATAGAACGTAATATTCTCGTCGACAAAACGCTCTGTTGTCCATGTTGCTCCTCCGTCGTCAGACAGAATTACGATCTTGTCACCAGCAATAACCATACGATCGCCAACCACCTGAATATCATAAAGGTGTTGGGTGGACAGCCCACTCACAGAAATCGTCGACCAGCTCACTCCCCCGTCCGTCGTCTTTTTGAACGTCCCGTTCTCCCCAACAATCCATCCCGTTGAAGAACTCTCAAAGTGCACTCCCCACAGATTATCCGATCCAATGCGGCCATAGTTTGTCCACGTGATACCGTTGTTGCTTGCCTTCAAAAGTCGGCCAGCTCCGCCGACCACCCAGGCGGTCCCATCTGCGTTATCTTGAACCGCGTAAAGTGTTTCGGTCACATTGGGAGAGCCACTAAACCAGTTTCCATTTGCGTAATACACAACCGTGCCACTTGCCCCAACGACGTACCCCGTTGAAGACGTGGCGCGGTCGATATCATAAAATGTGTTACTCACCCCAAGTGACGCCGATGCCCAGGTGGCTCCGTCATCTTCTGAGTACGCGTATGCCCCCGATTCTCCTACAGCCAAGAAATCTCCGTTGGCGGCAACGTCAACATCATGCCACCACACGGATCCAGAACTTGAGAGCAACGTCCACGTTGCCCCCGCGTCTGTTGAGCGCATACGGTTGCCTGTGTTGCCAACGGTGACAAGCACGTCACCGGATCCCGTAATTCCACGAATGCTCTGCATGGTTCCGTCGTCTTGAACGATCCAAACTTCTGCTGTATATGCCACAGAAGTCATTAAAAATGACAAGGCAATGATGACAAATGTTCTAAAAATCATAAAACTCCAATCCTGGTATTCCATTAAAATCTTTCTTATTCCTCGTGGCTAATAGTGCTCTCCATTCGAGGGCTGTCGCTGCAATAAGAAGGTCTGGTAGTCCAGTCTTTCTGGTTCGACTAAGGTGAGCGGCTCGTCTGGCAATGGAAGAATCGATAACTAATGTGCGGGTGAGTTGTAGAAAGTCATCTATAATCGATTCCTCAACATCCGGTAGTCCGGCGAGTTGCAACAGCTCCGCCTCTGTGATAACCGACACCGCAAAAGCGACCTCCTTTGGAGTATCCGCAAGTATTCCTTTTTGCAAGTGTTCAATAACAATATTTGTATCCAGAAGAACCAGCATACTATGACGGTTGTCGTTTCAGGCGCTTATCCCACTGTTTTCGCTGATTTTTCTGCCAGGTCACAGGGCTCAGATCAAGATCTGCTAATGCGCCTGCCGTTCTGCGTAGAATTTGAAAACGCCTGTCCTCTTTTTCTCGTTGTACTTCCTGTAAACGACGATCCACATCGCCCGTTTGACCATATTGACGAGGGGATAAATTTTGTTTTTCCAAAAATTCGATGCGGCGTTGAAGATCCTTCAACGTCGTTGTGATTTGTTTGGTATCCATAGAACTCATTGTTACTTTCGTTCGATTCAGTGCTTATTTGAGTAAAAAATCAATGACTATTCCTGGCATCAATTTTCTCGTCATTGCGAGAAGGAGCGAAGCGACGACGAAGCAATCTTCTGATGATTCGAAGGATTGCTTCGGCCTTCGGCCTCGCAATGACGAGAAACTCGCTATGGGTTCATACAAGGAAAGAATATCACAAACCATCACAAACCAAAACCCGCGGGCGAACCCGCGGGTTTGGCTTCCTTCATTCCTTCACGCAAAGCGAGAAGTGAATGCGAGAATCTTACTTAGCCCAAGTCTCGCCTGAAAGGTCGAGGTTCTTGATCAAGTAACCAACACGCCAGTCACCAGATCCTGTCTCGATTGATGCGTCGTGAGACTCACCAGACATATCAGACCAGATGAAATTGTACGCGGTGTTGTTGCTTGAAGCGGTGGTACAGGCACTGGAGACTTGGTTATCAAGTTCCCAGATATCTCCCGAACCAGAGTCCTCAAGACAGATGTCAGCGGTGTCCAACGTGGTGTCTCCAGCAAGGTAGATGGAGAAGTAATCTTCATCACCTGTGTCAGAGTCGGAGTCAAATCCGCTTGGTTCAGCGCGCAACACGTAGGTTACGGTTTCACCAGCAGAGATCACTTCCTCGTTGGTATCCCAGATTACGACAACGGTTGTGTTGGCTTCAAGGGCACCGGTGGTGTCCTCAATGTCCGCACCTGTGTCATCTTGGATGACGACAGCCGTTGAGCTTGTGGAGATATCTGTACCGTTCTTGTAAAACTTCCAGCTCTGCATCTCAAGGGTATCCGCATCCCCGTCTGTCCAGGTGATTGGGAACTTGAGCTGCTTGATGGCGATTGAGCCATTGCTGTCAGCCGTTACCGTGAACTTGTAGAGATCCAAGGCCTGTCCGTTCACAAGCGTGCTGTTTGTGAGATCCACAGCAGACACGGTTGGGATCGAATTGTAGGCTCGAATCTCACTTGCATCACGATCTGTCGAGTCCGTTGTCACAGTTCCATTGGAATCACGATAACGGGTCGAATCAAGAGCTGTTGCGAGGTTCTGCTGTGAGGCAGCATAACCTGAACCAATGTCGTTGAGCGCATACTTAACGGTGATGGTCTTTGAAGAACCAGCAGCCACTTGGAGGCTCAAACCTGTCACCAAGGCTGCGCCGTTCGTTACCGAGTCACCAGAGGTGGTGGCAAAGACAGCGGAACCAAGGAGAGTCGAACCGTCATAAATGTACGCGGTGCTGACCACTCCAGCGGCTGCGGCAGAACCGACAGACACTTGAATCTGGTCAATGGTGTAGCTCTCGCGCACAGCCGTGTACTTGTACTTGGCAACCTCAACGGTCTGACCACCGGCAACAATCTTAGCCACTGGGGTGTCACCACCCAAAGCAGTTGAGAAGCTACCAGCAGAGTACCAGGTGATGGCTTGACCAGAGATATCTGAACCGTCAATGGACGTTGCAGAACCTGCGGTTGTTGCATCTACATCGAGGTCAGCGGTGATGATATCGTCGCCATCAGTATCATTCGTCAGGGCTGTGATGGCATCTGCATAAGCATTCACATAGATCGTCTCGCCAGCTTCCAGGGTGTAGCTGATTGACCATGAGTTGGTCGTAAGTGAGACGGTTGACTTTGTGTTGGACGTATTTTCATCTCCAACAGGACCGTAGGTCAAATAGAGATTGCTGTAGTCCGCTGATGCATCTGCATCGGAAACTGCCGCAGAAAAGTCCACATCAAAGGTCGTGAGGTTCACGTCCTCCGTTGTGTTTGCTGTAATGGTCCAGGAACCAACTTTGTAAGCGGTCTTTGGAGACACGGCAGACTGAGCTGCATAGCTTGTGTTATTGGATACGGTAAGTGCACCAGTTCGCACGGTCAGGATGTTTCCTGAAACATCCGTACCAGGGCTTGAGATGTAACTGCCAGAGGTCTTGCGCAACACGTTGCTTGAAGCAGCGCCCGCGTCGATAATCACCTGCAAGCTATCTGGAGCGTTGGTGTCAAACGCGTTGGTTCCATCGCTATCGTAAATGTCAGCCTTGATCTCAAGCGTAACCGGAGATCCTGGATAGACGATAAATGAAGAACCGAACGTGAAAGTGGTGTACGCCTGTGTTGAATCAGCATCACCGGCAATAGCCGTTGTACTACCAACCTGTGTGCCGTCGACAAACAGCGCACCGTTGCGGAGGGTGTAAGCGGTATCGCCGTCATCATCCGTGTTGGTACCATCGTCTTCCTCCTCAATCGCAATGTTCAAGTTTTCAATCTTCATCGCTTCTCCAGCAGCCTTCACCTCAAAGGAACCAATGGATTGCGAGGAAGCTCCACGAATCACATCACCAGAAGCGGAGTCCGTTTTCTTTGTGTAGGTGAGCGTTCCGGATGAAATCGTCTGAGCTCCAGCATCTTGAGCCGCAAATGAAGCGGTCGCAGAAGAAGTGTTACCAGTCGCAAGGATTGGTTGTTCGTAATCTTCGTCAGTAACGAAGATATCTGCAACATCACGAAGACCCACGGTCACTGTTCGTGTAGAACCGCCAACAATGTCAGCGAGTACCTTGATAACATGTGAACCTGTATTCATCTTCACTGGATCATCGGAGAGATCAAACGTAACATATCCATCTGCATCTTGAGTCGCAACCGCATCGCCATAGGCAGTACCGGCAACATAGAGAGTCCAGTTTTGAACATCGTCAGAGTCGACAGAACCAATATTGCGGAAGGAAGCAGAGTACAGATAGACCTCATTATTTCCAACGGTTACGGTTTCTTCCCAAAGACGATAATCGTCCTGTGGATCAAGAGAACTGTTGGCTGAAGGAGTAGAGGCTGTGGCAAATGCGAAGGTGGCGAAATTGCTTGGGAGTGTCGCCACGGTGTGGAGATCGCTCTCAAGTGGGAAGGATCCCTCAGCTTCGTTGGCACCTGCGAATTCAACGTCAGACTCATCAAGCAGATCGACTCCAAGCGTCTGTCCACCTGTAGAGGCAGCCACGTTCGTTCGCACATCAATCGTCTTGGTTTCACCGGCTGGGATTACGAAGAGTCCTTCTGAACCTGTATCGTTCCAAGAAATTGTTCCACTGGAAACCGTGGCGGCATCACTCTCACGAGTATATCCATCAAAGAGATACACAGCGGAGAGGGTTGTATCAGAAGATACGCCAGTGCGATCAAGGTTGATTCCTGTAACTACAGCATCGTCACCGGTGTTGTTCTCGAAGTCGTAAGAGACGACATGAGCAAGAGCTTGACCAGCAATGTAGGTAGAAGAGGATGGAGAAGAATCAGAGACGGAAACTTCGATGTATTCAGTCTCAGCATACTCATCGGTCTCAACCATCTGGGCAGCGTCGGTCAGGAAAGCGAGTTCGGAATCGATCTCGTCACCTGAGGTCAAGCTGTCCATGTCAAAATCAGCGCCGTCCAAAACGAAACCGTCTTGGAACATGTTGGCATCCATGTCAGAGACCAAACGAACTTCACCGTCCCAAACGAGATAGGTGTCGGTTCCATCGGTCCAGAGCATGCCGTCGTATCCCATCTCAGCGGATGTGAGTGAGTCACCAACGGAATAATCAACGAAGTAAACGTCTGGAACATCATCGATGAACGTGTTCCAATCGCTTCCAGCAAGACCTTCAGCTACCTCTTCTGACTCAATCCAGTGGATTGAACCATCCGCAGCAACCGCGTAGGTCTTTTCATCGCTGGTAATTTTAATCCATCGTGAACCTGGGCGGTACACAATGTTTCCAACAAGCGTGATGTCTCCGAGTTCCTCATCGGAAATCTCGACAACATCGTCAAAATCCTCAAACCAAGAGAAGTAAGTCTTCTCATTTGGGAATGAGTAGCGTTGACCGTCTGAACCGTAATAATAGACGGTTGTGAGGGTCTCGCCCTTGATCAGGTCGCCGTATTCAGCAGCGGAAGCCTGCGAAGGAACGAACGCCGTAAGACCAGCTGTGGCAACAATCGTTGCAGCAGCGACCACGAACGTGAACGCCTTTTTCAATCTAAGAGAGTTAGACATAAGTTTGAATGTAGGGACTTTACCCCGCAATGGCGGGGTGAACCTTTTTAGCCCTGGTTAGGGCGTAAAGCCCCGTGGGGGCCACGCCCCTTTACGGGGGCTTTAGTTAATTACGAGTCAGCGACCTGTTGAGGTCTCGACCTTTGCAGCCGCTCGTGAATTAATGAATTCATTCACCTCTCCATCGAACCGATGAAGAAGTGAGCCAGAATCCCAAAATTATTCTTGGAGTTCTGCCTCAAATGCGAAATCTTTCAACACCTGGAACGCGCGACGATACAGCCCTTCAGAACGCAGGCTCTCAGCCGTCGCGATAGCCTCGGAAGCCGCCTCGCCATATAAGACGTTCACACGCTCGATCTCTTTATCAAGGGCTGCGTCGAGCTCGTGGGCACTATCTTCGTCTTGTTCTGCCTCATGGGCGGTAATGATCACCTCGACGACTTGCTCTTTTGTTTCTTCCAAAATCTCCTCTACTTCTCCAAGAACTTGTTCTGGTAGATCATTCCCTGTTGATGCGACCGTTGAAGAGTACACGTCCACTTTACGCCCGACCGTCTTGGCAAATTCCGTCTGTCCCTCGCCGCTGAGTTCTTGTTGGATGTTTGTCACCTCTGTCTTGAATCGATTCGCGGCAAGTTGAACACTTCCGGATTCTGAACTATTTACTTGTGCGGCGAGCTGAACCATCTCTTCCAATCGTCGACTGGCGAACTCCACGCGTAGTTGTGAGCGTGTCTGTGCATCAGCAGCCAAGACCAATTGGACTTTCTCAACACCAATCTTCACGGCATACAGCTGGTCACCCGGAAGAGCCTGGGCGGCAGCCCCAACAACAGAAATCGATCCGGCTACCGCAAAGACAAATACCGCCATCACCGCGGCCATGGGTTTGAGCAGGGAGTGAGTAAATTGCCAAAGGTAGGTTTCGACGTAGTCGCGAAGCGTGTAGTTCGGCTCTTGAGCATCTTCATCGAAACCATAACGGTTGGCGAACGTGTTCCAGCTCTTGTGAAAATCAAAAGTCCCACCCATGGCTGGATCGTCTTTGAGACTCTGCAAAAGTTTGATGACTTCTTTCTCTTGCATATCGTTTACGAGGGTGGGGGCTGTAACAGGTTACCTATTTTTTTAATCGCTCTTGTGATGAGAACCGACGTCGCGTTTTTGCTCTTTCCTAGATACGCCGCAATCTCGCCAATGGGATAGCCTTCTAGATATCGAAGGATCACTGCTTCCTGCTCTTCCTCCGAGAGCTTTCCCTTCATTGATTTGAGAAGAAACTTGATATCGATCTTTGCGTGTACCTTTGATGTGGGATCTATCACCGCTATGTCCTCGATCGATTCATCTTCATTCACTCGATCCTCCTTGCTCCTCTCCTTAGAATAGTAGAACTGAGCGACGATTCCTTTTGCGATCGTGTGCGCGAGTCCTGAGAAGTGTTCAATGGGGGTCGTTGTGGCGTATTCCCAAATTCTTAACCACAGGGTTGAGAACGCCTCGTCGACGTCTTCCTGAGAAGGAAGCTTCACATAAAGAAATCGCTGTAGTCTGGAACCGTATTCCTCATACAACTTCGCAAAAGCTGATTCATCCTTAAAAACCCGGATGCGCATGAGGAGGAATTTTTCTCGATTGCCTTGCACAAGTTATGTGTAAGTTGCCACATTAAAATTTCTTATCTCGCAAAAAATATCAGGTTTTCTCCAAAAAATCAATGGATACTTGACCGACACGATTATTTTGGCTACACTGGTTTTGACAAACAAGGTTATTAACAAACCTCTATGAAGCCCGTAATACGACTTTCTGTCTCAGAAGCAGCCAAAATGTTTGGTATCAGCCAACGAACCGTCCGGCGTGCCATTCAAAGCGGCGAAGTCACCTATGTTGTGGTTCAAGGACGGTACAAAATCAACTTTGAGTCTCTGTTGAGATGGAGCCAACGAACAACCACGGTGAAGAACAAGCGGGATAATCAGGGTATCGGTCAGTTCGTTGATCAGTGGAAGATAAGCGGCAAGCTCTACTCCCCTAACCCACAATCACTTGAGGAGGAAGGAGCCTAGTATGAGATACACCTTTTTCCACTTGATGGGACTGGCCGTGCTTTTCTTAAACAAGCTCCGATATGGTCTCCAAGGATATCGCGAGCCGCGGCCTTTTGCTCCCACCGACGTCAAGCGTGCCATCGCCTACGACCGAAACGTCGTCGATCAATGGCTCAAAGCACTGCACGATTATACCGGTGAAACGGTAGACGGAAAAGTTATTTTAGAACTCGGTCCTGGGGCTGAGTTAGGCACAGCGCTATTTCTGCTCGATCGTGGCGCACAACGATATGTGACCGTTGATGCCAACCGTCTCATCGACCAGACTCCTCATCGTTTCTATGAGGAACTTCTCAGCGAGCTCGATCATGCATCAGAGATCCAGCCAGAACTTGAAAAAACACTTTCCGGCAACGACAACCGTATCAAGTATGTCGTCGATTCCACATTCGATCTTACAAAACTCCCCAAACAGGAAACCAATCTTGTGGTGAGTCAGGCGGCGTTTGAACACTTCTCAGACGTTGAGAATACAATCAAGCAACTTGGCCACGCGGTAAAAAGCGGCGGCGTACTCATCGCTGAAGTCGATACCATGACTCATACAGGTGTTCTGCGAGGTCGCGATCCGCTCAACATTTATCGCTATTCAAACTTTCTCTACAGACTCGCCCAATTCTCTGGAATCCCCAATCGCCTTCGACCAGCACACTACAAATCCCTCCTTGAACAAAACGGCTGGTACAATGTTGAGGTTATCCCATTGCAAACGATGGCCAAAGAAGACGTTGAGTGCATCCGTCCACAACTTGCAAAACCATTTCAGCGTGAGGGCACACAGATGCATATTCTCACGTTCCTCCTGCGAGCAACAAAACGCTAACCTATGGTTCGAGGTCTTGCCCATCTTGCCCTTATCCTGACACTCCTTACATCGAGCGTTCCTCTTTTGGTACAGGCACAGACCAGCAACGAGTATGTTCGTACCGCGAGCATCTATCTTGAGGGTGGTCCGGTGCTGGACGCTCACACACAAGAGCTTTCAAAATTTGACTTGGTGGTTGTTCCTGTTGAGGTCCAGGTCTGGAACAAATCTTTTTTTAAAACAATCCGAGCCCTCAACCCTGACATCATCATTCTTCCCTATGTCGCCACGGTGAGTTGGAACGACGCGTACTGGGTCGATGAACTTCACGAAGCAATGTACGACGATATCCAATCAAGTTGGTGGCTCAAAGATGGTGACGGAGAGCAGGTCTCGGTTTGGACAAATACCCGCGCGCTCAATCTCAATACGGACTGGGTTCCCTATCTTACCAGCCATGTGAAGAACGTCGTGCTCGCAAGTGGCTATTGGGACGGTGTCTACTTTGATGAAGTGCAGGACTCCATCAGCTGGGTTGGATCTGTGGATGTTGATCGCGATGGGGATGAAGACACGACTTCGCAAGCAGATACCCTCTGGGCAGAAAACTATGAAGAACTCTTCCGCACCACGCGTGAACTGATCGGTGAGGACTACATCATCATGACCAACGGGAGTTCGAATCCAGACTTCTTCCCCTATGTGAACGGACGCATGTTCGAAACCTTCCCTTCCTCGCACAACACACTGACAGAATGGGAAAACATGGTTGGTGAGTATCAAGACGTTGAGAGCGGCGTCGCGTACACGCCGGTCAACATGATCAACGTCAACACTGATAATACGGGTGGCGAAGGAAGCCAGACGGACTATCAAGCGGTCCGATTTGGTCTCACGACAACCCTCATGAGCGGCGGCTACTTCTCGTACGATGAAAGTACGTACAACCACGCCTCGCTTTGGTTCTACGATGAATTCGATGCGTATCTCGGTGCGGCAAAAAGCTCCCTCCAAAACGTCTTCAATCCACAGCAGACAGCCATCGACCAAGGCGTCTGGTTACGTGAGTTCGAGGAGGGGCAGGTCATCGTGAACGCCACTTCCTCCACACAAACCATTCGTCTAGACGGCGAATTTGAAAAACTCCACGGGACACAAGATTCATCGGTGAACAATGGTCGGATCGTCTCAGAAGTGACGATCGCTCCACAAGATGGACTGATTCTTCTACGTCCGGTGGAGGAAATTTTGAATGCGACGTATATCAACGGATCCTTTGCCCGCGTGTACGACCTAAACGGAAGCACAAAACGGACGGGATTCTTTGCCTACGACAGCGCGATCCGTGGTGGTCTACAGGTCATTCGTTTTGATACCGACTACGACGGGGAGCTCGAAACCGTTGCCGCAAACGACACCTACGTCTACATCTACGATGACGATGGAACGCTCCATGCACAATTTGCTCCCTACACGGAAAGCTACGACCGAGGCATTAATATCTCTGTCGGTGATATAGAGAGTGACGGAACGGTCGAGATCGTCACGGGAACGGAAAACGGCGGAGGTCCGCATGTCCGCGTCTTCAACGGTGATGGAGTTCTTATCAATCCTGGATTTTTTGCTTATGCCGATTTGTTTCGAGGTGGCGTGAATGTCGCGATTGGGGATCTCAATGGCGATGGCGTCAAGGAAATTATCACGGGAGCCGGATATAACGGCGGTCCGCATGTCCGTGTGTTTAAAAAGGACGGCACGCTCATCAATCCTGGATTTTTTGCCTATGACGAAGATTTCCGCGGGGGCGTGCATGTGGCCGTCGGGGATGTCGATGGAGATGGAATCGACGACATTGTTACCGGCCCAGGACTTGGCGGCTCACCATTGGCGCGTGTATATGATCGCGATGGAAACCTCAAAGGTGAATTTAGCGTATTTGACTCAACCAGCCGCGACGGACTTGAAGTCGTTGTCTCTGATATCGATGGCGACGGCCTCTCTGAAATCATCGGTTTGAGTGCCGACGTGTTTACCTTAAGCATCTATTAGCGCTACGATACAGGTATGACATTCAAAGAAGAATTCAAAAAAGGCGCGACGTGTGACAGCGTGGGAACACCTGAGTCCATTCTCGGACGAGCGGTTTGTTTGTCCGTTCACCCAGGAAAGATGCTCTTACTTCCTTTTATCAGATGGTTCGACAAACGCTATCGTGGTCTCAAATTTGCTCGAGTCTTATTTTCCCTTGACCTTCTGCTTATCGGTACCATGATCGGACTTGGGGTCGCCGCCATCTTCTTAGGATTCTCCCAGCCCGTTGCGTTTGAGGATCATATCTCGTTTGAGGCAGCCGTCGCCCCACGCGAGATCATCACAGGTGCGCCATCGACGCTCATCATCCGATATACGAACGGAACCGACGAGGAACTTCGCAACGCCAAACTCGAACTCACCTACCCAGACCACTTCCTCCTGCAAGAACTCTCGGTTGAAGAAACACAGATTGAAGACGGAACCATTGAACTTGGCACGATCCCCGTGGGTGGAACTGGATCGGTGCGTATTCGCGGAGTCATGTTTGGCGACGTGGGTGGAGAACAGTCGTTTACAAGCACTCTGACCTTTGTCCACGGCGTAGAGGCCGATCAAGCAGGCAAGAAAGTGAGCGTTCACACATTCTTGCCAAGCTCATCAACGCTCGCCCTGACCCTGACCCTTCCAAACCGACTCGTGGCGTTCCAAGAAGTTGAGGGAACGATCACGTATCAAAACACAGGGGAGATCGATTTTCCAACAATCTCAATCGAACCCGAATGGCCAAACGGATTCACATTCATCTCCTCCCCTATCTCGATCGTGGATGGAGCGTTTGTTGTTCCTGCCATTGCCGCTGGAGAGACGGGAACCCTCGATTTCGTCGGCTACCTCGGCGAGGTCGGTGAGGAGGTTACGTTCATCTTCCATCCGTCGTTTACATTTGATACAAGCCGGTACAAACAAGAAGCGCTCGCCCACATTGCCCCGGTCGTGCCTCCACAAATTCGCGTCGGACACAGCGTCGACACATCGACTATCCGCCCTGGGGCAGAGGCGCTCTTTACCGTGAGTTACGAAAACACAGGTGAGTTTGAGGTCACGAATCTCGTCCTTTCAATTGAGGCAGACACTCCATTCCTCACACAAGACTCCTACGCCGGTACCACAATCTCCACGGTTGCCCCCGGAGCATCTGGCGAAGTCCAGATTCGCGCGTCCCTGCGTTGGAACATTTTACAAAGTGAAACAACAGATTGGGACGGCTTGGATCTCACCTCGCGCGCAACCGCGAGTTACACGTTGGGCGATGGAACTGGACAACGAGTCAGTTCAAAAGGATCTTCCATCGTCTCCCCCATCACGACCCCCATCGTGTTTGAATCCTTCGGCCGCTATGCAACCGCAAGTGGAGATCAACTCGGCCGTGGCCCGCTTCCTCCACGTGTGGGACTTGAAACAAAGTACTGGGTCTTCTGGCACGTGAGTGGAACAATCAATAAACTCTCAAACGTACGCATCGAAGGAACTCTGGGCGAAGGCGTTGTCTTTACCGGACGTCAGTCTTCCTCACAAAACAGCGGGGTCGAATATGACGCAAGCTCGAACACCGTCATCTGGGAAACGAGTTCAATCGAACCGAGCCTCTCCCCCACAAGCAAAATCGTTGGCGTGGCATTTGAACTTGGTCTCACACCAGACGCCTCCATGGTGGGTGAGATCCCCGTGTTGCTCTATGACATCCGCATTTCAGGAACCGACGCGCGTACCGGCGCATATGTCAGCCGAAGTGGATCAAGCGTCACAACAAACCTTCCAAATGACCTCATGGCAGGCGGGATGGCACAGGTAGAGGAATAGACCATTTTTAGAGACAAATTCACGTTATTCAGAGGGTGGGCATTGACAAAATGCCCATTTTTTGCTATTATTTGACGTCAATATGAAAATTGCGATGATCGGACAAAAAGGCATTCCTGCCCGATCTGGGGGCATCGAACGTCATGTGGAAGAGCTCTCAGCCGAGCTTGTTGCACGTGGACATGAAGTCCTCGTGTTTTGTCGTTCTTGGTATGTCTGGCCAATCCGCGACCATCGTGGGGTCACATGCATCAAGACTTGGTCGCTTCCATCCAAACACCTCGACGCGATCACACACACCTTCACCTCGATCCTTCGAGCCGCAAAAGAAAAGGTGGACGTTTTTCATTTTCATGGCGTGGGACCAGCGCTCCTCGCATGGCTTCCAAAACTTCTTCGCCCAAGCGCTAAAGTCGTCGTGACGTTCCATTGTATCGATCGCCATCATCAAAAGTGGGGCCGCATCGCACGACTGATGCTGTCTGTTGGTGAACGGTTTGCCTGCACGGTTCCTGATGCAACCATCTCCGTTTCCAAAACACTTGAGACGTATTGTCGACTCTCCTGGGGCGTGACTGCCAAGTACATCCCCAACGGAACCCAAATCCCACTTGAGGATTCTGATCCAGCGCTTCTCAAACCGTTTGATCTCAAACCTGGGAACTACTTCATGATGTGCGCCCGACTGGTGCGTCACAAAGGAGCTCATACACTCATCGCCGCCTGGAAGAAACTCAAGAAGGCGCATCCAGAACTTGTGGGTGACAAGAAACTCGCGATCGTGGGTGGAAGCGCATTTACCGATGACTATGTCCGCGAACTTGAGCGTCTCGCCAAAGACGAGCCGTCCATCGTGCTCACCGGAAATCAATCAGGCGAAACCCTCCACACCCTCTTCTCAAACACTTATGCCGCGGTTCATCCTTCTGAATCAGAAGGGTTGCCGATCGCGGTTTTGGAAGCGATGAGTTATGGGAAATGTGTGCTCTCCTCAGACATTCCTGAAAACCTCGAACTCACACAAGATCACGGTCTCACGTTTGAAGTGGGAAATGAGAAGGATCTTGCCTCACAGCTCAAAATGCTTTTGGAGAACCCTGAACTTGTAAAAGCGGTGGGTGCTGAGGCCCGTATCCACATCGCCAAACACTACGACTGGAAGGACATCGCGGAAACAACCGACTACTTGTACGAGCTCCTCTGGCTGGAACCCGAACTCACTAAACAGACAACGTAAAAATCGACCTTCGGGTCGATTTTTCATTTCTCATGGTTAAAGGAGGGGGACCGGAGAACTTCCTCATACATTGCCATGAGACGACGATAATGATCGTCTAGTTGGAACCGCTGTTCAACCGTGGAACGCGCGGCCCGAGCCATAGAAAGACGCAACTCCTCATCATAGGCCAGGCGCATGATGGCCTCGACCCATCCGTGGAGATCTGCTGGGTTCACAAGAAGTCCATTCACGCGATCCTCCACAATCTCAGGGACTCCACCAACATGACTTGCAATAACTGGCTTTCCCGCTGCCATGGATTCAAGAATGGCGAGAGGAAAATTCTCATGCACACGACTCGGGAGCAGCACAGCCATTGCTCCGCGATACAAGTCGGCCAATTCCACCCCCATGCGAAATCCGAGAAACTCAACATTCGCAAGCCCTTCAGCCAAACGATGCAATCGCTCCATCTGCGAACCACGACCAACAATCTTGAACATCACATCCGGAATCAATTTTGCGGCACGCACAATCGTCTCAATCCCCTTCTCCTCGCTTAGTCGACCGACAAACAAAAAATACCCGTCATGATCGTACCGTGACTGGATGCTGTGCGGATCGATGCCATAGTGATTCACGCGAATTTTCTCCTGCGGGAATCCACCCGCAACCAGCTGTCGTTTCATGTACTGCGATGGACACATAAACAGATCAACGTTCTTCTCGTAGATCTTCAGCCATCGATGAAATTTGTAAACGGCTGTCTGAATGAAACTCGCCGCCAACGAATTCTTGTGATAGCGCACAAGCGTCCCCTTAAGAATCCCGACATCACGATAGTCCTCCCCACACCCAACCGCCCAGATGTTGTACTGCGGCGAAATGAGATGATGGTCATGCACCGTCATGACAACAGGGACATGCTGGTCCTTGAGTGTATCAAGAATCGACGGGCTCAACTGTGTATAGATATTGTGGATGTGGGCGAGATCGGGTTTCTGTTGCGCGATCAATGTGGCGAGCTTTCGACGTGCCTCCAGCGAGTAAACCATCCTCCCCACCGTCCGCAATGCTTGCCACGGATTTGAGCGCGTCGATTCTGTCTGAACATACGAAACAAACTGCTCGGTAAAGGGGCTCTCACGGTTATCTGGATGCTGCATCGCAAACGGGAGCGTGGTGTGACCTTGTGCTTCAAGCCAAGCAGAAAGCTCGAGCATATACCGCTCCGCCCCACCCTTGAGCGCATAAAATTTGTTGGATTGGATGATTTTCATACCTTCTCTTTCTGCTCTGCGAGAACATACAAAAACCCCGCGTAAAGCCAGAGGTAGTAAGCGCTTGTGCGAATCTCCAGAAGAGTGGACGTAAACGCATTGAACGCGACCCCGATCAACATCGCTCCCACCGCGAGCGCAAGTGCCTGCACAAACGGGTCTTTATGCGTGCGAGCCGTGTTGAGTGCGTAGAAAAAAAGTCCGAAATAAAACCAGAGATAAAAAACCATCCCCAACGTGCCAGACTCCCCCCAAAGCGAAAACCAGTTGTTATCGATGGCGCCTTCTGTTCCAAACACCCCAAACGGGAGTCCAAGCTCCTCATAGACTTTCGTATTATGCAGAGCCGCCGCAGCTCCCCCTCCAAATTGGCCTGGCCCAAACCCCAAAATCGGCGAGGCAGCTACCACATCCGTGGGCGTATGAATAAACCAAAATACTCGACCAAGCCCGTAATACTCCCCTCGCCATCTTGCCAAACTAAAGCTCTCAAAAAAGCGTTCAGAGAGCGATTGTCCTGGTGACTCTGTAATCAAACTGACGTTGAGCCCTGATCCTGCGAGTACCAGCATCAAAAAAACCACGAAAGCCGCAAACCCCGCAAGCACGCGACGATCATGCTTTACGATCAAACCAATAAACAAGAACCCTAGCAGGAATGCGAACCAAGAAGATCTTGAATATGTGAGGACAAGTGCGGGCACGCCAACAATGAACAACCAAATCACCCACGGGTATTTCAGGTACAACTTTTTGGTAAACAGAATCGCTGAGGCGATCAGAAGGAAGAGATACAAGAAATTCCCGAGTCGATCATACCGACCCAAGGTTGCGAATACGCGCGAGCCTGGATCCCAGAACTGTTCCACACCGCTGATGAGTGTGAGTGTGCCGTACGTGCGTGCTTCAGACGGAAGCAGAAACTGATCCAATGGCTCGCCGATGATCGCTTGCATGATGCCCAGCAGACATTGGAAGACCACAACCCCAAACATCGTCCACGTAAGATTCTTGATGAATGTCTTGGTGGGTGCTATTTGCACGGCCAAGAAGAACACCATCATGAAGCGCAAAATCTGTCGGAGACCCAGGATGGCCACCGTGGGCGAGACCAGATTCACAAGGGCTGAGGCAAGCAACACAACAACGAATAGTGCGAACGGGAGATCAAAAGGCGTTTGCCGATAGCGATGTTTGCCTGAAAGGAGCCTGACGATTACGACGAACGCAACAAGATAAATCAGGAGTTCAGACCCATACCGCGCAAACACGTACACCTCGTCAGGGATGAACTTGAGAATGAGCGATTCAAACGGAAGATAAACTGCGAGGAATCCCAACGCCAGGTGCGGGCGCAAAAAAGTAAGGATTACAAGACAGCCCCCCAGGACCCCCGACAGAACAAGCGCCGGGGAAAAGATGGATTGCAGAACGATTAAAAACCCAAGGAGCAGGAAGAGAGCGGTCGCGGCAAGCGCCGTGTGCTCTTCCGCACGTTTGTAGACCGTGCGCAGGTTGATCATGTAGACAAATTGTAACATAAAAGCGGCTGTCTCAGGGAGAAAGCCGCCGTGTGTGGCGCTGAGGTGCGCCTAGGGGACGACGTCGGTGTCGACGTAGCCGTCGTAGGTGAAGTCCAGGGGGACGCCGTACACCTCGTAGGTGTCCGAGCCCTCGAACTCGCCGTCGATGTTGGTGTCGCCCGAGCCCGCGTCATCCCAGTCGAAGCTCCACCCGAAGGTGGTGAACTCGACGGAGCCGGAGGGCACCAGGTCGTTGTCGAAGTTGCCCTCGACCACCCCGGTGTAGGTCCCGGAGAGGTACGTCGCCGCGGAGCCGACGAAGGCGCACTCGACCGTGCCCGAGATCATCGGGCTGGCCGTGGTGTCCACCGTCAGCGAGGCGGTGCCCTCGCAGGAGTCCGAACCCAGCCCGTAGGTGGTCTCGGTCAGCGTGATGCTGAAGTTCCCGGAGTAGTCGCCCTCGGTGACGCAGGGGCTGCTGTCGACGTCCTCGTCGCAGTCGTTGTCCAGGCCGTCGGCGCAGACCTCGATCGCGTCGGGGCTGACGAACTCGTTGGTGTCGTCGCAGTCGCTGTCGTCCTCGACGTACCCGGACGGGTTGGAGCAATCCTCCTGGGGGCTGCCCGCGTCGCCGTAGCCATCGCCGTCCGTGTCGGCGAAGTAGGTGTCGCTGCCCTCTTCGTCGACGTCGCCGTCGCAGTCGTTGTCCTGTGTGTCGCAGTACTCCATGGCGTCCGGGTAGACGCTGGAGTCGGTGTCGTCGCAGTCGGTCGCATCCGCCACGGTTCCCGAGGGAGCCGAGCAGGACGTGCCCGCGCTGGCGCCGCCGTAGCCGTCGGTGTCGACGTCCTCGTACCAGTCGGTCGCGTCGACGCTGGAATCGGGATCGGTGACCCCGTCGCAGTCGTTGTCCGCGCCGTCGCAGTACTCCGTGGCGCCGGGGTAGCTCGCGCTGTCCCCATCGTCGCAGTCGGTGCTGTCGCTGACGTAGCCCACGGGCGCGTCGCAGCTCACGAAGGAGCTGGACGGGTCGCCGTAGGCATCGCCATCGGAGTCGACGTACCAGGTGCCCGCGTCGCTCGACGTGCTGGGGTCGACGCTGCCGTCGCAGTCGTCGTCCACGTCGTTGCAGATCTCGACCTCGCCGGGGTTCACGTCGCCGTTCCCGTCGTCGCAGTCGGTCGCATCCTCGACCGCCCCTTCGGGCAGGTCGCAGGAGACGATCGGGCTGGCGCTGTCGCCGTACCCGTCGGTGTCCCCGTCGGTGTACCAGGTGCTGGCATCGGTGCTGGTCCAGGGATCGGTCTCCTCATCGCAGTCGTTGTCCTGGCCGTCGCAGACCTCATCGGCGTCGGGGCTGATCTCGCCGTCGGCATCGTCGCAGTCGCCGCCCTGGTCGACGAAGCCGTCGGCCGGGCAGGTGGTGAACGAGCCGGCGTTGTCGTCGCCGTAGGTGTCGCCGTCCGCGTCGGTCCAGAGGGTCAGGACGTCAGGGTTGCCGTCGACCTCGTCGATCTGCTCGTCGCAATCGTTGTCCAGGCCATCGCAAATCTCGGTCTCACCGGGGTTCATGAGCGGGTTGGCGTCGTTGCAGTCGCTCCAGTCCCCGACGTGATCGTCGGGCTGGTCGCAGGCGACCGTGTACTCGTCGACGTCGCCGTAGCCGTCTTCGTCCTCGTCCGCGAACCACGCCGTGGCGTCGGTGCTCGTGCTGGGGTCGATGAACCCGTCGCAGTCGTTGTCGACCTCGTCGCAGATCTCGGTCGCCGCGGGGTTGACCGCGGGGTCGAGGTCGTCACAGTCCTCGGCGTTGGACACGAGGTACGTGCTTCCATCGCATCCGTCCTCGTAGAGGAAGGCGGGGTCGCCGTAGCCGTCGGTGTCGTAGTCGAGATACCAGGCGTTGGTGCTGGAGTCGTCGATCGTGCCGTTGCAGTCGTCGTCGACGCTGTTGCAGACTTCCTCGGCGTCGGGGCTCACGCCCGCGTCCTCGTCGTCGCAGTCCAGCGCGTTGTCGACGTAACCGTCGGGTTGGGTGCACGCGGAGGTCGTCGAGCCGTCGAGGCCGTAGCCGTCCGAGTCGCCGTCCACGTACCAGGTACCGGCGAGACCAACCGTGGGGTCGTTGTCGTCGCAGTCGACGTCGACGGTGTAGCCGTCGTTGTCGGCGTCGATGTCCGGCGGGGCGCCTGTGTCGTCGTCAGCGTTCTCGCAGAGGTCACAGGACTCGGGAGGATCACGCTGGATCTCGAGAGGTTCACAGGCGGCGAGAAGAGCCAAGAGGCCCAGGGGGGCGAAACGAGTCATCATCTTCTCCGGGTGTACATTCTCCCTCCCCACCAAAGGTGAGGTGCCAGGCCAATGGCAGGGAGAGATTTTGGTTGGAAGGATCTTGGCCTGGTTTTAAGACAAATGTCCTAAAATCAGCTCACGATCCGAACAAAAAAGCCCATTTTTAAAGGGATTCTTTTACCATAATACCCAGCCTATGTCAATGAGTTTCGGTCTGGAATACCAATCAACCCTCGTCATTGCGAGGAGCGAGGCGACGAAGCAATCCAAGAGTTGGAAGATTGCTTCGCTCCCGTTGGTCGCTCGCAATGACGAGAAATTTTTTCCAAAAAGAAGAGCCCCCAAGTGAAGTAGAGCTTGAGTGCTCTTCTCCACGCAGGGGCGCGTGCTTGACCCCTTACCTACTCCGATGGGTAACTTCCTCGGTTAGGGGTCTCGTTGTTGGCCGGAAGGTGGCCTAGACCTGACAGTCGGCGTCGCTGCTGACGACGAGGACAGCGGAGCAGGAGCCTCCGCCGGCTTCCCAGACCTCGAGGTCCGACTCGTCGTACCACTCACCGTCGAACCAGATGTCGATGCCGACGCTGGTGTCGATGGAGTTGCCGCTGCAGAGCCAGTCGCTCGCGGGGTTGCCCTCGCTCACGTTCAGGCGCAGACCGCAGCTCGACGAGAGGTCGTACTCGGAGGTGAGGAACTCGACCTCCACCTGCGTCCCGGAGGACTGGGTGGCGGACTCGTTCCAGACGTCGCCGAGGTCTTCGGCGTCGTTGTAGGACTGGACGTTGAGGTTGTAGTACCCGATCGACCCGTAGGTCGCCAGGACGTAGGCCTGCCAGATCTCGTCGACCGCGCTGTCGCAGTCGTTGTCCTCGTCGTCCAGGCCGAATTCGCTCTCGTCGGCGTCCGGGTTGGTCTCCGCGTCGTTGTCGTCGCAGTCGCCTTCGGAGACGGTGTAGCCGTCACCGTCGACATCGTAGCCCTCGTCGACGCTGCCATCGCAGTCATCGTCGATGCCGTTGTCGAGCTCGGACTCGCCCGGGTTCAGGTCGGCATCGGCGTCGTCGCAGTCGCCCGCGCTCTCGGAGTAGCCGTCGCTGTCGTCGTCGTAGGCGCTGGTGCCCTCGTCGACCACGCTGTCGCAGTCGTTGTCCAGGCCGTCGGCCGTCTCGGTGGCACCGGGGTAGACGCCCGCGTCCGCGTCGTCGCAATCGACGTCCGCGGTGGAGCCGTCCAGGTCGACGTCGGGCGACTCGCAGTCGGCGTCGCCGCCGCTGCAGTCGTTGTCCAGGCCGTCGCCGCACTCCTCGGTCGCGCCGGGATTGACCTCGGGGTCGCTCTCGTCGCAGTCCACCTCGTCGGTGTAGCCGTCGGCGTCCGCGTCGACCGCGGGCTCGGACTCGAAGCCCTCGTCGATGCTGCCATCGCAGTCGTCGTCGATGCCGTTGTCGGTCTCGGTGGCGCCGGGGAACACGGCGGGGTTGTTGGGGGCGCAATCGTCCGCGTCGGTGGAGCCGTCACCGTCGAAGTCGGAGTTCGGGTCGGTGCCGGTGTCGCCACCGGTGTCCTCACCGTTCCCCGCGTCCTCGGGCACCGTCTCGTCGTCGCAGTCGGTGTCGAGGCCGTCGCCGGGGACGTCCTCGGCGCCCGGGTGGAACGCCGCGTCCGCGTCGTTGCAGTCGCCGGGGACGTTGGTGTAGCCCGAGTCGGGGTCGGTGCAGAGCTGCACGAGCTCCTCGGAACCGTAGCCGTCGCCGTCGCTGTCGACGTACCAGCCGGTGGTCTCGAGGTCCTCGTCGATCTGCTCGTCGCAGTCGTTGTCGAGGCCGTCGCAGATCTCGGTGGCGCCCGGGTTGGTGAAGTACCCGTCCACGCGGCCGTCGCCGTTGCTGTCGCCGGCGCGGTCGTCGCAGTCGACGTCGCTGGTGTAGCCGTCGCCGTCCGCGTCCACGGAGGTGGGCTCGGCGGTCTCGGTGTCGTCGCCGCACTCGGTGCAGGCGGTGTTGCCGTCGCGGTCGACGGAGAGCTCGCCGCAAGCGGCGAGGAGGCACAGGGACAGGGGGAGCAGGAAGCGGTTCATCGCATTCTCCAGGGGTTGGGTCGGGGCTAAGCCGAGACGTGCAACATGCTGGGAAGACCCCAAGCACCATGCGCGCCGCGACAGACACCCCGATTCTTGACTTGTGTCAGGGGTTGTCCAGGCAGGAGCGGAATAGGTGGAAAAGGTAGCGTAGGTGGAAAAGGTGGTCTTAAACACCTCATCTACCTCTGCCACCTGCGCCACCTACTACGTCTTCCCTATCTGGACAATCCCTAACATTGTTTACCTTCTGGGTTTTAACAGACTTTTGTCCAGAAAAGAGCTTAATCTAGCTCATTTTGGAACGACCAAATATACCATATTTTGGTGGTTTTGTCAACCCATCCAGACAGACAATTGAACTAATTACTGATGTGTCATTGCGAGCGACCAACAGGAGCGAAGGAATCTCGAATAGATAAGAAATTTGGGATTGCTTCGTCGCTTGCAGCTCCTCGCAATGACACAATCGTAGGTTTTTCAATGGTTTCCGTAAATCCTGCTACATCGAGGGCTTTTTTCGTCGAAGGCCGAGTTATCGGCCAATTTTGGACGTTTTAAAACAAAGACGCCTCCCGAAAGGAAGAACGTCTGTAAAAAGAGGTTCGTCCCAACCGGGAGGCGGAGCGTGCCGGCCTCGCGCACGGGGAACAACCCGCGCGCTGGCCGAAATTTGGAAACGAACGAACCTCTTTTTACAGACGTTCTCCCAGACAGGAGACGCCTCTGTGCCGACCGGAGGTCGACTAGCGGAGGTCGACGAGCACGGAGGTGCCGCCGGCGACCGAGACCAGGCTCGACCCGAAGGTCTCGCCGAAGTACCAGGTCGCGACGCTGCCGTTGGTCGACCCCGAGCCGTTGACGGCCGTCCAGGTGCAGCCCATCGCCTCGGCCTCGGGGCTCGAGGGCTCCTCGTCGAGGGTCAACTCGTCGGGACACAGGGTGCAGTTCAGCCGCACGGCGTCGATGGCGCCGGGATCGGACTCGAGGGTCGTGCTGGTCACCCAGTTCTCGACCCAGGAGTACTCCCAGCCCCAGTACTCGTCCGAGAAGGAGCTGTCACCGTCGGTGTCGTCGAGGAACTCGACGTGGCACAGCATGGAGCCGAACTCGACACCGCCGGGGGTCGTGATGGTGACGCGCAGATCCGCGTCCGCGTCGGTGTCGCTGTCGGCATCCGAATCGGAGTCCGAGTCGCTGTCGGAGTCGCTGTCCGAGTCGGTGTCCGTGTCGGCATCGCCGTCGTCGCAGGCGTCGCAGTCGTTGTCGACGTCGTCACCGTCGCCGATGTCGACGGGGCCGCACGCGGCCAGGCCGAGGGCGAAGATCAGGGGGAGGGAGCGGGTCATGGTCTTCTCCAGTTGGGTTGGGTCCCTCTCGACGTTATTTGCACTTCGCCGAGAGGCGAATCGAGAGGCTTTTAGGCAGGAGCGTTGGGG
Source organism: Candidatus Uhrbacteria bacterium (assembly GCA_016206085.1). Lineage (GTDB taxonomy): Bacteria > Patescibacteriota > Patescibacteriia > UBA9934 > GWF2-40-263 > UBA12478. Next base: position 36,647 of record JACQSF010000019.1, read on the forward strand.
GTTGGGGATGGGAGCGTTAGTCCTAACGCTCCAATGCTCCAATACCCTAACGCTCGCCACGCAAAAATCTCTCGATTCTACTCAACCACCTCTCCACCTAACCACCTTTCCACCTATTCCGTAAGTTATTCATGAGTTTCCATTGAAAGAACGAACGTAGAAATATACCTGAAAATAAGGCATTTGTCAATGGGTCAAAATGCACCAAAAAACCGCCCATTTCTGGACGGTTTTTTACTGTTCTTTTATCTAAGAGCGTCGTAAATCTGGTCTTCTGTAAATCCCCACTGCTTCAATTTATTGAAAATTTTATGTTTATAATCCTGTGCAAATCTCGCTGAATCGTGTATTTGTTTCCATTTTGTGGATGTTTCACAAGTACATGACTCCCCTTTCCATGATTCGTTTCCACGCGTAGACCAAGTTTGCCACAAGCGATTATCCAGTTACGTTGCTTAATATCAGACAGGCTCTCACTAGGCATAAATCTTCTGCTCCAACTTCATTGGTTCACCTTGTGTTTTTACTAAGGTTTCATTGCAAAGATGTGGTGGAATTTCGAAATAGGTTAATACCGCATCCTTCAGATGTTCATTTATGCTCTCCTTGCTGGTACCACCCGTTATAATGCCGTCGATGTTCGTCGATTCAGCAACCCATGCGCCATCAGAAGAAATTTCGATACTGAACTGTATCGATCCAAGTCTGCCGATTATTTCACGCATGGCCTTCACACGAACATCATTGTCTTCATGAAATTGAAAACCTAGACGGCGCAGGGTTCGAGCTAATGTATAGATAACTTTAGTCATAATTCCTAGACTCAGGATACCTTTTTTTAGGTTATTATGCAAAACATCGATTTGCCTCCACCAAAAAACCGCCCATTTCTGGACGGTTTTCTAGGGTCCCGGGCTATTGGTGGACCGGACGGGATTTGAACCCGTATCTGTTGGTACCAACGCAACCGGGGTTACCCTTACCCCCACCGGCCCATTTGGCCCGGGATAAACAAATAAAACACCCATCTTTTTGAAAGAGAGGGTGTTTTATTTTGGTACCAACTTGGAGGCATTCGCCCCGGTTGCCTATTTAATAAACCATAAATGAATGCGAAAGTCAACGACTATTGTGTGGAAAACTC
>JACQSF010000018.1 GCA_016206085.1 Candidatus Uhrbacteria bacterium
ACATAACTCGCTCCTTTGACTGTTTAGTCAGTCTACTACCTCTCAGGAGCTTGTGCCACCCACCCAAAGTGTACGGTTTTTATGGCCTTGATTGTGTCCCATTTTAGCTGACGGTCTACAGATAACCTACTGAGGCCGTCGGCCCATGCCACGAACGAAGGCGACGTGCCCAATGGATGGAAGATCGAGCGCGATAAAGTCATCGTCTGGGAGCAGCGTGACGCCTTCGGCAGACGCGGGTTTGAGTGGGACGACGTACCCTCTACGTTAATCGATGAGGATTCTAGCGGAGGCGACAGGACGGTGCTACACCGATCCGGCCTTGAGCACTTCCTCGGGCGGCGATTGCACCAGCGTCGGTGGTGGGCTCCATGGTGACGAGTGAGGATGATGGGTTGTGTGGGCTAATTTAACATTTCATCTTAAAGTACAATAACGAGAATTGAGAGTACGACTCAGCTATCCAACACTTCGATCTCGAGTATCCTGTCGATGCGAAAGGTTCTTTCCTCATTCCGCTTCAGGCAGAACGCCTGCATACCGAGGTACTTTTTGCCGCGGTACTCCATTTCCCCCACGGCCTCCGGCCTGACAACCCTTGTCGTCTTCTCATCGCTAGGTTTGAGATACACAATCTCTAGCGACGCCTTGTTCTCAATGGCTTTCCTGATTACCTCGATTTTGCCATCTGTCGGCAATAATTGTTCGGCTTTCCTGTACTGGTACTTAGTCAGGAAATCCATCACCTGGTAGTTCGTCCAGATATGTTTCTTGAGCGCCGGCTTCTTGAGGACGATGCCGTTTAGCGTCGTGCACCGGCTGAGGGCCACGTACATCTGGCCGTGGGCGAAGGTGCCACTGCCGATATCAATAATTACCCTATCGAACGTCTTGCCCTGGCCCTTGTGAATGGTTACCGCCCAGGCCAACATCAGCGGGTGCTGCGTAAAAGTGCCGATGACTTCCGATTGCAGCCCCCCTCCTTCGACGAAGAACCGAAAGATCTCCCAGGTAAAGGGCGTAATCTCAACCTCGTCACCATCAGCTAGCTCTGCGACGACGATGTCTTCACCTTTCCCGTTCTGAGTGATATCGGTGATTTTCCCAATACTGCCGTTGACCCAGCGGCCCTCGGTATCGTTGTTGAGCATCATGATTTGTGAACCAACCTTGACCTGGAGGTCAATCTTAGTGGGCAGGTACTCCTGGCCAAAATCTCCTTCGATGCTTCCGGTGAAGGTGTAAAGCCTGACTTTAAGCCCAGCCAGACGTTTCGCGTTAATCTCTTCGGCGAGTCTGTTAGTAGTGGTCAGGCAGACATAGAACTCATCTGACGATGGCTCAAACTCCGGCTGGTACCTCCGGTTAAGAAGCTCCAGCCCTTCCTCGGTGACGGAGTTGTTGCGGATGCCGTTGAGCAGGCTGATGAACTGCTCATCGTGCTGACGGTAAATCCTCTCCAGTTCCACGAATTCCATGTCGAAGGAGTCGAACACCCGGGCTCCGTAGAAATAGGGCGTCTCGTAAAGAGACTGGAAGACCTCTTTCTCCTCACCGGTAACCACCGGCGGCAGCTGGTAGAGGTCGCCGATGAAGGCCATCTGGATGCCGCCGAAGGGTTTGTCAGCCTGGGGACCGTTCAGACGCAGGAACCGGTCCACGCAGTCCAGCAGGTCGGCCCTCACCATGGAGATTTCATCAATGACGATGATGTCCAGCTTGCGGTAGATGCTTTCACTGTTGTCAGAGCGGAGCTTTTTAACCCGGTCAGGGGTAATGCCGGGTTTGAACCGGAAGAATGAATGGATAGTCTGCCCTTTGACATTCAGGGCGGCGACGCCGGTGGGCGCCAGCACCGCCACTTTCTTCTGCGTGGTATTGCGGAAATAGTTCAGTAATGTTGATTTACCCGTGCCTGCCCGGCCGGTAATGAAGATGCTCCTGTCGCTACCTTCCAAGATATCGAGAGCGTGCCGGAACTGTTCGTTGATGTCTATCTGTATTTGTTTCATCTTGGGTCTAAGCTAAAGCGCTGAATCTTGCTATCCGGTGAGCCTCCAGAAACTGCCATTTATCAATTATAAGCTGACAAATCCCATACCTCAACTTTTCATCGTTTCGTTCAATCCGACGATATTGAAGTTTTCATCTCAATGTGCAACGACGAATTGCCAAATGTTTAAAATTGGAGGTGTTCTCTCCAAATCCGCTGGCTGGTCTATTGAGGGCTACGACAGCCATTGCTTAATCTTCAGGCTCAGCTAGGTCTATCCACAGTTTGCCCACCAGTAGATCCAAACCGTGTCGGCAAGGCCGGGTTAACCCCTCGGCACTTTTGTACTGCTTGAAGCGGTGATCGCGGCCATCTTTTAGCTGAACACTCACTACTTCACCGGTTGGTTGCCTCAGTGCCAGGTTTCTCACCTTTCTGAGTTCAATCTCCAATCGAGTTAGTCCTTGTTCGGCTGCGTCCACTTTAGCACTTAGCTCATTCTCGCTAGCTGTCTTAGCCTGCAGCTGCTCTTCAAAGCGGTTGGCCAGGCTCTCCAGGTTTTTTACACGCTTTTCAGTAGCATTTTCTCTGTCCTCAATGAATGAAACGCTCCTATTGACGACTTCACTGTTGTGGTTCACAACGTTCGCCAGCTCCTTGTGAGCGTCCCTCCAGCCATAGCCGAGATGCTCCAGTTGCTCCTTCACCTCTCCGAGTTGCTCACTGGACTGGCTCTGCTGCTGGGTAAGCCCGGCGAGTTGCTCAGCATGCTCAGCTACTCGCTGATTGGTCATAGCTAGTTGCTGAGTAAGTGGTAGCTCAGTATCACCCAGGCCAGATTCGCCCAGTCCACTAGACTGCTCCAGCATGACAAGCTTTTGCTCCAAGCAGCTCAGCCTTTGCTGAGTAGTTGCTGTAGGCCCAAGACTGAACTCTAAGGATTGCTCAGCAAGCTGAGCTGCTGGAGCCTCTGCGCTGCCAATCTCCGGGTGGACAAAGAAATTATGTCCGCGTAAACCTTGCGTTGTTTTAAATTGCTTCTTACAAATATTACAAGTAACCATAATTAAACTCCTTATTGGTTTCTTTTCTCGCCGAAGTTTTGCTTCCTCTCTGGGATGGCACGATGGGCAAAGTGGAATGGTATAATCTGGGCGATTGAGCCGGTCTAGGTGATGGGCATGGAAACGCACTTTGCCCTTTGGCTTGCCACATGCTGTGCATATTACTTCTATCCCTTTGACAAGCCGGGCTATGTAGTTGGGTGATTTGTGATAGCGCTTTTGCAGTTGTCTGAAGCTCAAGCCGCTCTTGTAGAGCTCCAAAATCTTTGCATCAATATCTTCTTTGAAAGTCCCATTTAATTCCTCCCTGTATTAAATTAAGTCCTATCGGGATGAAGCTGATACAGGCACAACTCGTATTTTTTATGGTAGCAGATAGTGCTATCGCTATCATTACTGCTATTTGAACTTCACTACATTCTTGCATATAATCTGGAATGCAACTACAACTTTGCACGACATATCGTTACTTTAGGAAATGACAATGCGCAGGAAATGTGGGCAATGCGGCGCGGTTTTAAATCAACACAACCAGGGTACACTGTGCTTTCCTTGTCAGGAGAAGAAGCAAGAAGAACTCACAGAGAAGATGGGTGATAGTCTAAATTATGACATCTATGATATATGCTCTATTCTCGGTCTTAGCCCCGAACAGGTGAGACGGCTTGGTCGGAAGAGGATAATTCCTGGCAAGATTCCAGGAATCAGAAAGCACCTGTATCTAAAGGCTGCGGTAGACCCTTGGATTCGTAGCGGTGGCAAGGTATCCAAGCCGGAAGTAGTAGTGCATTATTCCGAACTTTCTATCGCCGCGTTAAAATTAGCCGAAATCTTGGACTATTATTACAAAGCTCATCAGTTCAATATTGGGCCATTGATATCGACCGATTTTCCTTACACAACGCACCTCCCAGAATCGCCGATATTGAATAAACGTGAGTTTTCTAACCTTATGGATCATTTGAAAGGAGAGGTACCTGAACTGGTCTCCATTGCCGAATACCCTTCTGCTTGTAAGCAATATTTTGCCCGTAATAGTAAGTCGGAGAATGAAATGCCGACTGCTGCCATTACTGGAGACCTGATCTTGAAACTTAAGCTGATGGCAAATCAAGGGAGCCTCACTGGTAGGTGCCCAGACTGTCCCAGTTAACTGCTCTGTTATTTACTTTTTAGTTCAGGCATTAGATTTTCAACCTGTCCGCTACCCCATACCTCAGATGTTGCGCTCTGACATCGCTATCAGCCAGGTTTGAATAGTGTCTGGTCATAACAAGGCTCCTATGTCCCAGCTTCTTTTGCAGGCTAAAGACATCCCCTCCGTTTCTCAGGTACATGACGCTGCTGGTGTGGCGAAGTTTATGGGCATAACAGCGTTTTAATCCCGCTTTCTTACCGTAGGCGTTGACGAGTTTTTCTATCCGCTTGGGTAATAACGGTTGCCCGTCCCGTCTGAGCCAGAAGTTGTCGGTGCCGATAGGCTCCGGTCGGGACTTCATATGATATTTCATTAGTGCTTTGGCCACCCTGCGTCCGAAGGGAACGAAACGCTCTCGTAATCCTTTACCCATTACTCTGAACAGGTTCTGCTCGTAGTCAATATCATCGACCTTTAGGTTGGCCAGCTCACTGAGCCTGATGCCGGTATCGATCAACGTCAGCAGCAGGCAGTAATCCCTGAATCCCTCGTTCGTTCCTTTGTTAGTTTGCGCCATAAGTTTCTCTATCTCTTTTTCTGAGAGGGTAGGGATTACTGTCTCCGGCACCTTTGGCATCTTTACCTTGGTCATGACATTGCTTTCAATAAAGCCCTCACGCTTCAGGAAGCTAAAGAAGGCCTTTATTGCCCGGCAGTAGGTCTCAATGGACTGTGACGATAGTTTCGCTTGCTGCGGTTTATTGTAGGGGTGATTGGCAAACTTCGGTTTATCCTGGAGCGCGATAATGAACCGGCGCAGGTCATTGCCTGTAATAGTGTCTATATCCTGCTGCTCGGGGTCTAGGAATTCGGCAAAGTAGCCCGCGCTGGAGACAACCCAGGCGATGGTCTTTGGACTCTTGCCTTCGGCTCTGGCGTAGGTTTTATAGGCTACCAGTGCGTCTTGAAGTGTCATCACCTCAAACCCCTTACACTGATAGCTTAAACCTTGAGGAGGTGACTGGCTACTACTTTGTGCTACATTGCGTGCATTTTGGGGAAAGCAGGTGCCCTTTTTCTGGCTGTTGGCAGGATCGGTGGCTAAAATTGAGGCTATGGTGGGCCACAGTGTACAATACACAGAACCTTTGAACTTGTTTTCAATCTCATAATTTAATATTTACTTCAGTTTATCGTGGCGACTACCTCGTCGAGAGCTTATATACTATCGGATAGCTCTCTGCCAGAACTCACTTACGAACAGAAGCGACCAAGGCGACTAGGTAATCTATGACTCGAATTGGCTGTTTGTTCAATCGGAACCGAGTTCTAATCTCACTCAGAGCGCTCAGGGAATGCCTTGGTGGAAAGCAATAAAAGGGAGCGAATTAGATACCAGTAAGCCGAGGTGCCACAAATCCGCCTGTTCGGGATTTTCTCCGCCAGGCAGCTCGAAAAGAGAGATTCATTACCCAAAATGGTACCAAATTCCGGCGAGCTATTCCGATTCTCCTCCAAATTGAGGGTAAACTGTAGAAGTCTCGCCAAGCCCGGTCATACCCTCTTCTTAGCATCTCTCGTGACATTAGCTTTGGCTCAAACACTGGGTTAGACTCATACCGTGACCAGTCTTTGGTGACTATTCGGCCAGCCTTATCTAAGGACTCGCAGAGAGCGGTACCCGGATACGGCACAGGCCAGGCAAACTGAGCGCTCTCCAGCCTCATTTTATCAGCAAAGCGGACAGTGCGTGCGAAAACATCTTCATCGTCTTCGTCTAAGCCAAGGATAAAGAAGCCGTGGATGGCGATGCCGTGGGAGTGGATCTTCCTGATAACCGTTTCGTAGTCGTCCACCACATTGACCCTTTTGCCCACCGCCGCCAGATTGGCTGGGGACAGCGTCTCAAACCCGACTAGCAGGGATATGCAGCCGCTCGCCGCCGCCAGTTTGAGTAATTCGTCATCTTTCGCTACCGTAACTGAGGCTTGTGCCACCCACCTGATTTTATAGGGAACAAGGGCGCGAAGAAGTTCTTTAGCGAACTTGGGGTTGCCGAATATATTATCATCAACGAAGCCGATGAGCTTCCTGTGGCTCAATGTTTCGATCTCCTTGAGGATTTCCTCTACCGGGCGGCAGCGATAAGTATGGCCGAAGAACGAAGTAACTGAGCAGAAGGAGCAGGCATAGGGACAGCCTCTGGTGGTTGAGATCGTGTTCGTGCAGTAGTACGTCCCCTCGGCGAACAAATCTCGCCGAGGGATAGGCAAGCTGACCAAGCTGGGCCGCTCGCGTTGGCTGTATATCCTTTGTAGTTTGCCTGCCTTGAAATCATCGATGACGTTTGGCCAAATTCTTTCGGCTTCCCCGATTACCACAGCATCAGCGTGCTGGCTTGCCTCTTCGGGCAGGGCGCTGGGATGGCTACCCCCCAGGATAACCTTCACTCCTCTCGCTCTGAAGATATCGGCGATCTCGTAGGCACGTTGCGCCGTGATAGTTAGTGCCGTGATTCCTACTAAGTCGGTTTCCTTTTGGAAGTCAATAGCCGTGACATTCTCATCAGTTAAGGAGACTTCGACCTCTGGCGGGGTTAGCGCGGCAACCATCGCCAGACCCAGGGGTGGGCATATAGCCTTCCTGCGCTTTCGGAGGTTTTCCTGTGTAGCAGGGACAATCAGGTCCAGTTTCACAGATATGCCTCCTCCCGAGGTGGCCCATCGAATCATGTGGCGATTTTAGTCCCATTATAGCAGCATTTAACAACAGGTCGCTTCTTAAGGTTGGTGGTCTTAAGAACATCTTGAGAGGTTCCGGCTGCACATTCTGACGCTTTGTTAACCGCAGCCGCGAGTATACAAGATTCTTATTCGCTCCCAAAGGATTATGTATTGTCGGCATTTTACTACAGGTGTATAATTGCCATATACGAAAAGGGTTCTTTTCGGAGCAAGTGTAGCATATCTATAACTACTACCCAGTGGTAAGGAGGGGTAGAGTGCCCATCATTGATGCACAAGACGCCCGAGACTTGGATAGCCACCTTCAACGCTTCTTTGACTCTACTCCCATCGAGCGTCCCCTCCGGCTCCGCCAACTCTTTAATCAGAAACTCGATTTTAACCCCGCCACTGGTAAAGTCAGCCTAGCTGAAGCACATCAGAACGTGTCGCTTCCCCCCGACGCTGACCGGATCGCCTCAATCTTCTTGGACACGTTACCAGAGTTACGGGACATCCGCCAAATGGGTCTCGAAGGCACTAGTCTCATTCGGCGCTTGGAAGCTCTACGCCTCCGCTATCGCCTGAATCCATCCACGGAAGACGAAGTCCAAGAAACAACCATGGAGACTGAGGCCGTCCGGATTGTCTGCAGCGAAGGGATCTAATTCCTGCGCCACTATTTCACTGAGACAATAGCTAGTAATATTGTATCAGGAGACGCCGATGGTAGATGAAATCTGGGAAGAAGAAAAACAAAAGCTGGCTGAGACAGTTCAACAAATCGATGAAATGATTACATACCGCCAGAACTGGATGAAAAAGACCAAAGAGGAGGCAGGCAGCGGCGAAACACAGGCAAAGCAGCGGGAGTTATATGAACAGGAAAGGGAAAATCTGATTAAAGCAAAACCTCGTCCTTATTTTGGACGAGTGGACTTTACGCCTGAGGACAAAGCTGATACAGCCGAGACATATTACATTGGTAAAATGCATATTCCAGTAAACCACGTCTTCAGTTGGGATGCAGATGTAGCCGAATTATATCGCAACCTGACATGCAATGAATATGAAACAAAGAAACAAAAACGACTTATCAAAGGGCTGGTTACACTCAGAAGAGCTTTGAGTGTTGAATCAACCCATTTGATTGACTATACAAATATATATCAGCTTCCGGCAGCAGGTGGCAAACCCCTGATTGTCAGCCGTAAAGAATCTCCTCTGACTAAAGCTCTTGCACGAAGCAAGACAGACCAAATGAGGGATATTGTTGAGACTCTTCAACCGGGCCAGTATGAAAAGATTAGAGCCGGATTGGAACAGGTAATAATCGTCCAGGGGGTTGCCGGCAGCGGCAAGTCTGAAATAGGGATACACCGTCTTGCTTATCTCCTGTCCCCCCAGAGAGAAGAAGTGCTCAAGCCGGAAGATGTGATTCTCTTCGGTCCAAGCCAGGTCTTTCTCACATATATATCTACCGTATTACCCGGATTAAACGTACCCAGGGTGAGACAACGGACAGTGACGGACTGGTTGAGAAGTACCCTTTCCCACGGTCCAGGCAGACCTGCCAGAGATGTCCTTCAAGAAAGGGTTCTCAAAGGTTCCTCAAGGAATCTGGACAAGTCTATTATAGCCGAGAGGTTGAAAGGTACCATCAAAATGGGTGGGGTACTTGAAAATCATGCACGTATCCTGAAAGAACAATATTATCGGAATATTTCAGATATTATCGTCAATGGAAGGATTATTGTTAAGAAGGAGCAAATCAAAAGGGTAATCCGGAATTCCCACAAGATTAATTTGAATGAACTCCGGAAAGAAATATCGGCCTACGTAATCCGTGAAGTAAGGAAAATATTCCCTGCTACGGTACTTCGGGCAATCAATAAACAAATTGAAAAAGAAATCAGCAGGTTCTGGCCGAAGGTTGATTTCTTAAAAGAATACCGTACTCTTATCTCCAATAAGGATATCCTTACCAGGGCAGCGAAGAAAAAACTGGATGACGATGATATACAAACGTTGGTTGAGTACGGAACGAAGCTGGGTAAAAACAAACTGACTGACTTGCCGGCTTTGTGTTATCTGGATCATTTGCTCAATGATCGGCTGAACCGTGGAACAAGTAAACAGAGGCCAGATTATTTTTTACATATCGTGGTGGATGAAGCCCAGGATGTGTCACCATTGACCTTACAAGTGATCAAGCTACATTCAAAGAATAATTCCTTCACCATTCTCGGAGACAGCGCCCAGCATGTGCTTCCGTATGTAGGTATTTCAGATTGGAATGAAATACGAAAGCTCTTCCCCCAAAACACTACCAGAATGATGAAAGCTCCTTTTAGTTATAGACCAACCTATGAGATAACCGGCTTTGTACGAGAAATACTCAAGATAGCCGATCCAAAAGCACCCAAACCTCGTGCTTATAGGAGACATGGAGATAAGGTTAAATTTATTCGTTCCAAAACACAAAAAGAGAGCATTCAGGCAATCGCCGAGGATATCAAGGGACTGAAAGCCCGAGGTTTTCAGTCCCTTGCCGTCCTCTGTAAAACGACCAGGGAAGCAGCAGAGATACACCGCGGGCTAATCCAGGCTGGAATAACGGATGCTTCTTTACTGGACAAACAACAGTCTTCGGCTTCGCAGGTTTCCGTTGGTACAATTCTCATATCAAGGGGATTGGAATTCGATGCCGTTCTCATAATAAATGCAAACTGACCTTACCCCATTCTATAGGCCACTGTCAATGAGAGTTTTCTCCCTGGTTTCCATGAATTCCATTGGGCTTAAATTATCCAGTGAGCTGTGTGGCCTTACCTCATTATAATCCCTCCTCCAAGTTTCGATAATATCCCT
>JACQSF010000020.1 GCA_016206085.1 Candidatus Uhrbacteria bacterium
ATTGAACTGGCGACACAAGGATTTTCAGTCCTCTGCTCTACCACTGAGCTACCTCGGCGATGGTGGGTGTGGGAGGACTCGAACCTCCGACCTTTACATTATCAGTGTAACGCTCTAACCACCTGAGCTACACACCCGTAGTAAGAGGGAAGCAAAAGACTGCTTTTGCTTCCCCGAACGCAGGGTGAGTAGCCTGGCGAAGCTAGGTCGCTACACACCCATGATTTGCGGCACTAATATATCAAACCCCTCCCTACTTGGCAAGAGAAAATCGCCCGGCTTTCCAGGCGATTTTTTCGATTTCTTTAGATTATCTCGATGCCTCAATTTCCACGTCTGTTGCTTCATCTTCACACGCCCGGATAAACACCACTCCGTTTGAATCAATAGACAACGTGTACCCTGAACCAGCATCACCATTAGAGTTCGCGTCGTCCCACACGATTTCCCCTGGAGGACTTACGGGAAGTTCTCCAAGGTATCCTGTACTAATCAATTGGGAAAAATTTACACAATGTGTGTCACCTGTTACACCCGTCGTACATTGATCGTTGTGATTATCGCATCCCGTTGTCATTCCATTTACGATCATGTAAACATCTCCAGCCGACAGCGCCTGAATGCTCGTCAGGTGCTCCACGTTATCAACCTGATACAACTTTACCGCCGAAAGAATCTCTCCTACATCATTTTGACGAACGGCATCGCGAGCCTGCATAAGCCGAGTCGCTGGATCAAGAGCCACAAAAATGACAGCCACCAAAACTCCAATGATCGCAATAACAATTAAGAGTTCGATGAGTGTGAATCCTTGTAGACGACCTCTCATATGCTATCGCGCAATTTCAATCTCAGGATTGCCAGTAAATTCGCTCTCGCATGCCCGTACTGTAACTATTCCATTTGCATCGATTGATATCGTATAGCCACTTCCCTCTTCTCCTGAAGCGTTTCCATCATCCCATGTCACATCCCCTGCGGGACTCACTGGCATACTCGCAAGATACCCCTCTGTAACAAGACCAGCGATGTTTACACAAGAAGTGTCCGTGGTGATATCTGTATCGCACGCAGCATTATTGTCATCACACCCCGCAGTCATTGTGGCCCCATTCACTGCCATGAACACGCTTCCTGCCGTGAGAGCAGCAATGCTTGCCAAGTGATCTCCACCGTTATCAACCTGATACAACTTCACCGCTGAAAGAATCTCTCCGACATCATTTTGCCGTACGGCGTCACGTGCCTGGGCAAATCTGGCGGCTGGATCAAGCGCCACAAAAATAACCGCGACCAAAATAGCAATGATAGCCAAAACGACCAATAGCTCAATAAGGGTGAATCCCTTAGTTTCTTTTTGACTCATAAGTAAAAAAATGAAATAAGTGGCGAAACCGCCAGGGATGCGCAGCAAGGAAGGCAGCACCGATCGCCGCTTCAAATTGGTTGTTCGTTTCTTTCTGCTTAAAGTATAACACAAACTGCTCGAATGCGACGATACGACTTACAACAAATCGTAGGTTCATATGGCCAGAATCGATCGCACTGACAAACGATTCATAGGCCGATTTTTCTACAACTTGAACTCTGGATGATCCGACTTCCTTGGCGACCATCATCTCACTGAGTGGGAATGGGATCTGTTTTTGGAGGGAAATATTCAATGGAACGCCTTCCTGAGTAGAGGCATCAAAGACGCGAGACTCTGGGATCGTCATTGCGGTCGGAAGCCTTCGAAAACGCTTGTGTTCATCAATGTAGGACGTGATAATAAAAGCCTGAAACCCTTTTGGGGCTACGACCAAATCGTCAACAACGAGGCCATCAGGTAACTTCCACTCCTTGGTCTCTATAACCCGTCCAAAAAACGAAACTCGAGCAAGGCGCACATACGAGTCTGTGACGTCAATCCCCAATCCAGAAGAAAAAATCATAGGTTAAAAATCAGCAACCTCTTGCCAAGAAGTGACATTGATCGATGGATTAATTGTATCAATACTGATAAGCACTTTGCGCACGATGGTATCCACTGTCCCCACTGCTTCAATTTCTCGATTGGAGCCGCCAAGATTCGTTATCGTGTAGGCACACGTCCCCTCGCCCAGAGTAAGTGTTCCTGATCCGGAAAATGATGTGGAATCGCTAATCTGCTGTAAGGCTTCTTCCGCACACGCATCCGCCAACCCCTTCGCTTGTCCGGACTGCTCTCTCGCGAAGCTTGTTTCCACCTGTACGACTTCAAACAATAGCAAACTCGCGATGATGGCCATGCCAACAGCAGTAAAAACGAGTAGGCTCAATAGAAGCACGGCTCCCCGCTCATCTCTATTATGGTCGTAAGGCTGCTGTGCCATAGAAAGTTCGCTCAATTGAGTCATGCGAAAGGGTAAATTCAATTTTCACCGCCCCTGGGGAATCCGTGGTCGAGACGTTCGTAAAGGTGAGCGCCGTTGCCTCCAAGAGTGTCGAGGTAAGTTTGATGGAGGAGTCACTTCCTCGAGTGACTCGGATCTGTCCAGCAGAAAGATCAAATACGCTGGGGTCGTCGACAACCGTTACCACATCCACCGACAGCGAGCTTGCACTTGCTCCCGCGACCGGCGAGTTGATCCCTTCAGCATTGCGCAAAGTCTGTGTTATCAGTGCCATGACCATCGCTCCTTGTTGTTCTATTTCCGCGATGGTCTGTTGACTCGTCTGTGAACGAATCACAGATACGGTGAGAGAAAGAATGACAAGCAAGAGGATCCCCGCAAGACCAAGTGAGACAAGCAGTTCAATGAGCGTAAACCCAGATGGTGTTTCTTGGGTCATATTACGGAATCAAAACAAAAAGTTCTTCCGTGTTGCCTCGCCCTGCACCAAATACGCGATTCAATCCACTGTCCCACATAACTCCCATCGCCTCGTTGCCGGAAAGATCAACTGAATAATACGACGTGGGACTTGCGAGGGTTGTAATATCAACAACGGCGACTTCGGCTCCAACCGTTCCGCTTCCGACAAAGACGTAATCATCATCCACCCCCATAGCAAGATCGTTGATCTTCATCCCCACGTCCATAAATCCGAGCGTCGAAGGAGAAGCGGGAGCCGTCACATCGACCGTATAGAAAAATCCGTCATCTCTCCCCAGTACGGCATAGGTTGAAAAGGGCGCGATGGCCGTGGCGTCATTAGTCCCACTGAGGTCGATCGTCCCTGCCAAAGAGATGGCGGTTGGTGTCGTCACATTCACAACGATGAACTCTTTGGTGTTGCTCCCTGTTGCGGCATAGACATATTGATTTGACTGAGCCAAAGCCATCTTCCAAATACTGTCACCGACTTCAAGTGTAGAAAGTTCAACAGGAAGAGCAGGGACAGCGATTGAAATGGAGTAGACTTCTGGTCCACCACTGTTGGAGGCGCGTCCAAGATAGAGATTCGAACCGGCCGCTGTGAGCGTTTCCGCATCGCTGTTTCCAGAGAGGTTCAGTGTACCGATTAATATCGGTGCCGTTACGGTTGCAAGACTCACAACTTGAAGCTCTGCGGCATTGGCCGTTGTCGCCAAGTACGCAACTGTGCCAACAACAGCGATATCATTCACATCTGCTCCAATCTCTAAACTTCCAACAACAGCGGGAGCAGACGGATCCGTGACGTCAATCACATACAGCTCTGGTTGAGCCGATGACATTCGCCCCAAGATGACATACGTATTGAGCCCACTCACATACATCGCCACCTCTGTTCCATCTGCTGGGCCATCAAGATCAAGTGTCGCATCTGGAATAATAGGAATGAGTTTCCCTTTCTCCGCCTCCCAATTAGTGAGATAGGTCGTGAGTGCCAGGGTTGCCGCGCGATAGGTGGTTTGATTCCAGGTGATTTCAGATACAACCTCTTTCGTATCCGCGTCCACAGGCGAGACCATAACCTCTCGTGTAAACCCATCCGTGGTATCCGACGCTCCAGAGAAGGTCCATACCCCTCCACTTACTGCCAATCCATGTGTCCCCAAAGTGAGATCGTTAAACGCGCCATCGCGCATATTTCGTGAGGCTTCAAGACCCTCCTCTGCCAGCAATACAGCGCGCGCACGAGTCCCCGCGAACACTGATGCTTCTTGCGAACTCGCCAGCCATCGAATAAACCCAAGAGAGATAATCGACAACAACGCGATCACAATTAAAACCTCGACAATGGTTGTTCCTCGTTCATTCATACTGGAGCGCGCCGGTTTCAAAAATGGTAAGTGTCTCGATTCGCGTGTCTGATTCAAACAACAGCTCTCCGGTCGCGCTTGGTTCACCTGTGAGCTTCTCAAAGACCACCTCGGTGACCCCACTCACCTGGATCGAATCGCTGAATTCAAGAACCTCATCAAATGTGGTATTTCTCGCCGCGTACGTTGAACCCTGAAACAATGTGACGGATCCCGTTTGGAGAAAGACGCCCCAGGACGCATCTGCCTCCACAGCCTGCGAGAGAACTTGTGCACGGCGCAAGCTCTGCACCGTGGATTGCACGGCTGTGTCCATCAAACGTGACTCCTGAAACGACGTCATGACAAAGGGAACGGAGGCAAGAAGGAGCGTCAAAATCGCCAGCACGATCAAAAGCTCAATGACGGAAAATCCTCCTTGAGGACTCATATACCCAAGTTGCCCGTGATTGAATAGATCGGCGTGAAAATCGAGAGAGCCACAAAGGCCACCCCAAGACCGATCAACAAGAGAAGAAGTGGTTCAATGACAGAAGAAAGGTTCTTAGCTCGCAACTGGACTCGACCATCGTAGAATCGAGCAAGAAAATAAAAAATCTCATGAAGATTTCCCGACCGCTCCCCAACCGCCACCATACGAGAAATCATCAACGGGTAGAGTTTAGGATACCGACCCAAGGCCTCTCCAAACCCTTCACCCGCAGAGATATGCTTTGCCATGAATGAAAGCGCCTGGCGATAATAGTAATTGCTGGTGGCTCGCCCCTGAATCTCAAGCGCTTCTTGAAGAGGAACTCCGGACTCAAGCAAGATGCCAACACCACGACAAAATCGCGAACGTGCCACATCATGCACAAGAACACCAAACGCGGGAAGATGAAGCGCGACCAGATGCGTGAAAGGGGAAAATACTCGATGTCGCAACGCAATCACGAGGGCGAACAACGAAACAAGAATCGTTGGAGAAAGCCACAACCCATGCGTGGCAAAAATGTTTGCTGACCAAATGAGTGTCCGTGTAGACCAGGGAAGCTCTGTGTTCAACGATGCAAACACGGAAGCAAGTTCTGGAAGAACAAACGTCGCAAGCATGAGACCCAGAATGATCGTCGCTGTAACAACAATGGCGGGATACAAAAGTGCACCCTGGATGTCTCGTTTGAGGGTGAGTTCACGCTCCATCTGCTTGGCGACTCTCGTCAAATTCTTCGAGAGTGTTCCAGACGTCTCCCCTACTTCTACCGCGCTATGAATCAACGGAGAGAACACGCGACCTGATGATGCAAGCGCCCCCGACAGGTTCTCACCTCCGGCTAGTCGTGCCGCAATTTTTGTCGCGACAGACTTCAACGTCCCCCTCGACTGTCCTGCCAAGACCTCAAACGCCTCCGGAGCCGCCATTCCCGCCTCAAGCATAACCGCCAGATTCTTGATCAACGAGGCGACATCTATTGGAGAGACAGGAAATAGGTGCATCTCTTTTTTGTACCAAGGAATTACTCCTTTCATAGTTACTCGTCGAGTTGACTTACGCGAAACACTTCTTCAATCGTTGTTTGGCCAACCAGAACCTTCCGCATCCCATCCTCAACCATCGAATGCATCCCTTGCTCCCGTGCAATAACTCCTATTTGGTTGGCATTTTTGTGTGTCATCAAAGCATCTCGAATTTCATCACTCACCTCTAACACTTCAAAAATACCTATACGGCCGTGATACCCTGTCATGTGGCAGACCTTACATCCTTTCCCGGCAAACAATTGAAGATCCTTGATCGTCTTTTTTTCAGCCATGCTCAGAAGTAAGCCCCTGGCTTGAGGAAGACGCTCAAACAAAAACTTCTGTTCTGTATTCACATCCAACGATTGGATACAACCCATACAAACTTTCCGAACCAATCGTTGAGCCACAACCACATTGACCGTCGACGCGATGAGAAACGCATCGACCCCCAAATCCACCAAGCGAACAAAGGTCGTCGCGGCATCATTGGTGTGCAAAGTCGAAAGCACAAGGTGCCCTGTCATGGCCGCATTGATGGCGATGTCTGCGGTCTCTCCGTCACGGATCTCTCCTACCATAATGATGTTCGGATCTTGACGAACGATCGATCGCAGCCCCTTGGCAAACGTCAAACCCGTTCGCTCATTCACTTGGATCTGACTGACCCCATCAAGATCAACTTCGACCGGATCCTCAATGGTTGTGATATTTACCTCACGTTCATTCAAAAGTTGCAGAAGTGCATACAGCGTTGTTGTCTTTCCTGATCCCGTAGGTCCTGTAGCCAGAATCATACCCCAAGGTTTATGCGCCGCATTGGAAATCTTTGTATAGTCCTCAGGTGAAAAACCAAGCTCTGGGAGAGAGAAAGCCTGAGTCTGATCTGTGAGCAGACGTAGAACCGCCTTCTCTTGGTGAGTGGTGGGGACAATCGAAACGCGAATCTCCACATCGTTCCCCCAGGGTGTTTTGTAGGAAATTTTTCCATCCTGTGCCTTTCGATGCTCATCTGTCGCCAACCGCGACAACACTTTAATGCGTGTCAGAATATTCTCTTCCAGATCCACCGGAAGCTGAACAATGTCATGGAGGATCCCGTCTTCACGATAGCGCACAATGACATACTCCTCTTCAGGCTCCAAGTGGATGTCAGATACACGACGCTGGTACGCAATATCGATCATCGTGCTCACGAAGTCCGTCGCGCGCATGTCCATGCCACTGGCTTCAACCTGCGCACGATCGATGATGGCTCGAAGACGAGACTCTGGATCGGTTTGGTAGAGGAAATAGTGCTGCTGGAGGTCACGACCTGTTGCGTAGACAAATACGATCTCCCGTCGGAAAAATTTTTTTAGCTGGGACGTAAGAATGGGGTTGCGTGGATTGGTGGTGGCAACCCGAATCTGCGTTGGTGTTTGTCCAATCACCATCGCCTCTTGAGCGCGAGAAAATAGTTCAGGAAGAAGAGCCACATCCTCTGGACGAATTTCTGTCCGTCCCAGATCAACAAATGGAACCTCAAACCAAATGCTCATGAGCTGTCCAACCTCTGTCTCCGTAAGAACTCCACGAGCCACAAGTACTCGATCTAACCCAATCTGTCGCGCTTCCTTTGTAAGAGCAATCTCATCAAATTGAGCCTGGGTGATGGCTTTCGTTTGGACAAAGGCCTTTTGATAGTCCTCTTGGCTTAATCTCATACTATTATTCCACATTCAAGCAATGTTTAATATGAGCAACAATATCAGAAAGACTACTCGCAGATTTTGAAAAAAAATCCTCTCCCCCCAATTGTTTCAACCGTTCTTGATCTGATGGTTGTCCAAGATTACTTAACACCATGAGCGGAATATGTAATTTCTTCTCCTGGAGTTGTTCGAGGAAGGTAAATCCGTCCATGACGGGCATAAGCAAATCCAACACGATGAAATCGATAGACTTGGCTGCCAGAATCTTCAAAGCTTCCTCACCATTATTGGCGATCTCAACCGTAAACCCCTCCTTGGAGAGTTTCATCTGTAGAGCCTGAGCGAGAACCCTTTCGTCCTCAATGATGAGGATCGTTTTCTGTATGTGCGTCATAGATAAAGAGGAAGCGAAACATGAAACGTCGTTCCTCGATTCTCCTCACTTTCAAATGCAATAGTGCCACCCAAGCGATTCACAATAGCCTTCACAATGTAGAGACCCAACCCTGTCCCGTGCGTGTCTTTGCGCATCGCATTGTCCGCCCGAAATAATTTCTGAAATACTTTATTCTGTTGAGCTTTAGGAATACCAATTCCGTCATCGGAGACATCAATCTGAATTCCCTCTTTCGTGGACGTGAGGGAACACCTGATCTCACCCCCTTCCAATGAATACTTCACCGCATTAGAAAGGAGGTTTAGAAAAATAATGCGCAAAAGATTCGGATCAGTATGAATGGCCGCTAGATCCTTTTTGCACACATGCTTCACCTGAAGCTTATTCTTCTGAACACTCGGTTCGAGTTCATCAAGAACAGAATGAAGGATGACTTCCAGTTGGACGGTCTCTGGGGAGATACTGAACGTCCCCATTTCAAAGCGAGCCACGTTCAATAACGCGTTTATCAAAGCAACCATGCGCTGATTCCTTTGTTGAATTTCAACGACGCACTTCTGTTGTTGAGGAGAAAGAGCGCCAGCATCACCATCCAGGAGCATCTCGGCATTCCATGAAATAGCTGATAAGGGAGTCAAAAGCTGGTGTGACGCAAGAAAAATAAATTCCGTTTTTGCTTTGTCCAAACGTTTAAATTCTGTAATGTCTTCCTCGGTGGCCACATAGGCTATGATCTTGTCCTCACGCAGAATCGGAGCAATATGTGCAAGCGCGACATACAAACTTCCATCCTTCCGGCGGTTCAAAATTTCATACACAACACTCTTTCCAGCGGACTTCTTATCCCAAACAATCTTGTAAAACGCTGGTGACATCAATCCTCCCCATAAACGAGGTGTTTGGTAATACATCTCTTTCAAACTATAGCCTGTTATCCGCTCAGCCGCTTCATTGGCGAAAAGAATGACTCCATTGTAATCTGTGATAACAACATGGTTGGTAGTTTGCTTTACAACCATGTAGAATAATTCTCCTAATTCGGGAAGTTCTTTCATCGCCCTGGACTCGTCTGCCGGGAAAAAAGGGTGGACGTCGGGATCGAACATGTCGTGCAGATCCTTTGTCATTTTGCCCGTTGGGTACAACGCTTCAAATACAAGTCGATCTGAATGAACACCCAATGAGAGACAGAGTGCACTTACATGATCGACAAACCCTTGCGAACCCGAGATAAGAATGGGGCGTGTATCAGTGGGATGCACGACCGTTTCAATCTGCTCGCGCGTGGGAATGTCTTCGTGAATGGAAATGGTTGTCTGCAAATTTTTTTGAACGAACGCTTTCAGTTCCTTTAGGGCGTGGATGGGTCTCTCCTTGCTATGATACGCAAGAAGAGAAAGCACCCCCCCCCGGACAGATGCGACTTCACTATTGAAAGAAAAGGAGTCAAACCCGTTCCACCAGAAATCATCACGGCACCCTGTGAAGGGACACAAAAGGCTGATCCCATAGGCCCTATGATCTCCACTTCATCATCAGCATTCAAATTCCCAACTGCCTGAAGATACTCACCTTGTGTGACTCGAATAAGCAAGTGAAGAGACCTCTCATCAATGCCAGAACAGATGGAGTAGGTACGCCTGTCAACGATGCCGAATGTTGATGACCGTTTAGGAAGGACAAGCCAAATGTATTGTCCGGGGAGAAAAGTGAATCCCTCCGGTTTTTCTAAAACGAGTTCGATCGTGTCTGTGGTTGGTGTTGTGCGAGAAACAACATGTACACGAAAACGCGGCTCTCGTGTTATATCTGGGATATCCCGGAAAGGGACTTCTTTTAAACGGATATCGTCCTCCATACGTTATACACATTTAACTGGAAAAACGACTCTCCGTCAACAAAAATCTCGGCCGATACTCACAAAACATCCTTCACTGCACTCTTGCCACTCTCTCATGAATCTGATACAGTCTCGCCGTTATCGGGATGTAGCTCAGTAGGCTAGAGCGCTTGGTTTGGGACCAAGAGGTCGCAGGTTCGAGCCCTGTCATCCCGACCACGCGGGTGTAGTTTAATGGTAAAACACGACCCTTCCAAGGTTGAATCGACGGTTCGATTCCGTTCACCCGCTCCAAAAAACACTCACGAGACCTCTGCAAAAGTCGCGATCTTTGCTTTCACGGGCACCCTGACACCTCTTCAACGTCCGTTCTAGGACGTTTTCAGAGGCTGCCAGCCCGTTCAAGCAAATCTCATCGACTTTTGCAGAGGTCTGTCACTGATAAGG
>JACQSF010000021.1 GCA_016206085.1 Candidatus Uhrbacteria bacterium
GTGTAACGAGTTTCGTTATCAAGGAGCCAGTTATCGTCTCCCCACAAACCGATCGCTTGCCCACCGCAAGGTAGACATACACATTCACACAAGCAAGAAGATTCGAGTGTGGTTTAAAGGACAGTTCATCGCTGAACTGCCAATCCTCGAACCAGTAATCCATCTCCCTCGAGAGGACAAGGAGCTGAATAATTAAAGGTGACAAGTTGCTGAATGACTACATATAAATAAAAGCGGTCATCTTTCGATAACCGCCGTTGCCCCCGTTAGGGGCACTTGAGGATCTGACGCTGTTCGAACGTCGTCACCGGATCTGCACACATGGCCGCGCGGTCGAACCAGGAGCCGTTGTCCGTCTGAACCGAAACCGCGGTCGTGGCCGCTGACGAACCGCCGAACCACGAGCCGATCTCGTGGAGGCCCGCGAGGAGCAGCCATCCGCCGAGGAACAGCACGGCGAGGAAGGCTCCGCCGCCCAGCAGGATGCTGGTAAGCGTCATAGCTCTGTCACCACCGCCAGTCCCCTCCTTGGACTTGCCAAAAAGGATCGAGAGGAGGATGAGGCCGAAGACGACCAGGGCGACCAAGCCCAACCAGTGCCACATCGTGAGTCCAGCCAGCCAGGATCCGGCATGCCCGACCCAACTGACCGAGCCATTGACGGCCCACCTGAGGAACTGAGGTCCGGTCATGAACTGACCGGTATACGTGTAGACAAGCCCTACGAAGAAGAATAGTGCGACCGCGAAGCTCCCGAAGACGATGTTGGCGATCAGGAGCCCTCGCTTCACCAGCCTCTGGGCAAGATCCGGGTATCCAGCTTCCCGAAGCGCGAACACTACGCCGATGGGGAACAGTCCCCCAAAAGCTACGATGCCGGTTCGCATGACCACGGGAAATTCCAGCCAAATGGTCAGTGGTAGAACGCCCGCCCCCACGCACAGGGCAAAGGAGGCAATCTTGCGACCCAACGCGTTGATGGAGTCAACCGAGTACCCCGAGATGAACGTCTGGAGGTAGTCGTACACCTTCTGAATAAACGGGAACGGCCAGGTGATGGCGAACCCGAGGATTCCGCCGGCGACGGCACACAAGAACACGAACAGGGTGAAGAAAGGCATCCCGCCCACTGGCAGAAGGATCCCCATGAGCAGAAGCACAAGCGCCATGATGATGGCATTGCGCCACCACACAAGCCCGCGCACGACCCAGGGTGCGGCCGTTGTCAGAAATTCGCCAACCTGTCGGAGGATATCCGGAGCCGCCTGCAGACCCTTACGAGCTTTGGTGGTCAGGCTCTGTTCTCCCTCCAACGTTATGTCGATCTCGTCACGGATGCGTGAGAGCAGCGTACGCATCCTCTCAAGTTTCGCCAGGTTGTAGACGCGCGACCCGTCGAGCGGGAAGAGGTCGGTTTGCGTGCGGAAGCGTCCAAGCCGGCGATTGACCCAGTCGGGATCCGGTTTCTGCGACTTCATCTTTGAAACGAGATCCTCGATCTCCTGCCGCTCCACAGCGTTCAGGCACAGGGACGGCAGCGAAAGAACGTCGATGAGCCACGAGAGGACCCCATCCACGTCCGGACTGATCCGACTCTCCCAAGAAGGCTTGGGCGCCAGGAGCTTGATGATCTCCTCGGCCTCTTCCAGGGGGAAGCGTTTGAGGCTGAAGAGCTTCCTCTGCGCCGCCTCCAATGCGCTCAGGGGTCCAGCAAGCCTTCGACGCTTGGCCGGAGGCCCCTTCACCTGCCTGGTTGACTTCCCATCCTTCCCGGACTTCTCGGTACGGGTGGTGGGCTTCACGTAGTCGTCGTGATTGAAGTCCGTAAGAACCTCACCATTGACGGGGATGGGATCTCCCCACTCGTCCATGACGAAGTTTCCTTCTGGATTGCACAAAGGCTCGATGAGTCGCCATGCCCCGTCGTGGTAGAAGAAGAAAAGCCTGTCCATGACGCCACGACGTTCATTCGTGGGAATCGCGGTCGGACTCGTCACCCTATCCACGGCTTCGTTTCCCACGATCTCAAGAGCGTCTGTTGCCGCATCGCTTGCCCCCACGATCAGGGGACCGACACGCTTGAGAACCTGTCTGAGGGCCACGGTGTATGGACGGGTGTCCCCGGGCCACAACTCGTCAGCGTGCTCGGCAAGGAGTTCACCGCCGGCCGAGAACAGGACGTTGGACGCCAGACTGAAACCGGGAATCTCCAAAATCTTCCGGAGGATCCGCCGGGAAGCGGTGTTGTGATCGAGGTTGTTTCGCAGTGCCTCCTCGATCACGGGTTGCGTCATCTGTTCGAAAGCCCGCTTGAAGGCGGCCTGCTCGATCTGACGAAGGAACTGAGCCATTAGCTTCTCCCATGCGGACTCTGCCGCGTTGAAGTGAAAGGTACGAAAAGACCTTCAACTGTGATTGGCACAAGCCGCACATAGAAGAAGGTCTTTATTTACTTGATTTTCTTGATTTTGTCAATCGTCCCGTGTTGCCGACCTACAACAAATTCAAGCTTGAGAACGATTGTTTTTCTTGAATCGCCTTAGTTATTGGGGCTCGATCGGTATTTCGACCAATAAGCACCCCACCCACTATTCGACCTCCTCGCTCAAAAACCTGCGTGATTCCACCGTCCGCCACTGAACCGATGACCTGAATCTGCTCGGCCGCGGCTCGCTCAACATCACCCACAAAAATGATTTCCAGACCCAGAACATTTGTCGCATAGGAACTCACCAACTGAAAACTCGTACGCTCCCCGATCATGGACTTGGTCACCGTGCGTCCTTGACTCATCGCGTTCATCCAGTTCCCGATCTGCAATTGTCGACCTGTGATTGGATCATCAAACTCCGCAATGTCGCCAGCTGTGAAAACATCTGGAACATTCGTCTCAAGAAACGCACTCGCCTTCACTCCCGTTCCCACTTCCACACCCGCATCGCGCAACCACGAAAGGTCTGGCTCGATCCCAATCCCGACACCAAGAATGGTTGCCGAGTACTCTCCTGCGCTGGTCACAATTCCCTGAAGTTCAGAATCTCCCGTGAGCGATTGGAGAGATGTATTTTCATGAAGCTCAACTCCCCCCGTATTCAACGTCTTGGCAATGAGCTCCCCTGCTTCAGAGAGGAGACTGCGCGTCCAAAAATGTGAACCTCGATGAATCACCGTTGTGGGAATTCCAAAGTGCTGGAATAAATTGATGTACTCACAGGCGATAAACCCTCCACCATACACGACCCCACGTGCTCGGTTCCCTTGCTCTGTCACCAGTTGCAAAAACTGATCGGCATCGTCCAATGTTCTAAAATAAGAGACTCCACGCAGATCTTCATCCAGCGACCGAACTTCTCCTCCGGTTGCGATAAGCAGTTTGTCATACGGATACTCTCGTCCATCACTTCCGGCAACAAATTTATTTCTCCCATCGAGATGAGTCGCGAGAACTCCTGTGACCAACTCGATATTCTGGTCTGCATACCACGCATCACGCTTCAAAAATACGCGCTCACGTGGAACTTTTCCTTTCATGTAATGAGGCAAAAGCACCCGCGAGTACAGCGGGTGATGTTCTTCTGAGAGGATGGTGACCTCAGCGGAAGCATCACGCTTGCGCAGCTCTTCTGCTGCGGTCGTGCCTGCGACGCCCCCACCGACAATGAGATATCGCATGTTATGTCTCAGGAAACAGTTGGGTGCCGGCTTCATCAAAAATGAAGATGGCGAGCGTTGGACAGGACTGCGCGGCGAGGATGATATTCTCTTTCTCGTCGTCTGTGACCTCTAGCCAGCGCTCATAAGTGTGACCTTCGGGCTCTTGTCCGTGATCAAACACCCAGGCTTTATTTTCCTCGTTGAGTTGGAAGGTTTCTGGGGCGATGGTGACGCAGGACGCGGCACCGATGCAGAGGTCTGGATCGACCATGACACGAATTCGGGGCATAGGTTAACCAAAATACTTTTCTTTATAGAATCGAATAAGCTCTTCAACGGCGGGAAGACATCCTGGATTTCCGATCCCGACCTTCGTCTTTTGCTGAACGAGTTCGAGTGTGTGCGCGCCCTCAAGCACTGCTTCTTCGATATCATGATCAGTCACTTTTGAGATCGGATCAATGATACGCGAGGCTTCGACAATGATCTTATCGAACTGATCTGAGCGACGATAGTAATCATTGATCGCGTCGCGTAGCGCCTTGTCGCAAAGTACAGAGCAATGGAATTTACGTTGAGGAAGTCCGCCGAGGCGCTCCATGATGTCCTGAGGTTTCAGCTTGCGTGCTTCTTCGAGTGTCATGCCCCCATTCTCTGTGACGATCATGCTGGCCATGGAGGTGCTGGCAATCGCGCTTCCACAACCAAATGTCTTCCAACGAAAATCCGTGATCTTCTCTGTCGCCGGGTCGACCTTCATCCAAACACGCAACTCATCGCCACAGGCCGGGGAGCCGACTTTTCCGATGGCATTATACTCCCCCTCTTGAGCCTCGTCGTGCATGAAATTGCGAGGGTTGAAAAAGTGGTCTTTGACAATATCCGTATAAAACCAAGACTTCGCATTGTCCGCGGTTGTCACATCGCCCTGTGTTCCTTTTACTGGCTCTTGCTTGTGGGTCATAAAGATTGATAACTAAGGCTGTGAGAAAAAATTTCTTGCTGGCAAAGCCGGGCCAATAAATTTTTTCTCACAGCTTTAGTTATCGAAAATACTTAGGATCAACTCTCACTGGGCTGATTAACCGCAGCTTCTCCACCAACGAAGGAAGAACACTCAATACATAATCAATATCTTCCTGCGTCGTAGATCGGCCGAGGGTAAGTCGCAGTGACCCATGTGCGACTTCGTAAGGAAGCCCGAGCGCCAAGATCACGTGACTTGGATCTAATGAGGCACTTGTGCACGCGCTGCCGGTTGAGGCATACACCCCATGGGCATCGAGATAGAGGATGAGCGCTTCGCCCTCAATATCCATGATCGAGATATTAACATTATTTGGAAGTCGAATCGTTGGGTGTCCATTAAGACGAGTCTTTGAAATTGAGCTTTGGATTCCCTTGATAAGTCGATCGCGCAGTGGAACGAGTCGTTGTGTCTCACTCTGACGGTCCGCTTGAGCAAGTTCGAGTGCTGTTGCCATGCCGATGATCCCTGCCACATTCTCGGTTCCAGGACGCAGAGCCCTCTCTTGCGAACCGCCAAACTGCAGCGGTTCCAGTTTGATTCCACGTTTCACATAGAGAAGCCCGATTCCCTTTGGTCCGTACATCTTAGACCCATTAAGGGTGAGCATGTCCACGTGCAGTTTCTCTACGTCGAGGTCCAAATATTCCGGCGCCTGACACGCGTCCGTATGAAACCTGAGTGCTGGTCGCTTGTGCGACTCTCGCCATTTTTGGATCATGTTCCCGATCTGGGCAATCGGCTCAACTGTACCGATCTCATTGTTCGCGTACATGATCGAGACAAGTATCGTGTCATCTCGTAGCGCACTTTCAACTTGCTCCACGCTGACAAGACCATCACGATCAGGTTCCAAGTACGTGACTTCGAATCCCTCCTTCTTCTCCAGATGCATGATCGTCTCGAGAACCGCATGGTGTTCGATCGATGTGGTGATCAAGTGCTTGCCTTGCGACTGATTCATGCGGGCATATCCGAGAATCGCTAGGTTGTCCGATTCGGTTCCGCCGGACGTGAAAAGGATCTCATCAGCTCGTACATGTAAAACGCGAGCGATCCGCTCGCGAGCATGATCCACATCGTCCTTCACTGTTTTTCCCATTCCATGGAAGCTCGACGGGTTCCCATATTTTTCCCCTAGGTACGGCAACATCGCCTCGCGTACAGCAGGATGCGTTGGAGTTGTGGCGGCGTGATCCAGGTACACTTCACGATTCATAACGTCCCCGGAGCGTAGCAAAAAAAGAGAGGCTATTCAAGCCCCTCATCCTCACCAAACTCCGCGTACAGCGCTGGATCTTCCAGATACCGTTTAAAACACTTCTCCGAGCAAAACGTCAAAACCTTTCCGCCGTATTCGGTCGTGAAGGCTTGACTCAGGTCTGTAATAGGTGACGAGCACACATCACACTCATCGTAGTGCTCTCCCAAGTGGAGTTGTTTTGCTCCGTCCATATAATTTTATAGTACCTCCGCACCGAAGGAGGAGGCAACCAGTCGACCAACCGCGTAACCGATTCCGGCGGCGGCGAGCGAAACAACCGTCATCTCTATCCCGCTTTGAAGCTTTGATGTTTTAGTAAACGATGCCGCCCAGACTCCAACAAAGAATAACATACAGGCGGTGATGATGATCGCCGGAACAATGGCCCGATCAACAGGAAGGAGAAAGTAAGGAACCAACGGAATAATTCCACCAAGAAGATAAAAAACGCCCATCACCATAGCGGCACGAATAGGGTGAGAGGCCTCCTCGTGGATCTCAAGTCCTTTTCGCTCGTGAAACAGGATCTCCGCCTCGCGTGCGTGCTTAGTTGAGAGGTATGAGCCTGCGGACATGGACATCGCCTCAGCAAAAAGGATCACAAAGCCAGAAAGAATGACCACGTAGGTGCTCCCTGTTCCCACGGCAATTCCGGTAATGGCTCCCATGGTGGAGACGAGCGAGTCTTCCAGACCGAAAACAATCTCGCGCATTGAGTCGACAATCTCGTGTTGTAGTGTTTTCTCTTCCATACGGGACTATTATATACTGTGCGTACCCTTAAACGAATTCCCTATGCACATTCCAGAACCACTCCAAGCTTACGAAAAACCCACGCTTCTTGCTGTGTGTGATAACGAACATGCGCGATTCTTTCTTCTCCAGGATCGAGAATCGACTGAAGAAGGAGAAATTTACGTCGATCACGCGTCAGAAGATGGAAACGATCGAACGTCTGGTATCACCTCAGGAGGAGGTCACTTTGCGGAGATGAACGAAAAGCTCGAGGACCAGTCTGAGCGCCACTTTGCCAAACTCCTCGCCCAGGAACTCCACCGACGGTTCCAAACAAAAGAATACGAGGAGCTCATCATGACGGTTCCCGAACCTCGCATCCATGAATTCGTCGACGGATTGCACAACGACGTCCGCGCAAGACTGATTCTGATGGTCGGTAAGACTCTCACAAAAGAACCTATCCTCGAAGTCCTCGAGCGTATCCAAAAAACGGCTTAGAAACAAAAAGAATGGATTACACCCATTCTTTTTTTCTGGAGGCCACGGCCGGGATTGAACCGACTCATCGAGGTTTTGCAGACCCCTGCGTTCCCACTTCGCCACGTGGCCACCCTCGGCACGTCATTGGCGAATGACGCGCCTCGGTCAGGAGAATAACAAAATACGCAGGAGAGATCAATCCACGAACCAAAACACCCCCGCCAATCGGTAAGGGTGTTTGTGGTGGATTTGTTTTAGAACACCTCGATAGTAACGTACTTCAGACCGAACTGTTTGGCGTCGGCGAGGTCTTTCATCCAGATGTCCATTTTATAGTTGTATCGAGCATTCATACGATCCTCGACGTAGAAGACGCGGTCTCCGTAGAGCTCCGGAATCTTCACGCGAGTTCCCAACGGCAAGAAGTTCGCTGCCACGACGTTTTCCACATCACGTTCACACACGTCGAGTCCGGAAGCGGTAATACAGGGGGTATCGTCCGTCTGTCCAACCTCTGACGTATACGCTGTCATCGGAATGGTGTAGTGGCGACGAGCCACCACGTCATCGGAAACAGGCAAGCGACCGTATTCCTCGGTTTCATTCTGCATTGAATCAATAATCATCGAAACGGTTTCTGCATTCAACGGCATCCCCTCAAACTCCATATCAGCGTTGGCGAGCTTTGGAAACAACACATACGTCATCACGACTGCCACAAAGGCCACCAATGAAATGCGTGAAGCCTGGCGACGGATCGGGGCAAATAACCCTTCAACACGAACCCACGTCTGATAGCACGCGGTCGTGATGGTGCGGGTATACGCCACATCCTCTTCCCAAAGACTCTTCAGTTGTTTGATTGCTAGCCCAAGCGAGCGGGACGGGAACGCCAAGCGTTCACGACCCCGAGCTGGGCGACGCAACCAAGAGTTCAATCTCTTGATGGTCTTATTCTTCATACCCAGCGCCTTCCTCCTACAGTCGGCACTGGGCATGAAATAAGTGAATTTAGGCCAGAAAACAAAAGCGCTCCCTTGCTAGGAAGCGCCCTCATGCTATCACAAAAATGCCTTTTTGTCAACCAAATTGTGTCGTCATTCAGCCAGAATGTCCCTTATTTATTCAGCAAGATGTCATGTGGATATAATGGGATAAGCCTCAAGAGGGGGAGCAATCCCTATGACTCAAGAACA
>JACQSF010000023.1 GCA_016206085.1 Candidatus Uhrbacteria bacterium
GAGGATCCTCGCAGCGAGCGACTGCTCGTTGGGAGACCAGGTGAGGGAGGCCGTGTCGAGGGAGAACCGTCCTTCGTGGACGATCCGACCATCGCTGAGCTGGAGTCGGCGAATGTCGTCGGGCTCCCCACGTGGGTGCACGAGCATCGCCAGCGTCTTGTTGCCTGGCGAGGCCAGAATACCGTGCAGGTCACCGTCGATCTGGATGTACTCAGGACTTTCTCGCCTTGCGCGAAGATTGAGCTCAACGAGCCAAGACTGGCTTCCGCGAGCGATCGCGACCATGAGCCGTCCCTGCCAGTTCACGACCCCGATTGGACGTTCGGCATCCGAGAGGTTGAGCATCTGGAAGGGAGCAATCCCGCCATCGGCGCCAAGCTCGTAGGCGTACCAGACGCCCTCGATCTCCTCCACGACGGACAGACCGTCTTGGTGAGGCGTAACGAGTGCTCGCTCGTGGACAGGCCAGAGTTCGCCCCAGGACGTGAGGCAGAGGTGTTCGCCAGGCCTTTCCTGGTTGATCCCGCGCACGAGAGCGTGCGAGGAACCTTGCCGGCGAACCAGCTTGTCCATCCTTGCGAGGAACCTGCCGCCGTTTCCATCGAACCTCCACAGACCTGTGGGGTGATCATCGACCTTGCCCCAGACGAGCACTGGGTGCCCATCGATGGAGAGGATGCGAGCTTCCTCGTGGGGCGAGGTTCGCTGGAAGCGTGGTTCCATCACTCCGAGGGCGGAGTGGATGATGAGTTCCGCCCCTCGGCGGAACGTCACGATGTGTGCGCTGTGGAGACCGTCAGAGCTTACTGCGAGCTGATCCCCGGAGATCAACTTTCGGATCTTCTGCGTATCTGCGGTCTCAGACAGTTGCGCGACGATGCGCATGGTGAGTTCGCCCGTGGGCTGACTCACGCGTACGATACGACTCCGGGCAGGAGTCACGTGATAGACCACGGAGACCTCCTTGGTTGAGCACACACGGGAATCGTGTGGTCATCTCAACCTAGCGATATTTTGCTTCATTGTCAATGGGAATTCCCTCCCGTACAATGGGTCTCGATAAGTTGAAACGAACACGCATTCCTATGTTGTAACAAAAAGACATGAGATCACCTCTAAATCATGTCTTTTTGTTTCCGACACCTATGTCTATTTCCACCTTTGATCCAGATCTCTCCCATGCGCTCAATCAGGAACTCAAACGTGAACAGTCAGGTCTAGAAATGATCCCAAGTGAAAACTTTGTCTCAGAAGAAGTCCTTGAAGCGCTTGGCTCAATCGGCACAAACAAGTATTCCGAAGGCTACCCCGGAGCGCGTTATTACTCAGGGTGCGAGTGGGTCGATGTGATCGAGAACCTCGCACGTGATCGCGCCAAACAACTCTTTGGCGTCACGCATGCCAATGTCCAACCCGCCTCTGGATGCGCGGCTAATATCGCTGCCATGTTCGCGCTTCTCAACCCAGGCGACACGCTCATGGGCATGAACCTCTTTTACGGCGGACACATGACCCATGGTCTTCCCGTAAACTTCTCTGGACGCTATTACAAATCCATTCAGTACACCTCAACCAAGGAAGGCTATCTCGATTTTGAGCAGATGATGTCGCTCGCGCTTGAACACAAACCTAAATTGATTATCGTGGGCGCGACCGCCTACCCACGTCTCATCGACTGGCAAAAGGCGCGCGAGGTTGCAGACGCCGTGGGTGCATTCCTTATGGCGGACATCGCCCACATAGCCGGACTCATCATCTCAGGTGATCATCCTTCACCTGTGGGTATTGTCGATGTGATCACGACGACGACCCACAAAACGTTGCGTGGTCCACGCGGCGCCATGATTCTATGCAACGGGAATCCATCGACTCCGCTGAAAAACGTCGACGTCACGAAAGAAAACATCCCGACCCTCGTCGACCGCGCGATCATCCCAGGCATTCAAGGCGGGCCACACAACCATCAAACAGCCGCGATCGCCGTTGCTCTTAAAGAAGCCCTCCAGCCGGACTTCAAGGAATACGGCCACCAGATCGTAAAGAATGCAAAAGCTCTTGCCGCGGAACTCATGGCTCGCGGATTCGATCTTGTCACGGGCGGGACGGATAATCACCTCATGGTAGTCGATCTCACCAACAAGAATGTTTCTGGCAAACACGCGGCCGTGGCTCTTGATCGCGCCGGCATCACCGTAAACAAAAACACGGTTCCCTTTGAACCGCGCTCTCCATTTGATCCTTCGGGGATTCGACTTGGAACTCCTGCGCTCACGACTCGCGGGATGAAGGAGGAAGACATGAAACAAATCGCTGCGTGGATCGACGAGGTGATCACACACCACTCAGACGACCAGAAGCTCGAGTCGATCAAGGAGCAGGTAAAAAACATGACCGATAGGTTCCCGCTCTATCAAATGTTGAAATACTAACTGACGATCAATACTGTCCGATCGGACAAAATTGATCATCCCAATAAAGAAGACTCTCAATTAGAGAGTCTTCTTGTTTTGGAGAAATTTTTTCAATTTTTCAAAGGCTTTACCGCGATGGCTCAGGGCGTTCTTTTCTTCATCTGGCATCTGTGCAAATGTATGATTATGTCCGATCGGACAAAATAGTACATCGTAGGGAAGCTTTGGACGAGGGGTTCCTCGAGTACTCATAACCACCGTCCCCTCCACGATCCCTTCAAACGTCCATTCCTCACCTTCCGGCGACACAAGTGCCACAACCGAATGAAACGACGCTCCACGCTTCCCTTCATCCACGTCTTTGAGCTGCTCGAGTGTATGACGTACAAGTTCCTCATCGCTTGCACCTTCCCCAGCCCACCGCGCGGTATACACTCCGGGTCGACCGCCGAGCGCATCAATCGTAATACCCGAATCATCGGCCACGGCCCACTCCCCTGTTGTCGACGCGACAAACCGCGCCTTCTTGAGCGCATTCTCCGCGAACGTCGTGCCGTCTTCCTCGACATCTTCGTGTACCCCGGCTTCATCCGCGCTCAACACGTCCATCCCAAGGTCAGCCACAAGCTGCCGCATCTCCCCGATCTTTCCCGGGTTATGCGTGGCAAAAATGAGTCGTTTCATATTGAATCAAAGTATAACAGATGTTACTCTATGGCTCGTTATGGCTCCTATCCTCGACGGCCGCGCGCTTGCTGCGCGTATCCGAGAAAAGATTAAAACACGCGTCGCGGTGCTTCCCTCCAAGCCAGGGTTGGCAGTAATTTTGGTTGGTAATGATCCGGCATCTCATTTGTACGTGAGTCTCAAGCAACAAGCCTGTGAGGAAGCGGGCATCTCTTTTGAACTCAACCTTTATCCATCGGACACTTCACAAAAGGATCTCATCGCTAAAATTGAAGAACTAAATCGTCGCGACGACATCAACGGCATTCTCGTGCAGCTTCCCCTCCCCTCTCAAAACGCTGACCAGATCATTGCATCAATTGATCCACTCAAGGACGTTGATGGATTCCACCCAGAAAACCTCAAACGATTGCGTGAGGGAAAACCTGCCATTGCATCGGCTGTCGCCTTGGGTGTGATGAAGTTGATCGACGAAGCAAACGCTCGCGGCACAGCGTGTATCGTTTCCTCTCCCCTCTTTGCCGCCCCACTTCAAATCCTGCTCCAGGAGCGCGGCGTTGACTCGACGGTCGTTCAGGCAGAAAATCCAGAGCTCGTACATCACGTTCGTGAAGCAGATATCTTGATCGTCGCCGAAGGAATCCCTGGACTCATTACCGGTACGATGGTGAAGCCTGGCGCGACGGTCATCGATGTCGGCACAACACGGACAGATGAGGGTCTCAAGGGTGATATCGACTTCGAGTCGGTCGAAAAAATCGCCGGCGCCATCACTCCCGTCCCAGGTGGTGTTGGCCCCATGACCGTCGCGATGTTGCTAGTAAATATCCTAAAGGCCTACGATTTACAAAGGAAGGCTTGACGAAGAAGGCTTTTTTGTGTAGTTTGGCCGGTTCGTAAGTGCCACTAACTTGTGGCCAAACCACGATCAGACGGAGGTTCTCCTTGATCTTGCTCCACACACGCAGGGGTGTCTTCTACGCCCACGTCTTTCTCACTCAGAACGATCGCGAGATCGGCGTCGTGCTTCGACGCAAGAGCGGGGACGGACAGATCGTCGCCTACGAAACCTTTACTCCCCAGACAAGCCGTCGACTCAAGACCGACTGTCTCATCTGGCTCAGGCGTCGACAACTCGACGACAAAGGAAGACTGGATCTCATCAACGAACTGGAAACCGTCTTTGAGATGTTCGACGCCATCCGTACCAACGGCCCAGACATCTCCAACGGTTGGCCAGGATCTCCAAGCACCCGCCGGCTCCCCGAGCCACACGAGACGCTCGTAAACTGACTCGCCTCATCCCTCCTTTGCCGACCATCCGTCGGCCTGCCCTCTGTCGTGTCATCGCGAAGGAGGGTTTTTAGTTAATTCGGATATGGAGTTGTTTTATGTGCCGCGACTCCTCCGACGAGAATCGCTACCAGATTTACCCAATTTGCGTTGATGACATTCCAAGTAAAAACACTCGTCCAGGGATATCCATACACAGGCTGAACAAGTATCGCGGAGAAAAGAAACAACAAAAGCATCCATCCAACCGCTGTCACAAACCGTGCGTCCCAATCATCACGGGCTTTCCGAAAGTAAAGATAACTCACGAGCAAGATCCACAGGGGGGTAAACACATTTCCTGCGAACAAAAAGATTGGATGCTGAATGATACTGTACATCGTGACAATCAAAAATGTAACGGGATACCACACCACAAACAAGAGAGTGAAATACGCGAGCCAGCGTTTTGAAAAAAAGGATCTGACCTCCATATGGAGGCTATGATACCAGAATCGTAACCACCTCCCAAATCATCCCCACGCCAAAGATGACAATCATAAGCCAGGTGAGGGGTGCGGGAAAATTGATACAGTGATGCGTACGACAGATACCCCGTCGACGCATGGCCCAATACGAGAGCGCCACGAGGATCCCAAGAATGCCACCAAAGACACTCCCGACAAATCCAAGAATGTCGATAAACTCGCGCATGCCTACTGCGAACAATATGATTGGTACCACACAGACGATGAACCAGGCGGTACGATGACGCAAATCAAAATCAAATTTGAACGTATTGAGCAGCTCGATCCCCAGAACCATATAGATCGACAAGATTGTAAGCGAACCCAAGAACGTCGCAACGACGCGAAACGTGCTTCCCAAAACAGGAACAAGACCGTCAAACGCCATAAAGGACGTTTCTGCTCCCGTGACTCCCACGACCGCGAAAGCAAACAGCGCATACAACACGATGATCACGGTCATGGCGGATATGATCACCAAAGCCATCTGCCGCTGATGCGACTTTCCAAGAATATCTTTGAGCTCCGGAACAATCCCCATGCCGGAGAGGGAGAACAAAATCACGCCGTAGGGGAGAAAGAATTTCTCAAGGTTGAGCGTACTCAAATGTGTCACATCTATGGAAGGCACACTCGCAAGAATGATGAACGTGAACACAAACAAAAGGGCACACACGACCAGGTACTCAATGCGTGAAGCGAGGGTGAGACCGCCAAAAATCAGAATGGAAGCCACCACCCCAAGAACGTACGAGTACATCGCCGGTTCCCCTCCCAATAACGGCGAGAGAAGGAGATTCAAGAACGTCCCTCCTGCCACCAGGTAGGCAAGCATGGCTCCCCAGATTCCTAAACACAGAGCCAAAAGCGCTACCCATTTCCAGAAGGTTCCTGTATACATCCCCACATAATTCACAAGCCGGTGATGGCCGGGGGTCTGGACAACAATTTCGCCGAGCATCAATTGAAGCACCACGATCATTCCACCCAAAAAGAAAAGCTCGAACAGACCTAGTCCAAGACCACCTTGGGCGAACGCATAAGGCAAACCAAAAACACCTACCCCGACGATCGCGCCGATCATCATACCAACAGACCGTAAAAAAGGACCATTTGGATGAACCATAGAAGAGTCCACAAGTTACACTCAAGTATAACATACGTGAGGCTTGCTCCGGGGTTCCCGCGTGATACTATGCACCTCGACTATGGGCACACACGAACGAATTCCTCCACAAAATCTTGAAGCGGAACAGTCCTTGCTTGGTTCCTTGCTGATCGACAAAGACGCCATGACGAAAATTGCCGACCGAACAAAGCCGGAAGATTTTTATCGTGAGTCCCATCAGCATATTTTTGAGGCGATGCTGCAACTCTACGAGCGCCACGAGCCGATTGATATTCTCTCGCTGGGAAACCGACTTGAGGAACAAACGTTCTTGCAGCGAGTAGGCGGCCGGGCGTACTTGGTCGAGCTTTCAAACATGGTTCCAACCGCGGCCAATGTCACGCACTATGCCGATATTGTACAAAAGAAGGCAACCCTTCGACGCATCATTACCGCGGCCACAGAAATTACCCACATCGGGTACGAAGAGGATGAGGATGTAGAGGAAAGTTTGGATCGTGCGGAGCGAGCCCTTTTTGGGGTCTCCGAAAAATTTAATAAAAACACATTCGTCTCGATCCGCTCTGTGCTTCACGATGCGTTTGATCGCATCGATGAACTTCATCGTGACAGAGGAAAACTGCGCGGCGTTCCAACCGGTTTTCGTGAACTTGATTCTTTTTTGGCCGGACTTCAAAAATCTGATCTCGTGATTCTTGCGGCACGTCCTTCTGTGGGAAAAACATCGCTTGCGCTGGATATCGCCCGTCAAATCGGAATCCATTCAAAACTCCCTGTGGGATTCTTCTCTTTGGAGATGAGCAAAGAACAGCTTGTCGACCGCATGATCTGTGCACAGGCGAACGTCGACTTGTGGAAACTGCGCACGGGTCGCCTCTCAGATCGTGACGATGACTTCCCTCGCATCGGCAATGCCCTGGGTGAACTTTCAGAGGCACCCATCTTTATCGATGATGCCGCAGGCCTTAACGTCATGCAGCTTCGCACCAAGGCGCGACGACTCAAGAATGAACACGGTCTGGGTGTCATCGTCGTCGACTATCTCCAGCTTATGGAAGGACGTGGCAGCAAAAGCTCTGATAACCGCGTACAGGAAGTATCGGAAATTTCGCGAGGTCTCAAGATGATCGCGAAAGAATTAAACGTCCCGGTTCTCGCTCTGGCTCAGCTCTCGCGTGCCGTGGAGATGACCAAGCCCGCCATCCCCCGCCTCTCCCACCTGCGTGACTCTGGTTCCATCGAACAAGACGCAGACGTGGTCATGTTCATCTATCGGAAAACGGCTGATCACGGGTATCGATCAGAAGATATTCCGCCAGAAGAACAAAACATCGCCGAAATTCATATTGCCAAACATCGTAATGGACCCACAGGCATGGTTCGACTCTTCTTTGATAAAAAACGGGCGTCGTTCCTCAACCTTGAAACACGTCCCGGTGCGGGCATTCCACCACCGGCAGAAGATTCAACCAGTGGGTTCGCACCACTGGCACGGCCACAAGCCACGATGGCTCCACCTCCAATTGATCCAAACCCTGCGGGGATATAAACTACCTGTGTCATTGCGAGCGCTAGCGAAGCAATCCCTTTCGATCAGTTGTAAGAGATTGCTTCGTCGCTTCGCTCCTCGCAATGACGAGACATACTGTATGTTCAACAAACTCAAACACATCAAGAATCTTAAGAAGCAAGGAAAGATGATGCAGAACGAACTCGCAACCGTCGTCCAAGAAGGCTCAGCCGCCTGGGGAAAGGTAAAAATGATCGTGAATGGCAACCGTGATCTTATGAGCGTGACAATCGATGAGTCCATGCTCACCGACAAGACCAAACTCGAGGACGCCATCAAGGACGCGTGGAAGGACGCAACGGGAATGAAGTTTCAGATGAAGCTTGCCAAAAAAATGCAAGAGATGGGAGGTATGGATATGCTGAAAAACTTTGGCTCGGGGGAATGACGACATGTTGAACAACTTTATTGCTTGTCGTCGTGGGGGAGCCTCCTCCGGCGCACTGAAATTGTTCAACATATTTGGCCCCACTCGCTATGAGGCGATTCCCAGAACCTATTTCGAACTTAGTTGCGGCGTTTGCGCGACTGCCAGGCGTGGGGCCCAAGACGGCTCTACGTTATGTTTTTTATCTGCTCTCTCAACCAAAATTTGATTTGGAAGTCATGGCGCGCGCGCTCACACAACTGGGGGAGCGCATCAAAACCTGCCCGCGGTGCTCTACCTACACCGAGCGTGAAATCTGCGAGATCTGTCAGGATCCAAGGCGTGATGCAGGTCTGTTATGCGTTGTAGAAGAAGCACGCGATATTTCGACGATCGAGGCGACCGGTATATACAACGGCTTCTATCATGTGCTGGGTGGAACGCTCAATCCGATCGAGGGCATGACTCCAGACACGATCCGCTATCGACAATTACGGGAGCGACTCGAATCCGAGCCCAATATCCAAGAAATCATCATCGCTCTCTCGCCTACCACACATGGCGAAGCAACCATCATGTTCCTCCAAAAGTCTCTCGCTCCCCTTAACCGCTCCCTGACCCGCCTCGCCCGCGGCCTCCCGCTAGGCGCCACCCTCGAATTCGCCGATGAGATCACACTAGGCGATGCACTCAAGGGACGGAAACAAATGTAAAACCCATCCGCTTGTCCGGATGGGTTTTTCTTACTCGATGAATCCTCCTGCCTGGATCTCCCAGAGCTTCTTGTAGATGTTCTCCTTTTTCTTGAGGAGTTGCTTATGCGTTCCGGAATCGACCACTTGGCCGTTGTCGATGACCAATATGCGATCCATTTTCATGATCGTCGACAAACGATGAGCGATGACGATCGTCGTTTTCCCACGCATGAGCTCCTCAAGGGCTTCTTGGATGAGGGCCTCACTCTCAGAGTCCAAACTTGATGTCGCCTCATCGAGCACAAGAATCGGCGCGTTCTTCAGAATCGCACGCGCGATCGCGACTCGCTGGCGCTCTCCACCGGACAACTTCACCCCACGCTCTCCCACAAAGGTCTTATATCCATCCTGCAATCCTTCGATGAACTCATGGGCGTGTGCCTTCTTTGCCGCTTCGATGACTTCCTCATCTGTAGCGTCGCGACGTCCGTAACGGATGTTGTCCATGACCCTGCGATGAAACAATATTGGCTCTTGAGGAACCAGCGCGATGTTTGCCCGCAAGCTCTCCTGCGTCACTTTCGCGATGTTCTGATTCCCAACAATGATCTTTCCGCGCTCCAC
>JACQSF010000022.1 GCA_016206085.1 Candidatus Uhrbacteria bacterium
CCTTTTTGGAACGTCGACATGAGTCCGCGCGCGGACAAGGATTCGATCATGACGTACGTGGTCGCACGGTTCACCTTCGCCTTGTGCGAAAGATCCTGCACAGGTGAAGGTCCCAGTTCAAGCGCCGCCAAGTACACCCGCGACTCTTTGTCCGTCATGCCAAGATGTTCAAGCTCCTTTTTCAATTCATCCATATAATTTCTCGTCATTGCGAGGAGGGAGTCTGTCGTCGACCGACGAAGCAATCTTCAAGGATTGCTTCGGTCACTACGTTCCCTCGCAATGACGGGCAGGTTTGATTATACCAGACTCCTTAACACTTCCCAGGTTTGCTCG
The DNA here is from genome assembly GCA_016206085.1 of Candidatus Uhrbacteria bacterium. Taxonomy (GTDB): domain Bacteria; phylum Patescibacteriota; class Patescibacteriia; order UBA9934; family GWF2-40-263; genus UBA12478. Next base: position 337 of record JACQSF010000022.1, read on the forward strand.
GCGGTTTTCTGCCAGAAGAATTGTTTAACACGTTGGGTTCCCTTGGCGACCAACTCTGTACGAAGAGTACCATCTTTAACGATTCTCTCCAGTGCATGCGCCCACGCCTCTGGTTCCTCAGGGGGAACCAAGAGTCCCGCATCTCCTACCACCTCTCGGTGTGCTGGAATGTCCGACGAAATGAGACATGTTCCCGCCGCCATGGCTTCAAGGTTTGGAATCCCAAATCCCTCGTACCAACTTGGGAAGAGATACGCGATGGCCTGACTCATGAGCTGTGCGACTTCTTCATCGGGAATGTACCCAAGTTGTCGAATCTGTGCCTTGTGGGGCGAGAGATCAAAATACTTTTTCATTTCATCGTAACCATATCCAGGATCACCAACGAAGACGAGTTCAAACGGATCGCCTAGACCTCGACGGTTCTTAAAAAGTTCAAACGCTCGAATAAGATTTGTGATATTTTTCTTTTTCTCCAACCGCCCAACGACAAGGAAAAAATTCGTCCCAAGACGATGCTTCTGCAGCGTGGAGCGAGCTTCTTCCTGTGTATAGCGACGATAGAGATTTGTATCCGTCGCTTCTGCGATAACAACGATACGCGCGGCATCAACATGAAATAACTCAACGAGATCTTGTTTCGTGGCCTGTGTCGGAACGATGATCCGTGCGGCTTTTTTTACCGCCCGCTTGGTTGCGCGTTTGAGTCGTTTGCGAGTCGCCGGCTCATAGAGATCTGGTCGGCGCAAAAACGCAAGGTCATGAACAGTCGTAACAACGGCTCGTGGACACACAATTGGTAAGGCCTGACCAGGAACAAACAGCACGTTGGGTTTGCGACGTAACATTTCCCAACTCACGCGCAGACTCATCCATCCCGAGCCTAGCGGCCAGTTCAAAATAACTGAACTCCAGCCTTGCGGAAGCGTTCCCAGTGCTTGATCTAATTTTGTATTCGAATATAAAACCACCGACTCGCCTCCTTCAAGCTGGTGGGTCTTCATGGTTTCTATCAGTGACCGGCTGTAATTCTCCACTCCCGTGCGTTTCTCTTTATTGGCAGAGGAAGCATCAATGCCGTAAACATTTTGGCCGGTAGTTTTCGTTGTAAGGAGATTGAGGTCGGTTGTCATAAACAAACTCTCGTCATTGCGAGGGAGCGTAGCGACCGAAGCAATCCTTGAAGATTGCTTCGTCGGTCAATAAGCATCTCCCTCCTCGCAATGACGAGAAGATCTTTAAGATGTAAAAATCGATCTCTTGTAGGCTTCGAGGTTCTCAAGCGCAATCCCCGTCCCCTTTGCCACACACTGTTGCGGATCCTCGGCAAGGAACGTCGGCACCCCTGTCGCCTCAGCAATAAGCATATCAAGATTGCGCAACTGAGACGATCCTCCTGAGAGCACAATCCCCTTGTCCATCACGTCCGCAGAAAGTTCTGGTGGGGTCTTGTGAAGCACTTCCTTGACCGTGTTGATAATGCCTTCAAGCTCGGCTTGGATCGCCGCGGTAACATCGTCACTTGTCACTTGAATAATTTTTGGAAGGCCTGTCACCATGTCTCGTCCCTTTACTTCCATCGCGAGCTTGTCTGGAAGATACATGGCCGCGCCAATCTGAATCTTTATGTCTTCTGCTGTGCGTTCTCCCACAGCAAGACCATATTTTCGACGAATATATTCCGAAATAGCCGCATCGAACTTCACGCCACCAATCCGGACAGATTCAGAGGCAACAATTCCTCCAAGGGAAATAACTGCCATTTCCGCCGTGCCTCCGCCGATATCGATAATCATGTGACCGGATGGTGATCCAATAGGAATGTTCGCGCCGATCGCAGCCACGATCGGCTCCTTGATGATATAGGCCGCCTTTGCACCAGCGGCAAGCGTTGCGTCGATAACCGCTCGACGTTCTGTAGACGTGATTCCGCCAGGGACAGCCACCATGACTTCGGGTCGAAATAATCGAACTCCACCAAGAGCCTTATTAATAAAGTAACGGAGCATCGCCTCAGTCGTACGATAGTCCGCAATCACACCGTCCTTGAGCGGTCGGCGTGCAACAATCGAATCAGGGGTGCGACCAATCATGTCCTTCGCCTCTTTTCCAACCGCGAGAACTTTCTTATCCGTATAGGAGACCGCGACCACGGAAGGCTCATGAATAATAATGCCTCGTTTAGGGACATAAACGAGGACGGTGGTCGTTCCCAGGTCAATACCGATTTTTTTCTGAAACATAGCTAGAGCTCCACGTGAATCTCGAGGTCTTGATCTAAAATCGTGTTCAAGCGATACACATCGTCTCCCCACTCATCTGAATCCTCTCCAGGAGTCGCGTGTGTCACATTCTTACCAAAATCAAGGTCGAGCGTCAACGCATTATTTTGCGCTCCGGCTTGTTTTAAGACGGTGAGTGTGTAGTCATCTGATTCAATCGCCTCTCCAACCTCCTGAGCAAGGACAAATTCAAACGTCAGGATACTTTCTTCCCCAGGCTCCACGGAGGTAAACGTTCCAAATGAAGTGAGTCCGAGCTCATTCACAATATCAACCGACCCCTTTGCTTTTGTTGGATTCTGCGTTTTGTCATTCAGCCAACTCCCTTCGACACTCAAAAATTCAGTTCCCATCGGCACGTACACTCGTGTATAGGTTCGATAGCGGGTGGTCTTCCAATCAAAGGTTCCGTTGTGTTTATAGTGAATCGCCACTCGACCAATCCACTGCTCAGACGCATTTTGATAGATTTCATAGGTCACATCCCGTGCAACGACCGGATCCGACTTGAGACTGGCAAGGTTCGCATCCACCACCATGAGCGTATCCACCGTTGTGGAATCAACCGAGCCAGCCCATCCAACCTCTTGCAACATGTTTTGAATCGCTTCATCGGTGCTGAATAAAAGCAACTGCTTTTGCGCAAGCGCCTGTAAAGTCACTTCCAAAACCGAAGACCAACTCGCGCTGGGAAGTGCATACAGCCGAGTTTTCACCTCGTTCACAAGGTCTGCCAAAATTTCTTTGCGCTGGGCTTCCGGCACGCCCGAGGCTGCATATCCATACTGAACCTGGTACTCAAGCAAGTCAGCCACATTCTCCGCGGTAAACGTCTGTCCGCCAACAGTGATAGGACCTGTAATGGCAAGCAGATCCGAGGCGTATGTTGGGGTGAAACCGATAAGATGATCTACCTGCTTCGTCGCAGGAACCTCGAATCCTTCATCTAAAAACCCAACCTCCTCGAGAAATAGCTCAATCGCCTGCGCAGATGAAACCGCGAAATCAGCAGACCAGTTGCTGTCACGAAAAAACCAATGCGTTGTGGCGTTGTACCGGCTCAGAGGCTCAGGAGCTTCACGAGTGATAGCGTCTTCTACTGCACGATCAAGCGCATACACGTCTGCTGTTTCAAGGTGGGCAATATCGCCTCCTGACATTTCCAACACACCATAGGAACCGATAAATCCTCCGCCAGGACGCAACTCATTACTGTTCATGAACAACAAAAGAATCGAGGAAGACTCTTCAAGACCTGCAAACCCAGGCAGCAATCGTGCAACAATAGAAAGCAACTGAAGAGGTTCTTGGGCAACCTGCAAATCCTCCATCAGCGGATCAAGGACCGCGAGTAAAGGTTCTAATTGGACAGACGCTGAAAGCAGCGACATCTCCTCCTCCAAAATGGCGAGCTCGACCAAAAAAAGATCTAATTCATCTGCACTGGCAGAAAGCCGTTGCAATACCGCCCGTTTTGTTTCTGTCGAGAGGTCATCAAATGTCACTTCTGGAGAAACGCCTTCCTCCACCTCGCGAAGATATTCCTCACTGAGTCCTGCAAGGCGCATGAGATCGCTCCCTAACTCGATGACTGGATCAAACGCTTCAAGAAGCGCTTCGCTTGCCGTTATCACATCGGCAAAGGTATCAACATGGATGCCTGCTAATGGGAGCCAAGAGGCGGACCGAATAAACGGAAGAACAGAACGAGCAGAGTCAAGTGATGCCTGTGCTGCTTGCGTCTCTTCCTTGGCCTCGCCAAATGAAAAACGACCTACCGCCTCTCGGATCCCCACCATGGAATCCCGGGCCTCAAAAAGTTGGGTCGTAACATACACGCTTGCCGTAATGAAACTCACCACCCAAAGTGCAAGCAGAACAAAAAAGAACAAAAAAAGTGTTCGAACGATCCGCGTTCGCGACCTGCGAGCCTGTTCCTGTGAAGGCTCTGTGTCTTGAAGAAACTCTTGGTGGTGTGTCATGTCCTCCTCTCTTACTTCTTAGGCCAGTATATCGTACCTTGAGACATCCATCACGCAAACCACTTACGAATTTCCTTCGCTGGACGCTTCGCACGTTTCATCGTTGCCCGACGTTTTCGCCACATGCGCGGTACCAGAGTAAAGACCTCGCGAGTCGCTCTCCAACCAGAACGCTCAAACACAAGGATGTATCCGAGCCGTCCCACTTCATACGTCATGATCCAAGGAACACTCAAAAGAAAATTGACGAGCTTCAAATTTTTGATGAGCATCAACCAATGATTTCGTGTGGAAAAAAAATTCCGCAACGAAGACTTCTCACGGTGGTTACGCATCCGTTTCCACAGCCCACTTTTCTCCGGCCCATACATGCCCCGATAATGATAGGCCACGGCCCGAGGAACATAAAGCGAATCCCAACCTGCGTGCTGAAGACGCCAAGCAAGATCCACATCTTCTTTATACGCAAAAAAATCGTGGTCGAGAATCTCATCGCCAAACCGCACATCTTCGAGCGCTTTGGCACGATAGAGCACAAGTGCGCCAGAGATACCAAAAACCTTTTCTTGTTTTTCGTACTGACCTTCATCAAGCTCTCCAGCACCACGATCCGTGACCGTTCGATTACGATGCGGATTCAGGCCAACGGAGTCAATACGATCCGAACGAATAACCTCCTTAAGGACTTCATCGCCCAAATTCTCTCCAAAGGCGCGCAGAAGTTTGCCTCCAAAACTCCCAACTTCTGGATGCGATGCGATCGCATGAACTAACTCCTCAAGAAAGGTCGGCGTAAGGAGTACATCGGGATTGATTATTAAAATGAAACGATCGGCTAGTTCTGTTTCTGGCCAGTGCTCAATCGCATACCGAATACCTTGATTATGCGCTGCTGAAAATCCGAGGTTTCGCGCATTGCGAATAAAGCCAACTTCGGAATACTGTTCTTTGAGAAATTGTTCGACTCCATCGGATGAGGCGTTATCGATAATCAGAACGTTGAAATCCCGGATAGTCTGATCCATAATGGATTTCAACAAATCCGGCAAAAATCGCATCGAGTTCCAGCTCACAATGTGCACGCTTAATTTCGGATACGCCATATGTGCTCCCTATGGTAGATCAAGATAATTACCTCGTCTTTTTTGTAACCTTAAATCCAAGATAGTTTCCTATCATAAGTCTAGTCTGTGCGTCGATGGCTGGGAAGGAACCAAAGAGAATAAACGTCACGGGAAGTAGAATCCACTGAAGACCCATAGTAATCCAAGTATGTCTGCGGACTTCTTGCGGACGTGAAGGCAATAATGTGAGCGACATCACGGCGGAAATCAAGATACCGATCATGGCAAACTGCATCAGCTGCTCAAGAGTAAATGGAGCTGCTTGGATAAGCGCATTGGTCTGACCCTTCGCAACCCATAATGGTAACCAACCAAGCACAAACATAATGATCGGCGCGGTCGCCCACGTGAACATCCCCTCAATATGATTGAACACATATTGTGCCTTCTTGCGCCAAGGAATCTGCGAATCATGTTTGAATCCATCAATGATGAATGGAAGATGTTCCACTCCCCATGCCCATCGACGCATCTGTACGTACAAAGCCTTCATTGAATCGAGGTAGTTTGCCCCTGTTACCGCATCCATAGAAACCGGCAAAAACATCGGTGTCACTCGATAGTCCCCGTGGTAGTGCAGATAGGCCTGCATGAAGATACGCGAATCCTCACTGACGATGTCTTTCTGCCAGAACCCCACGTCTTTGAGCATCTTCCACGGCATGGAGTGTGACGAGAATGTCCAAAGTCGTTCTGACCGCGTAAGCTCGCCAAAAAGCCAGAAGGTTGTTCCGAATGCTCCAATGCGCACGGGAGCGTTTGCCGACCAAATATTGTTCGAGAACATGGCGATCGGTTGATACGAAGAACGAGTGGGATCCTCGACCGTGCAATACAAATAGGTGAGATACGAAAAATACTGAGGATGTGCCACCGTATCAATATCAAACGCAGAAACCACCATCTCTTCATCTTTTACTTCTGGGAAACGCTCCCTAAGCCGACGCTCGAGTTCGTGTCCCATCCAGTGAAGGTTTGATCCCTTGCCAGGAATTTCGTCAGGTAACCCTTTGGGATGAAGGGTTGTTCCAAAGTAGGCAAAGACGGATCCAAACTCTTGTTGCGCTCGATGAGCCATTTTCTCAAATGCCTCTTTGTCTGCCTCTTCCCCTCCCAGCACAACAAAGAACCGGTTATTCGGCATCGTGTTATCCCTGAGCGAACGCAAGGTCGAACGAATGATCTCATAGCTCTCTTTGTAGGTGGGGAGCAAAACCAGATGACGAATACGCTCTGAACCAGGCACAGAAGCAAGCATCTTTTGCCAATCTGTTTTTCTTGCACGACGATAGCGACTCCAGGAAATGACAACAAACACGTTGAAGTAGAGAACTCGGAACAACCACAGCAAATCAAAAACGATGATGAAAACGATCACCCACAGCGGCTGTAAAAAACTCAAGGCAAGGGCAAGAGAAAAAGTTCCCCAAACCAAGAGGCCGGGGAACATTTCCCAAAATCGTGACTGACCGTAGTGATAGGACATTACTTCTCGGATGAAATATCTTTCTTCAAGCGGTTGAGAAACTGATGGGCGTGTTCCTTTCCGCCAAGCCCGAAGGCAAGTCCGCCAGCCAGAGCCAACATCGCCACAAGACCCGTAAACAAAACACGAATGAGCTCAGGAGCGATTTGGAGCTGCACAAGGGCGGCCATGAGGGTAAAAACAAGAATCGCCCACTTCGCAACACCGGACAAAAATTCAGCCGAGGCAAGCTGTGCTGCTTCCACGGCAGACTTCACAACATTTTGGACAAAATTCCCAAGCAATATGCCAGCCAAGAGAATAATAACCGCAATGATCACGTTTGGTATGAACAGAACCACCTGAGCAAGGTAGTCCGTGACCTGATCCCATCCTAAAATATCCGTCGCGGCAATGAGGGCAATAATGATAAAAAACCACTTCACGATCCAACCTAACAGCGCTCCGATATGGAGCCGCAACCCCGCGCGTTCAAACTGGGCAGTAATCTCTAACCGCTTTGCCAGATCGTCAATGCGCAGAAGTCCGATGATTTGCACAACGAGTCGACGCAACACAACCGCGACAATCACGCCGATCAAAAAAACAATGATCGCTCCAAGAAGGTTTGGAAGATACGCCATAACCGTCTCCCAGAGTTCCAGAAGTGGACCTTGAAGTACGTCTTGTGTAAACGCCATAAAGATATTTTTTTACAATGATACCTATACATTAACATTTTGAGTGAATCCTAGTCACATCCGTTATCCCCACTGTTGATACGAGCTTTCGTAATTTCTGGCGGCCGGTCGTACGTTGGAGCGACATGAGTCGATCCCATTTCCGGCAAGCTCATAAGCAATTCCGTTAAAGAACGATGTGATGAATTTTCAACTCCCATGATAGGAATATTCCTGCTAAAAGCAATCGCATTTGCTATGGTGGTGCTGACACGACTCGCCGTGAACGAACCCGGACCTGTGACAACCAGAATACTCTTTATCTGTTCCAAAGATACAGACCATGCCTCTAACGTCTGATGAAGGTTCAAAAGATATCCCTCTGGGGAAGTTTCACTAGTGCGTTCCTGGATGAGTTTCCCACTCTGTGCAAGACCGATAGACAGCCAACCAATGTCTTGAGCCAAAAGAAGGAGCATCATACAAGACGATGGATCCGATCAATCATCACGACTTTTTCGCCATTGAGAATAGAAAAAAGAAACCGATCGGCGACTTGTCTACGATCAAGGAATTCATCCTTAGGCATGAGCGTATAGTTAATCTCATAAGGGATTTCCTCTTCAAATTTCGCGATCATTTTTTCCAAGTCCTCTTGTTTGATGGATCCTACAATGAGGATGTCCGTGGGAATATCTGTGGCATCAACGAATCTTCCCGTAAACGCAAGATAATCAATACGCCCTTTCTCTTGAATGTCTTGTACAAGATTTTGCTTCAAAAGAATTTGTACTTTTTGAAAAAGCGATCGGAGGTCAGCAAAGAGAATAAAATCCTGGTTCGTGCAGTAGTATTTTTTTTTGTCCGCCAGACGAGGTGAGGCTTTTTCCATTCCTTCTTTTTCCAACAGAAGTCCAAGCTGGACTAAATTTTTCAACTCTCGACGAACGGAATTGAGCTGGGCGTCAATCCGTCTGGTCAGCTCTCGAACAAAAAACAGGTCGTCTGGTTGCGAAAGAAAGAGCGCCATGAGCCTCGCCCGCGTCTTTGAACCAAACATCTGTTCGAGTTTAAAAGGTTTTTTCATCATAATGGCTTCATTTGCGCCTCCCGAACATCTAGGTATAATGTACACAAATGCTAACTCCTGGGCAAATGGCTATGCACGCTGAGATCAAAGGGGCGACCTATGAACCCCAGACGCCCGATGAACACATCCGTGGGATCTCTCTGCTTCTTCCTGTCCAGGAGCGAGGAGGATTTGTCTTTCTTGTTGCGTACACAAAAAAGGAAACAGAGGACGCGGAAGTCCTCCTCCAAGTGCTCATGGAGCAAACAAGACGTCTTGCAGATTCATTTGGAAAAGAATCAAACCCACAGCATCGCTTTGAACAATTCCTTGGTGCGTTAAATGAGACGCTTGCGCAGTACGTTCGGGAAGGCCGTTGGCAAATTCCTATTGAACATCTCCACGCGTTGGTAGGAATCGTCTCAACAACGGAAATGTACCTCTCAGGAACGGGAGAATTGGGAGTATTATTTCTTCACAAGAAACCCTCGCAACGATACCAAATTTTCAATTTGTTCCGAGGCCTCCAGACAGAACAGTCCCTTCCCACATGGGAAAAAACATTTGCCATCGTCTTGGACGGAGACCTTCACTCAGGAGATGTATTTTGCGTGAGCGACAAGGATCTCCAAAGAGCCATCCCACCAGACGAACTCAATCACATTTTATCCTCCCTTCCGCCTGTTGGGGCAGTACAAAAAATCCGCCAATACTTTGCGCTCAAAGACAGCCTCTTGCTTACGATTTTAAAAGTAGCTGACGAGAGTGTCGTACAAACAACAGGGTTTCAATCCTCAGCAACACCCCAATCGAGCCTTTCGGTAGAAGCATTCAACTCAACAGAAGAACAAACCGATCGTTTATTAGGCGACCAACGCCCCAAGCTCTCTCATCTGGTCAAAAAAGTACTCGCCTATGTACAACCAACGTCCAACAACCGCTCAAGAATACTGAAAGAACTAGACTCACAGGGAAGCTTCAGGGATCTTCTGCGTCGTAGTGCGCGATTCGGGCTGCGGATTACAAGTTTCCTGTTAAGACAAGGCAAAAAAACGGTATCCAAGTGGTTCCAACTATTGAAAAATAAAGAGGGGCGAACTCGCGTTAAAACGCATCTTGAGCTAAAACAACGTCCATTCCAAGGGGGTTTCACGTCCCTGTTTGGACGAATCCGAACAGCTCCAGCATCGACAAAATATCTCGTCGGCGGTGTTGTTGTCGCAGCCGTCGTTCTTGTGGTGGGTATTTCTACCCTCTCAAAATCCCAAGCGCGGGCGGCAGAGGAAGAAACCTACCAAAGACAGCTTGCGTCGATCCAAGACCTAATGGAACGAGCGGCTGGAGCCGTGATTTACAAAGATGAAAACCAAGCGCGTAGTCTTTACGTAAACGCCCAAACGCTCATCGAATCACTTCCAAGTAACACCCCTGAACGAGAAGAACACGTCCAGGAACTCAAACATGATCTTCAAACCGCTCTCAACGAAATCCGCCACTTAGTGACAATTCCAAACCCACCTCTTTTAGCAGATCTTGAAACGCTTACGGATGGAGTATTTGGAAACGCTCTGATCTTGGCCTCAGGAAACCTCCTCGTCGCTGGATCTGATGGACGTGTCTACCAATACCATCGCCAAGAAAAACGCTTTGACACCATCGCCACAGCAACTAACACAAACTCTCCCATCGCCATGAGCCAAGAAGACGGGCGCACCTATTTGCTGAGTTCAGATGGAAATATCTCGAGCGTTTCTTTTGAAGATCAAACCCTGAACACCCTTTCGACCCAAGACAACCGTTGGATCGATCTGGTCGCCTACGCCAATCGTCTGTATCTGCTGCGACCAAGCACAGAAACAACTGAAGGCCAAATCGTGCGATTCAACATCAGTGGTTCAACGCTTGATGGGGAAACAGATTGGATTACTTCTCGAACGGTTGCTCTGGATACCGCTGTCTCCTTTACCATTGATGGAAACGTCTACATTCTCATGCAGGATGGTTCGGTATCACGTTTTGCCAATGGAAGCGAGGAAGGATGGAACACAAGCATGGTAGATCCACGCCTCACACAGGCTCGCAAAATCTGGACCAACGCAGAAAGTGCCTACTTGTATATTCTTGAACCTTCCACTCAACGTATTGTTGTTTTCCTCAAAGAGACAGGGGCATTCGTTGTTCAATATCGGTCTGATGCATTCCAAGGCCTGACAGACTTTGTGGTAGACGAATCTGGGTATACCATCTACGTCCTGGCTGGATCAAAATTGTATTCAATCGCTCCAAGTCACTTGGAATAATATGAAAGCACATCACATCGTCCTTCTTGTCCTCGCCGTCGTCATTGTTGGTGGGTTCTTCCTCTGGCCACAAACAAACATCCAAATTCCCGTCGACGAACTCACCGGAACCTGGCGCGGGGAAGCCAGTCCTGAAGCGGAATATCAATGGTGGATGATCTATGAGTTTGAAAATGGCCACTATACACTCACCACCGATTCAAGCTATCAGGAGGAAGGGACCTACGAAATCACGGAACGTTTCCTGGATGGATCCATTCTCGTAAAGAAAGTCTACGCCGACGGAGCAAAGGAATATGAAATGAATGTCCTTACCACGACGGACGATCCGGATGTCATCTCGATCGAAGGAACAAAACTCTATCGTCAGTAAAACAAAAATCCCTTGAGAAACTCAGGGGATTTTTTGTTAGGTTACTTGATGGTGACCTTGGCGCCAGCTTCTTCGAGCTGTTTCTTGATGTCTTCAGAGGTCGCCTTGTCGACTCCCTGTTTGACCATGCTTGGAGCACCGTCAACGAGATCTTTCGCTTCCTTGAGTCCAAGACCGGTGATGGTTCGAACCGCCTTGATGGCGTTGATCTTATTCTCGCCAGCAGCGGTGAGCTCGACATCAAAAGACGTCTTCTCTTCCTCAACGGCGGCTCCGGCGGCTGGGCCAGCGGCCATCATCATGGCTGGAGCGGCGGCGCTCACACCGAACTTGTCTTCGAGCACTTTCACGAGATCCGCGAGGTCGAGAACCGACATGGACTCGATCGACGCGACGAGGCTCTTAAACTTCTCAGGAACCTCTACTGTTTTTGTTTCGTCTGACATAAGAATTTACTTCGTGGCTTTAATAGCATTGAGAACGTAGACCAATGAGCGGAGATTCCCAGCAAGGACATTGACGAATCCAGAGATGGGCGCGCCCAGAGAGCGAACCAGCATGGCAAGAAGTTGCTCGCGGCTTGGGAGTGTGGCGAGCTGTTTGATGGCGTCCGTGCCGACAAACTTCCCTTCCAGGATACCGCCGACGATTTGGATCGTCTCGCGTTCCTTGGCAAAATCGGCCATGAGCTTGGCGGCCGCGACCTCATCATCGAAACCGATGGTGGTGAGGATGCTGCCTTCGAGCTCATCTGACGCAATGGTGAAGCCATTGCTCTGAAGGGCTCGGTTGAGGAGCGTCTTCTTGGCGATCATGACTTCCACACCGACTTCACGTCCTTTCTGACGGAGACTGTTGGCGTCATCCATGGTGTATCCCGAGATTCTCGTGAACACAACAGATTTCATCTTCCCAATCTTTTGGGCAAGCTCGTCAACGATCTCTCCTTTTTGTGCACGTGTTTTTGGCATAGGTGAGCGTTTAGTGAATGGTTCGACCTTTAAATAAATAAACTACGGACTTACGCCGTAGAACAAGGTCGAAAAAGTGAAACTTTTTCGTTGTTCACCTCGACGGGACTTATGCCACAAGGGCAACCCGTTGTCTACGGTAAATCTTCAGTTCGAGCCTTAGAATAACCACTCTGAGTTTTTCTGTCAAATCGAAATCGAGTTGACCTTGTAGTATCTAACTTTTGATGACTGTTCCTGTGAATCGTTCCCCTTTAAGCAGGCCGTCGAGATTTTTCATGTTGGTTCCATTGAGAATGGCCACTTTGATGCCGCTATGATGTGCGAGACGGGAAGCCACTGGATCAAACGGGACGTTCATGCCAGGATCCCACTCATTCCCCACCATCTTGCGAAATTCCTTCCAGGTGATGTCACAGATCGCCTCGGCGTCAGCATGTTTGTTTGGGTCTTTGTTGTACACGTAGTCGATGTTGGAGAGGTTCACGACAACATGACTCTTGAGACGCTTGGCCAACCGGGTTGCGACATAGTCGGTCGACCAGCCCGGCTTCCATCCAGCGGCAACGAGCACAGGCTTCGTCCAACGATGCAGCGGTCCTGTGGGATCTTTCAGCATGATCGGATGGGCAACATCACGCAATATCGTGCGCATAAGATGACCGTTAAGACGGGTAGAATGAATTCCGAGCCAATCGAGGTCATCTCGTGTGAGTTTTCCTACTTTGCGCGCCGCCTCCTGATACTGCCTAGCCGTTCCTCCCCCACCCACCACGATCACGAACCGCCACCCGTTCTTGAGGTGCTTGGTAATGAGCGCTTTGAAGTCTTTAAGAAACTGATAATCGATTCCTCCATTTGGTACCACGAGCGAGCCGCCAACAGAGATAATGAGTGTCGTAGGTGTGAGCGAGTTGGAGTGATCCATATGAAAAGACGCCTCGTGGCGTCTAGGATTCTTTTGATTGTTTAATAAGCCAGCTGGTTCCAAGCGAGATGACCCAGAGCAGGAGCGCGGCTAAGAGCGCTGGAACGAATCCTTCAACCGTAAAGCCTTTCACGATGGTGGAGACCAGAAGAATCATGAACGCATTGAGGACGAACGTGAAGAGACCGAGTGTCAGGATAGTAACCGGGAGAGTGAGGATGAAAAGAAGCGGACGGATGAGTGCATTTACAAGCCCCAAAACAAGCGCGGCGATAAGGGCTGTGTAGAACGTCTCCACGCCGAACCCTGGGACGATGTTGGCAACCAAGAGGAGTGCCACAGCATTGATCACCCACCGAAAAAGAAGATAGGCCATAGACTATTCTGAAAATTTTTGCTTAATCTCTTCGACTTTGTTTTCGACCTCAGCTAGTTTCTTTTTGAGCTCCTGGGCGAGTTCTAGTCCGCGCTCAAATTTCTTGAGACCGACGTCGAGGTCAAGTTGCTCCTGGGAATCAAACCAACGCGTGATCTCTTCAAGTTCCTGAAAACTTTCGGTGAAATTGGTCGTCTTTTTCTTTGTGGTCATAGATTCGCTTACAGGCCGGCGTGTCGTCGGCGACGAATTTTGTTCGGCAGGCTCACAAAATTGTCATCCGACGCCCCCGGCCAACAAACTGCACGAGTTTCTGCTGGCCTTTGTTGTTGACACGAGATACTCGCGCATCGGCGCAACCCGCGGCGAATTGTACCGTGATTTCGCCCCCCACTTCAAGGGTCGACGCATCGCGAACGACACGGCCACCAACCGTCACAAGGCTGTATCCGCGAGCAAGCACTCGCTTGGGATCGACTTGGCGTAGAACTCGAGTTGAGGACTCAAGTCCTTCCCGCAGACGTGGCAGCCAACTATTCACCAGGAGCAGAAGTCCTTCCTTGGCTCGTGATAAGCGTTCCTTCTGGCGCTCAAGGATGAAGCCAATAAGATTCGTTACGCGCTCAAGCACAAATGCGCGATCCTGGATCGTGTGACTGAGCCGCGACTCCATGTGACCGGTCAAGGTTTCAAGCTCGTAGGAAACGTCGCTTCGAGATGGAACGATGCGCTCGGCCGCGTTTGAAGGCGTGGACGCTCGCACGTCGGCAACAAAGTCTGCTAAGGACTCATCCCGCTCATGTCCTACGGCAACGACTACGGGAATCTTCGACGCATAAATCGCGCGAGCGACTTGCTCATCGTTAAACGCATGCAAATCTTCAAGCCCCCCACCACCCCGCGTAAGCACCAGGACGTCAGGTCGATCATCAAGTCTATTGAAATACTCAAACGCGCCCACGATCTCCCCAACTGCCTCACGGCCCTGCACGTGAACATGGGCATGCAGAATCTTCACACCTCCCCAACGATTATTCAGAATCCGTAGGAAGTCACCGTACGCGGCCGCATCACGTGAAGTGATAAGCCCGATTCGTTGCGGAAAACGTGGCAACTCTCGCTTTCGACTTACATCAAACAAACCCTCGGTCTCCAACTTTCGTTTCAATAGTTCGTACGCCCGACGTAGCGCGCCTTCCCCAACAGGCTCAAGCGTTTCAACATTGAGTTTAAATGTTCCAAATCGTTCGTATACGTTTGGATGTCCCTTCACCTGCACACGCATCCCGTCTTCGATGGCGGTCTTCAGTTGCCAGGTCGTCATGAAACATTTGAGCACGGCCTGGGCTTGCTCGTCTTTCAAGTCAAAACTCACCCACTTCCCCTGGGCAACACGAAAATCCGAAACCTCTCCTTCTATCACCACTTGATCGGATGGAATGAGTCGTAATGTATCGTTGATGAGCTTGAGATACTCGGCAACAGAGAGGGCTGGGGAAGACATAAAACATATGTGTCATTGCGAGGAGGGAGTCACTCGTCGACCGACGAAGCAATCCCTTTCGATAGGCCGGAGGAGATTGCTTCGGTCGCGTTGCTCCCTCGCAATGACACAAATAAATAACCACCGATCACAGATCGGCATCTCTTATTGACTATTACATCGGCGGGTTAAAAAATGTCGGCTGGAAATACTGAACAAGGAGCCAGAGTGAAATACCGAGAATCAGGTGCGATACAATCGTCTCGACCCAGACATGCTTCCCCTCTTTAAGTCCAAACCATCCAAATCCCAGTGCCGGATAGACGACGATATTGGCAACGACCCAACTCAAAATGGCATACACCAAGAGCGACAGGAATGTGTACGGTGCACGCGTCACGAACAGCCATCCTTGTTCAACAAACACCACATAAATGAGTCCAAAGAGAAATCCAATCACAATATGCAAAAGTAATCCGATGAAAAAAACTTCGTGTTTGTGACGAATCTTAAGACCGAAAATCGATTTTACGTCGATGAGCAATGGTGCCTCTTGCACACGCCCTTTTTCGGTAATTTCGAGTACGATCGCTGGAATCGCAAACACAAATGCGATGAGTCCCCCGAGCGCACCACCGAGTACGTAATCCATAGATACAAGTTACGGGCTCAAAACGAGCACAACTTTTTTCCCTTCTGTGATTTCTCCCCCATCATTCCAATCGTGCATCGCGTTCATGATCGTGTCAAAGTCGTAGAGGTACGCTTCGCCACGATACGTCCCAGGGTCATTGACGATGAACTGACCCTCTTCTGTATATCCGCGAATGACAAGCATGTGGTACAACGGCCCAGGCGCCGTGAAATACGGATTACCGAGCAGTCGTCCCGCGGCCGGAACGATGACTGGATGGCCTTGAACAAGTTTACGCTGAATGTCCTCGACCGTGGGGTTGGCAACGAGTTGATAGGTGTGCCCGTACATAAGCTCCGCTAGCACGCCCGTTTGTTCGGTCGTCGTATCTTCGTAGAAACCAAACAGCTCCATTTCAAACTCAACAATCTGTAAGAGCGCTTCATTCGCGGTCGATGCGGGAATCTTCCCTTCATCCATCCCCGAAAAATACGCATGCACCATGTACACGCTTGCTTCCTCACAGGCCTCCTGATACGGCTCGTCCCAATTTCCGTTCGGTGCCTGTGACGTGAACGGTACCGCGAGGTTCTTCGAGGAAGGAAGGACGGATTCTTCTTCAACAACTTCCTCAATCGTTTCTTCCTCGTTTGGTTCCTCGAGAACCGCGACTTCCTCTTCCACCGTTTCTTCCTCAAGAGGTTCGTCAGGAACAATCTTCTCCTCAACCACCTCATCCACCTTTTCCACCTCTGCCACCTCTTCATATGACACCGCCTCCGGCAATACAGGTGCCGTCACACCGCGGTACCACTCCAATATCTCCACACGTTGTGTGTACAGCCCAGCGCCTAGAGCAATCAAGAGAATCGTAAGGGTAAACAGTTTGCGCATAGCTTTAGAGACAAACACCTACGTCGTCGACGAAGTCACCGCACGTATATCCTGACGGACATTGGCTGTCTTCCTGACATTCACAGTACTCGACGCATAACTCAATACAGATGGCATCGGGATCTGTACGACACGCTGAGCCGCAGGAATTCCAGGTGCCACTAGATTCGGTACACGACGTTTCGGTTAATGGTGTGTCATCCCGACCGAAGCCGTCCGACGGCTGAGTGGAGGGATCACGTACCTCTTCGAGATCTCCCGACCCGCGCTGCTCGCTCGAGATAACAAAGACAAACATCACCACAAAAACTCCCAAAACAACGACGATAAGTGGAACCATCTTGTTTTTCATAGCACCGCGTGTTCACGAATCCATCTCTGGAGCTTGTGCGTTGCCCGGACGTCATCCTCATTGTACTCAAGTATCTTCTGCAAAATTTTAGGCGACTTCTTCTGGAGCCATTCTTCAAACCAGAGGACCGAGTTCGCGCCAGAGGCATCATCGGCTCGCCACTCAAAACCAATGTATCCAGCAATATCCTTGAGCGAATAAAACGAGAGAGGAAAAATGACCGTCGGACGGATGACGTTGAGAATATCGATCCTGTTACGCTCAAGCGCCTCACGAGCAATCTCCCCGATTCCATACTTGGCGCTGAATCGTCGCACCACTTCTTCTTCAAACCACCCATAGTGATAGATCGGTGCGTCAATGTGACGCTCGATGAAATGCACAAACTCACCCCACATCGCCCCTTCCTGTTCTGGTGAGCTCGCAAAAAAGGAAATATATTCCTCCCCCTGAGCGGTGACCTTTAACACCCCAAACAAGTAATCGAAATCTCGTAATGGATCGCTCTCGATGTCAAAAAATAATTCAACATCCGCTTCGGGGAGCTCCGCGGTCCCGCGAATGATGTGGCGATACTCTTTGATCGCGATCGCTTGATCGCGCATGATCTCAAGACGATTTGAACTCACCGTCGGAACAAGATGTTCAAGTTCGGGAACAGACTTGAGCGCAAGCTCGCTGAGCGTCTGCACTCCCGCTTCCTCAAGCGCTCGCACTTCTTCGCGCCACACGCGATTGAGAAGCGACAAATCGTCACAACTCTCTGACTCGCTCCGACACTCCTTGTACCACGGCGACTGCTTGCATCCACTCGTGACAAAGTGGGCGGGACGTTTGCCCGCGATGATCTTTTCAATCTCTGTGAGGGTAAGTTCATACTCCGCTTCAAACTCCTCAATAAGATACGGCAACACCTCGCTGTCGGGCGTCACGATATATCCCTGTACCGGTTTCACTCCCTGAATCCGCTCAAGAAGCTCGGCGTAAAAACAACCCTGAAATTTGTAATCATCGCGAATAAATCGCGACCGCTTCATGTCAGAAGCCACGTAATAATAATCGCCCAGGCGCGAACGCCCCTCAACCTTCTCAAGAATATCCGGATGTCCGACCCAGTGCGTATCGATGAGCACCCCATGGTAGATCGTCTGACGACCCTCACGCATAAACGCAAGCGTTTGATTGAATGCTTCGTCTGGATCCTCCGCCGTAACTTCAACAAGATCCTGGCGATCCGAAAGAAGTTCGCGCTCTTTTTCCTCAACCAATCCATCATCCTGAAGCCTGGCCATGAGGAGCTCATGTGGCCGAGTCTCCCCCGCATGCGCATCAAAATAGACCCAATTCGGACACTTGAGATATTGGTAAAACGTTTTCTCACTGATGGTGCCGCGCATAGAATCATTATAACAGAAAGCTCATCAGATCCCTGCAAAACTCGATGGGATTCCAGACAATTCCTTGACAAACTCGATTAAATCTTGTATCTATACAGCAATTCACACGTATGACGTCGTGTGAGTTTCAAACCGGAATCTGCCGGATTGATCTTCCTGAACGTCATCTGGAGTCACTCGTGTCTGCTGCTCTTCAAATGGCCTCTGATCTCAGGGTTCTTCCTCGTCTACTGGGCGAAGTGATCGCCGTACCGGAGAGAAGCTTCGGCTTCATCGGTCGAGCCACCACACTCATCGGAGCTCCGTTCGACACCAGCGGCGATGTGTTCATCCACCAGGATGAATGTGCCGTGCCGCTCGCAGTCGGGCTCGCGGTCGAGTTCACGCTCATCAACGACCCGAGACGTGAGGGCAGGTTCCGCGCCCTGAACGGTTGTTCCGTAGCGTCCCTGCCCGTGCTCGCGGAAGAGGTGGCGCAGCTTCCTACCCTCGCTTCCCGTCAGCCCTACCATGTCCGCGCCAAGGTCGTGGAGGCCGTGGAGGTACGCAAGGCGTTCGCCAACGCACCCTTCGGGGGCGTCATCGGGACACAAGTCGGAGAAACCGTCGAGATCGAAAACGACACGGAACTCTCCGCGTTCGTCCAGACGTACCTGGAGGAGGTGTTTCCTGGCCTGCAGGGTCAGGGAGTGTCGTTCACCTTGGGGACGAACAGGAGCGAAGAAGCAGCTCGCATCACCAGCAGGAACCAACGCCTAAGGGGGTTGTCCATGATCGCGCAGGCCAACACCCTGCAGGTCGAGTACGATCGTTTCCTGGTGACAATGGACGCACTGCTTACGCTGCGAGACGCGGGCTACCTGGTTCCCGGTGTCAGGATGTCCACCAAAATCCTGAACATGCTCGTGGGAAACCCCGAGAGGCTTCGTTCGCGCCGGAGCTCCGCCGCCGACACCGCCGCGTTCCAGAGGGCGAACAGCGAGTTCGCGACGACGATCCGGTTCCTCAAGGAGCATGAGCTCCTCGCGCCAGGAACGGCCATCCCAATCGAGCACACGGCTGACCTCTTCATGGCCGCACCAGTCTGGTACGTCAGATCTCACGTGGATCAGCCCAATACTTGGGATGACAGTGATCCCAGACCTGATCAGGCGGTGCGGGACTTTGCCGGGCTGTTTGGGACGCAGGAATGGGCGCATCTCTTCCAGATGTTCAACCGGCGCACGCGTCCGTTCTCCCGCTACGAAGGCGACATGATCCCGGATCACATCGTCACGATCATCGAGCGTGTCGGAACCTTCTTCGACTACCTGGTCATCGCCACTCCCTACCACGACGTGGCGGGACGCGAGTGGGAGGATCCGGCATGGCGCACCCTGATCGATCCCTACTTGGTGGGGTTTAAGAAAGGCGTGCCGTACCTGTTCTTCTTGGGACGTTGGAGCGACACGGGCGTCTTCCCCCTGGTGGGAGAGATGATTGCCGACACCATCGGCTACCTGAAGGTCAACAAGGCAAAGCTCGCCGGTTTCGGCAGTCTGCCCTTCTGGCACTTCAGCGACCCTTCCCACCCGGATCGACAGGGACACAGTAACAGCTTCAAAGACGCCGGCAGCAGGCTGCAGACGTTCGTCGATGAGCTGATCAGGCACTTCGAAGCGGGAACACTGTTCCCCTTCCTGCGTGGCTCCTCCGACCGCGCACTCACCGTTATCAAGTAGCACCTTGCGACCCCATCCATGCGATGGGGTTTTATCATTGAGACCTCTGCAAAAGTCTTTATTGTAAGAAATACTCCGCCCTCTCGTACACGTTGCGTGCGTTCCATAAAATCCAACCAGAGGCACCGGCATCGCGGGCAGCTTGGATTTGTGCCTCAATATAATCACTGGTGTACACGGCCCCGATATCGAAATCCTGGAGCCACGGACGAAATCGCGCGGCAAGCTCTTCATCACTGCCCGCAAAAAATCCATGTGTGAGTCGCAACCCTTCGTCCAACGACATCTTCACGATCTCGTACGGAGCCAGTGCAGGATTTGCGTAGCCTTTAAACCCATCGACATAATGCGAGGGATAGACCATCGGCGACACCCAATCTGCGTACGGCAACACATCAATCAGACGTTGACCGATGTTGTAGTCATGAAGGGACCAGAAGGTCATGCCAAAGACATCAAACGATACCGGAATGCCCTCCTTGCGCATCGCTCCGCCGACGCGCTCGAAGAATCGTTGCATGGCCTCAATTTTAGATTCGCTCGTGTGATACACGGGATAGATGATGGAACTGATCGCGCCGTCGGACGCGAACCGGACGTAATCGTACTGGATCTCGTCAAAGCCGACTTCGTAGAATCGACGGCCTACATCGATGGCATAGTCAGCCACTTCTGGCGCAGCTGGATCCAGCCAAGCAGCTCCGGTTGCGTCCCGCCAAAGTCCCATATCCCGACCTGACCCCAATGCAAGGTCGGGGTGCGAGAGCGCAAATGCGGAGTCGCGCATGACGGCAATGCGCGCAATGCGATACACACCCGCGTCATACAACTTCGCGAGAACGTCTTCGAATTTCATCGGCTCGAGTAACGCTCCATTGTCCATCTTTACGTCGATCACGGCTGTGTTGAGCCCAGACTCGAGCATGTATGCAAGGAGCTCGTCAGCGCGCGAGCTCGTGGCTGTCACCGCTGTCCAATAAAGGCCACGAACTTCGTCGGGGAGAGGAACGTGGGAGACGGCAACTAGACCCCTCCCAACCTCCCCTTGTAAAAGGGAGGAGAACTCGAGTTCATCCCCCCTTTCCAAGGGGGGACTGAGGGGGGTCGAGGCCAGCCATCCGACCGCAAACGGCACCGCAAGCACGCAAATCAAAAACGCCGGGACGAGAAATTCGACCTGACGTTTTGTGAACATATTTATTGGGCTTGATTCTCAACCGTCACGGTGGTCATCACATCCCCTACCACAATCGCATCTACCACGTCCATCCCCTCAAGCACTCGTCCAAAAATGGTATAGGCTTTTGGCAATGGGGTGTCACCTAGCATGATAAAAAACTGACTGCCGTTTGTATTTGGTCCACGATTTGCCATCGCGACAATTCCCCGCTCGTACGTGTAATCGTCGTCGAGCTCGTCAGGGAACTCATAGCCGGGTCCACCCGACCCGTTCCCACTTGGATCACCGCCCTGGATGACAAACCCTTCTTCGCGACGATGAAAGGTCAGTCCATTGTAGTAATTCCCTTCCGTCAGATACACAAAGTTTGAAACGGTTTGAGGGGCGGTATCCGCGAAGAGTTCAAATACGATGTCGCCTTTTTCTGTCGAGAGGCGAATCTGCTTGTCGGTAATCTGCTCGCTTGCAAGCACGCCAGGGAATGTCCATGTCGCCATAGAAGCTTCTTCTTGTTGGTCAGGGTAGGTAAAGGTAAGGGAAGATTCCTCCTGTGCGGCCGGCGCGCACCCAGCCCCCACAAGCACCAGAGCGCCCAGAGAAATGAGACTAAGCTGTTTCATAGATTCTGTACATTGGAATCAGGCGTAATCCAATTTGTGATTGATCCCATGGAAATCGATGGGAGTTCAAAGTTCATGGGAAGAGAGGTGGAGATAAGCATGCCCGAGAGAATCGCAATCGCGATGGAAAGAACAGCCACGAGCTTATTGACACTCATCGGCATGTGCTCACAGTTGCGACACGTCCCAATAAACACGTACTTGTGATGCACCTCAACAGGTCCATGCGATGTGTGTACCTCCTTCTCCACAACCGTTACAACAGGAACAGTCTGTTCTGAAACCTTCACACGCATCACAGGCTTCGCTTTCTTTGCAACCACCTTCTTCACGATAGCTTTCTTTGCGGGAGCCTTCTTTGCAACAACCTTCTTGGTTGGAACGGGTGAGGCAGTGACCTTTTTTATTTTTGCGGGCATAAGACAATGAACATTTAAAAATGTTGTTCAAATTATAGCACACGCTCTCCCAGTCCTACTAGTATACTTCCGGAAAGGTCGAGCTCGGAGGTGAGCATCTGTGCACCTAAGTCAAAAAACGTTGGGATCGCTTCCCACGAAAGCGTCTCTCGATTGAACTGATAGATCACAACCTCTTGAAGAGAAGCCCTAGCACTGAATTCTGAAAACGAAAATAAAAATTCGGCTTGCTCAAGTGTTCCAATACCCGAGAGAGTCACTTCATACACAGGACTCAGAAGACTCGGAATGGTGGTTTCCACGCCATCAAGACGTTCAATCAGCACCGTTCCCGTTGACCGAGTAACTCCCTCTACACGTAACACATTGTCTTGTGATACAGCGACGACTTGTTCAGGGCTTGGGCGAAGAATGAGAAGCGCACTGGCGATCAAAACAATCACGACCACGATCGCGATTGAGAAACTCGAATCTTTTTTCTTGGAGGTGCCCATACGCACCCACTATATCACAACAGACTCTTCCCACGGGAAGCCGGCGCGACCAAAATGCCCATACGCAGCCGTCGCGCGATACACTGGTTGAAACAGATTAAGTCGTTCAGCAATTGCCTCTGGACGGAAGTCGAATGTCTTCTTGAGTAACTCTGTTAAATCCATTTTTGCCCCGCGCGATTTCTCGCCCATGCCGGTCGCACACAGATGCACTGGCTCCGCTCGTCCCATCGAGTAGACCAAACTCACCATCGCGGAAGTCGCTAAGCCTTGCTCGACCAGGTAGCGCGCCGTGAACCGTGCCATGTAGGCACCTGCACGATCCACGCGAGATGGATCCTTGCCCGAGATCGACTTGTCTCCTTGGGGAATAAGTCCGCCGTAGGTGTCGACGGTCATTTTGCGCCCGCTCGCTCCAGAATCCGCTTTAAATCCTGCATCAATAAACGTCCCGATAGGATTGATGTACATCGCCACACCATTCTCCCCAAGAATCGGTACAAGCAAACGTTCCAAGAGCGCGGTCTTCACGTCTTTCTCGTCGATGCTCACCTGATGGGACGCGAGAACCGTCACACCACACACACGATCACCGTCCATCGTGAGTTGAATCTTGCCATCTGGTTTGAGCCAAGAGAACGCGGGGTCGGTTTTGCGCAGATCGTCCAGACGTCGAGCGAGATTATGGGCATAGACAACCGCACGCGGCAAAAGCTCGCGTGTTTCATTCGTGGCAAAGCCGTTCACGACCACATTATCTGTCACCCCATTGTGCACACGCTTCATTTCTGCGGATTGTGTATCAATGTTCACGAATACCTCGACATCGTCTTTGTATCCAATCTCTGTGTACACCTGTTTGGCAAGCTCTCCCAGATCAAAATCAGCTGTACTGGTGACCTCTCCACCAATCATGATCATGCCATGACTCCCTAGTACATTGATGTCCACACGCGCTTGCTTATCGCGTCGAAGATACTCGTCGACAATGGCGTCCGCAATCTGATCGCAAACTTTATCGGGGTGGCCTTGGGTGACAGACTCAACGGTTTTTTTCATAGTTCGACAAGCTCACTACTTCGTACACTCGCTCGAGGATAGCAAAATGCCAGAAGCCTGTCAGGGGACGCGTGGGGATCACTTCGGGATAAGGAGTGACTTCCAGTTATCCACACGCATCTATTGCGTTCGGTTTTTGTTCGGGCTACTATACGAACATAAACCGAACAATCTCTATGCCACCTCTTACCAAGAAACAATCCGAGGTTCTGAACTTCATACGCAAACATCTAGAGGACAACGACTACGCTCCCTCTTACCGTGAGATCGCTGATCACTTTGGCCTCTCCTCCCCGGCGACCATTCACGGCCACGTGCAAACCCTTCTGGAAAAAGGACTCATCACGGCCGGAGAAGAGGGCGAGGCACGATCTATCGAACTCGTAGAAGAAGTTCCAAGAAGGGCATCCGTGATGCTCCCACTCGCAGGCCTGATCACGGCCGGTGAACCAATTGAAGCTGTGGAGGAGCACGAAGCCATGGCCGTTCCAGTCGATTTCGTTTTGGATGGTGCCAATTCGTATGTTCTGCGCGTGAAAGGACGCTCCATGATCGAAGACGGGATTCTGGATGGTGATTTCGTGGTTATTGAACGAAATCCAAGCCCACGTAATGGTGAAGTTGTCGTGGCACTTCTAGATAATGCATTCGCCACACTTAAACGTTTTCATCGTGAACGAAACAGAATCCGTCTTCAACCCGCAAACAGCACCATGGAACCGATCTATGTCCAAGACTGTATCATTCAAGGAGTCGTGAGAGCGGTGATTCGAAAGTTCCAGCCGGTATAGAAACTAGGTTGATAGGTTGTAGGTTGTAGTAAATTCAATCTGCTACAACCTATCTGCCTACAACCCAATCGCCTACTTCCTGACAATTTGAGATCCCATGACGAGGTGTGAAGGGATCCACACCTGGCCGTGGGGTTTTAGTTTGTCAAATTTCACCTCCCCACCTTTCCACCTAACCCCCTAACCACCTAACTCCTATGTCTACCACTATATTGCGTCACCACCTCAATACGTTCGCATTCCTTCCTCGACAAAAGGACAAACGGATCGTAAAGGGGTTCCGTGCACTAAAGATTCGAACCAGTCGACGTCGACTTAAACAGACGATCCGACAAATAATTAATCGTCGTACTCTACGCGTCCCAGTCTATGCATGAAATGCTCAATGACCCCATCGACGTCACGGTCGCGTTCATAGACAACCGTGTGCTTGTGCGTGCCATGCGTTGGAACGAACGTGAGTACAAAATCGATCACGTGAACCTGGTGCATACCGCGCGTGAAGGCGCCAAACGTGTGTTCTATTTCTCTGTCTCCGACGCCGCCAACTGCTTTAAACTCAAACTCGACCCCGAGTTCCTCGAGTGGCGCCTAGTCGAGCTCTATACCGATGGATAACACTGCCCGGATCATCCTCCACATCGACATGAATTCATACTTCGCCTCTGTTGAACAGCAGGCGAATCCGTTTTTGCGTGGGAAACCGATCGGCATCACGGGTAAGTCGCAAGAGCGCTCAATTGTCGCAACCGCGTCGATTGAAGCAAAGCGACTCGGCGTCAAAACAGCGATGTCGACCTGGGAGGCAAAAAAAGTCTGTCCACCGATTATTTTGTATCCAGGCGATCCAGAAAAATACTCCGACATCATGCATCGCTTTAACGCAATCTACGAATCCTTTACGCCAAACGTGGAACCGTTTAGCGTAGATGAAAGTTTTTTAGATATTACCGAGGAAGCGGAGGACTACTTCGGGGCGACGTGCATGGCACAAGCAATCCGATCGAGACTTCGCGAGGAACTCGGCGAACATATCACCGCCTCTATTGGCATCGCCCCAAACAAGCTCATGGCCAAACTCGCGTCCGAGACGGTCAAACCCAATGGCCTCACGGTCGTCCGCCCCCACGAAGTCCTCAACCTCCTTGATCGCTGCGAACTCAACGACCTCTGCGGAATCGGCTCGCGGATCAAAGAGCGATTGAACGCATTGGGCATCTCAAACTTCAAACAGCTACGCGAGTTTCCACTGAAAAATCTCAAGGCAGAATTCCACAGCTATGGCGCCTGGCTCCACGAAGCGGCATGGGGACGAGAGATTGCTTCGCTCCCGACTGTCGCTCGCAATGACAGCAACCAACCAAAATCCTATGGCCACTCCTACACGCTCCCACAAAACACCAGCGACCCGCGTGTCCTCAAGCACTACCTTTTCGGACTTGCGGACAAAGTCGGCTGGCGCATGCGCCGCGATGGAGTGACCGCCAGACGTGTAACAGCGTTTGTACGCTTCGGGGACTTCACGAGTCACGGTGAACAACGCACCTTCCATGAACCTACCGCGGACGGAATACGACTGTTTCAGATGGCGTGGAACATCCTTAAACCGATTTGCCTTCTAGACGTCCGTCTGATCGGACTTTCTACGTCTCTTCTTTGTCATGGTTCAACTCAGCCGTCGCTATTCAAAAAAGAACGAAACATGACTTCCATCCTTTCTGCGCTCGATAAACTTCAGAGTCGATATGGCTCAGGCGTCTGGAAACGCGGCGCGACACTCCAGGCCGAGTTCAAATCTCGTTCAAGTGGATTTCACTTTGATCATGAGATTTAAATCCTTGTCATCCCGAACGTAGTGAGGGATCTCCTTACCATTAGGAGATCCTTCGTCGCTTCGCTCCTCAGGATGACAAAGGTATAACTAATTCCCAAACTCTCCCTCGACCAGGTGCGCTCCTGGATCTGAACTGCCATCGTACTGATTCACCGTAATGATCACCTGCGTGTAGCTTGAGTAATCTTCGGCGTCCGGTGCCTGCCACTCGATAACAAAATATCCTTCTTCATCCGTCACCATCTCGCCCAACGAAAAAAAATCATAAGGGAGTCGACTCAAAAGCCAAACTTGGTAATACGAAACTTCCCGATCGATCTCGGGAAGAGATGTCTTCATCTCAAAATAATAGCGGTCGTCTTTCTCCCCACGTGTGGCCGCACCGACGCGCTCACCACTCGCCATCCAGTTGAGCGTTGCCTCACGGCTTTGCGTATCAATTGCTCCATCGATCACGGCTTGCGAGATAGGATCGGGCTTGAGCACATTGGCAATAGACGAGACGACCAACTCTTCTTCGACTGGCTCCGAGCGAAACCACCGCACCGCCACAACGAAGATGATAAACAACAAAAATACAGCCATGATCGTTGTGATCATGGAACCCCAACGAGTCTTTCCCTTCTGGGGATTGTGATGAGAGAAGTTCACAATCAGCTAAGCCGCAACATCTTCTTGATCGCTTCCTTCCTTCCCTGTAGGACGACGACTTTGTTTGTGTGGTTTTTCAGCTCCACGATGCTTGTCCCCTCGCTTCCATTTACGTTCTGGAAACTTCGCCGTCTCGGCATACCGTCCCATTCGTCTTGATCCAACAACCCCACCTACAGAATTCTCATGTTCTGGCAGACCTTCTCCTGGTTCAGATTCATCTGGTTCATCTGAAGAGGTGTCGGCTGGATCGAACTCTGGACCTTTCTCCTCGTCAACATCGGAGACAACGGGGTTCTCTCTTTCTATCACCATATCCTCGGGACTCAACCCAGGATCAGGAAGTTCCTCAACATCAATGTCATAATCAACTTTCCCGGGGATCCGCATAACATCCTTATCTGAATCTGGAGATAATTCTATCTCTGACTTTTTGGATTCTGGACGTACAAGTCGGCGTCGACCTTCGAACATGTTCATATGCTAGGCTTAATTATTGATACCTCGATTATACAGCCCTCCTCACCGCTTCCGCCACCACGTTCGCAAGGCCTGGTTCAAACGGCGATGGCATGATCTTCTCGCTGGTTGGTTCTGGCACGAGCTTCGCGAGCGCGTGCGCGGCAGCGACGTACATCGCCGGCGTGATGCGACGATGTCTACCCTCAAACACACCCTTGAAAATCCCAGGAAAGGCCAAAACATTGTTCACCTGGTTTGGATAATCTGATCGTCCTGTTGCGACCACTGCAGCTCCGCCAGCACGCGCCTCATCGGGCATAATCTCAGGGACAGGATTGGCCATCGCAAACACGATTGGTTTCTCCGTCATCGTGCGTATCATGTCCGCCGTGACGAGTCCCGGTTGACTCACGCCGATGAACACATCCGCCCCCACAAGCGCGTCGGCCAACGTACCCGTACGGCCTTCGGAATTGATTCGCGCGGCAAGTTTCTCCTTGTAGCTATTCATCCCTTCACGACCCGGAGCGATGATGCCCTTAGAATCAATCATGGCGAGCTTTGTCATTCCTGCCTCAAAGAGAAGATGTGTAATCCCCATCCCGCCAGCACCTGCACCTGAGATAACAACAGACACCTCCTCAAGTTTCTTTCCAACCACCTTAAGCGCGTTCAACAGTCCCGCCAGCACCACCACCGCCGTGCCATGCTGGTCGTCGTGCATGACTGGAATATCGAGCTCTTCGATGAGCCGACGCTCCACTTCAAAACACGCCGGCGCTGCGATGTCCTCAAGATTGATTCCACCAAATCCAGGAGCAATTCTTTTTACCGTCTCGACGATCTCGTCAACATCTTGTGTCGCAAGACAAATCGGGAACGCGTCGATACCGGCAAAGCGTTTAAACAAAATCGCCTTGCCTTCCATGACCGGAAGTCCAGCCTCGGGGCCGATGTTCCCAAGTCCCAAGACCGCCGACCCATCCGTCACCACAGCCACGGTTCGACCCTTGATCGTCAGATCCCAAGCACGTTCTTTGTCCGCGGCGATCACACGACACGGCTCAGCCACGCCTGGCGTGTAGGCTGTTGAGAGGTCGTCTTTGTTCTCAATGGCGACGACCGATTCGACGGAAAGTTTGCCTTTATAACGCTTGTGCATCTCAAGCGACGCTTCGTTGTAATTCATAGTTGATTGTTAAAGTTGTGCAAGTTCTTCCTTGATGAGACCGCGGTAGAGTTCCACTCGAGCCTTCTGGAGGAGATGCGTGCTTTCGTATCCAGCCATAACTCGAGTCAGCATGTCATACATTCTTGTGACACGAAAATTCTTCCTCTTCTGTACATCGCCACCTGTTACTTGTCGAGTAATCGTATCCTCATCAATAGACAATAAAACTACTTTTGCAAGCTACTTTCTCTCATCTTTTTTCGTTCCATTTCTTTTTGCCGACGACCGTATACAAAAACACTCGCCAGGGAAACGAGTGTTCCACCACCAATAATACCTGCGACGATCTCTCTTCCAATCAAACCAAGTGCAAACGCACAGACGAGTCCAAATACCGCAATACAAAACCCAAACCTCTGTCCTCGTTCTGATTTTTTAATGTCTGACAAAATGACAGAATGCTCAAGCAATATGCGATGTGCAGCTTGTTTCTCGGCCATCTGCAACAGTCTTTCAGCGGCACCTGGGACAATCTGGTCGTATTCTCGAAAAAGGGATGGGGGCGGAATCGGTCCTGAAAATTCTTGGTGTTGTACGGTCGCGATATTTTTATCCATCCTCTGAATCTCTTCTGTTTGATGAGGCATACTACCCATTCGCCGCATCCACTTGTTTCTCGATTTCTTTCCCATAAGTTTGTATGGCTGAGGAAATATCCTGACCAACCATTCGCCAGTCGTTTACCGTCGCACGTATGTCAGCTTCTTCTGGAGTACGACTCTCATTATAACTATCAAAATTACCTGTCAGATCAAGCGTACGAGAAAATCCTTCAAAAAACGAAGGTCTAGCAAATAAATAATTCGAAACAAAAATTTCAAAACCCATATCTGAATATACTATACCACCATAAAATCATTCGAGAAAGCAATCCTATAGCTCATCAATGTCTCTTAAAAAACTCATTTTTGGTACAGACTTTTGTGTGCGCTCGCCTAGATCATCAAACACGATCGTGGGTCCATCGCCCCACTCGGAGTCTGAAAACGATCCATGGACTGGTCGCGAGATCGCGGCCTTGAGCTTCACCTCTTCAAGCAATCCATCAGGAAGCTCCTGCAAAAACATCGAAGGCTGGCTGAGCATCAGTGTATCGTAGCCACTCATGATCGGATAGGTGAAGTAGAGTTCCTTGCGCGCTCGAGTCGTGGCGACGTAAAAGAGCCGACGCTCTTCCTCCAGCCCCCCGTCTTCATCCAGCGCCGCGCCAATCGGAAACTTGCCATCGACCAGGTGCATGACAAACACCGCGTCCCACTCAAGACCTTTTGCTTGATGGATGGTCGAGAGAATCAGCCGATCTTCTCGTTCAGTTTCACCCAGGCTAAAGCCTGGGGCTACCTCGTTATTCCTTACGATCCCGTACTCCCCTGTGAGCGACACCTCGTCCAGAAATGTCTGCAAACTTGTGTAGCCTTCCGCAAACAACGCGAACTGTTCAAGGTCCTCAAGCCGATCCATGAAGTCCGGATACTCGGCCTCAAGATAATCGCGGTAGTCGCCCGCTATCACGGCTCGGATAAGCTCGGCGGGATGTTCTTCGCGTGCCATTTTTTCAAGCGTCTTACGCAGTCCCTCCCAGCCAACCTGTGCGCGCTTAGGGATTTTGGGACTACCATTGAAGATTCCCGCGAGTGAGTCATAGCCCTTAAATTGCGATGCCATCGCTTCTGCGCTCGTCAGACCTACACCGTTGAGAAGTCCCAAAATGCGCATCCACGCGACTTCGTCCTTTGGGTTCTGACGGATACGCAAGTGCGATACGATATCTTTCACGTGCGCTCGCTCAAAAAACTTGAGCCCACCTCGATACTCATACGGGATGTCTCGCTTCATCAGTTCGAACTCAAGCGTCTGGGAATGATAGGCCGCACGGAATAAAACGGCGATTTCGCTCAAAGACATTCCCTCCTCTCGAAGCGCCAAAATCTTCTGGGCGATAAATTGTGCCTCCTGACTGGCATTGCTCGCGGGTACAAGGCCGGGACGCTCGAGTGAGCCGCGCACCGCGGTCAATTCTTTTTTGAACTGCTCCCTATTTTGTGTGATCGACGAATTCGCAACCGCAAGGATCTCCGGGCTGGAGCGATAGTTCGTCGTGAGACGGAACGTCTTAGTATCCGCATAGGTCTGCGGAAAGCCGAGGATGTTTCGGATCTCGGCCGCACGGAAGGAGTAGATCGACTGGGCATCATCGCCCACGACAAGCACGTTCCCATGCTCGCTCGCGAGTTGTCGGATAATCTCCGCTTGAACAACATTTGTGTCCTGGTACTCATCGACAAGGACATATTCAAACTGATGAGCCAGTTTCTGACGGACTCCCTCGTGGTGATAGAGGAGCTCACGGAGCTTCAGCAAGAGGTCGTCAAAGTCCATGGCATCTGCCTGACGTTTGCGCTGCGCATACAGCTCAGCGATACGCTCGATGACCGGGGCGATCTCCAAAAAACTTGGATACTTGCTCTCGATCACATCGCTCATGACCCGCCCCGAGTTCTGGGCGTAGCTGATCATGGCATGCACCTTCGCAGGCGACGGGAAACGACGTGAGGTGGTGTCGACATTGAGGGCTTTGATGCAGATCTTGATGAGAGACTTTGCATCCTCCTGATCGAGGATCGTAAAATTGCTCGTGTATCCCAGTTGCGAGCCGTTGATACGCAAAAGTCGATTCGCGATCGAATGAAACGTTCCTCCCCAAAGTCCGGTCGGATATCGCCCCAGCAACCCCTCCACCCGCGACAACATTTCTTTCGCTGCCTTGTTCGTAAACGTCACGAGCAAAATACTCTCGGGTGAAACGCCACGCTCAAGCAGATACGCCACCCGATACGTGATCGTTCGCGTCTTCCCCGACCCGGCCCCCGCCAAAACCAAACACGCCCCATCACCATTCAACACGACATTTAGCTGCTCAGGATTGAGCTCTTGTCTGTAGTCAATCGAGGCCTTAGAAAGGTCAAAATCATCTTGTAAAACAAACTCCTTCATAGAGTCGGTATTTTAGCACAGCCTCCCCGGATTGACGTTTCAGTCGAAATAACCTACAGTTTCGACCTGGTTCATTCATTACCAGTAGGGAGAATCCATGAACGTCATCAACTCTACTCAAGCCCAAAGCCTGCTCGCCCGCTTCAGGGCGGGAGGAGATCTCTCTGACGAGGAGATCGACGCCCTCGCTGGCTACATCGATCAGAACACCCCCGACACCCCAAAGCGCCCCGAGATCAGCGCGGATCTCACCGAGCGCGGCCGTCATCTGCGCCTGGCTCTCCAATACCACAAGTTGCTCGACGAACTGTTCGCCGACCGCGCATGAACCGCTGGTGCGACCGAACCAGATCGACCAAGATCCAGCCCACCCACGAGAGCCACCTGGCTCGCCTGGCCAGCTAAGCTGGCACTGCCCGCCCAAGCTCACCAGCAACGGCGGGCTTTTCATTTTTTGGATACTTTTTTTCTCACCTGCGAAAAATTGTTACCTGTGTCTTTTTGGGGTCAGGTCCGACTACCGACTTTTTCTCAAAGAGAATAAAATCTCACCTATTTCAAATATTGATATTTGTTTCTCACATGCTCATCAAATGTTTTTGCATACACCACCTCTCCCTCATCAGTCGTAAGGAAGTAAAGATAGTCCGAGTCGGTTGGATTGAGAACCGCGAGGATCGCGTTCATCCCCGGATTACTAATCGGTCCGGGCGGCAGGCCAAGATTTTGATACGTGTTATACGGAGAGTGAACCTTGCTGTCTTCAAGACTGACGGACGCGTCGTCCTTTCCCGTCACGTAATTCACCGTAGAGTCCGCTTGCAACGCCATTCCGATTTTCATGCGCGTATAGAAAACACCTGCGACGAGTTTCATGTCCTCCGGATCGCGAACCTCCCGTTCAACGATCGAGGCCAATGTCAGCATCTCATGAAACGTGAGACCTCCCTCGAAGATCAAGTTACGTGGTATGGCAATGTCGTTCTCTGCGAGCCGTCTTTGCAATGTGAGTATCATCGTCTCAACCACCGTCGATGCGTTTGCATCCGCACGGAATCGATAGGTATCTGGAAACAAATACCCCTCGAGTCCTTGGTCATTGGGAATTCCTGCAAGGATTTCGTCCTCAGTCAATACGCGTCTCCCTTGCGCACTCACGACAGCCTTCCAGTCGGTTAACTCAATCTCGGGCAACGCCTCTACAACCACCTCACCGATTTGATCGATCGTGAATCCTTCTGGAATCGTGATCTGTACTTCCTGCGCCGCGGCATACCCGAGTTCTTGCACCACGGATCGTAAACTCATCCCAGGCTTGAGCTCGAATATCCCTGCCTGAAGAACAGCGTCAGACAACCGCGTATACATTTTGAAAAAAAATTTACTTGTGATGATCCCCTCATCTTCAAGCTGTGTGGCGATCGCTTCAACGGAGGCGCCCTCTTCAATGGTGATACTCACCGCCTGAGCATCATCGTCTGGCGAAACAAGGTACGCGTCGAAGATATAGGAACCTGACAGAACAATCCCCACGAGCAGGGCCATCCCCAAAAGAATTCCAATGAGTCGAATCATATTACATGCCATGACACTCACGATACTTAGAACCTGAACCGCAAAAACAGTCGCGTATGTCTCGATCTTCGGCGGTCAGCCAGGAGCTCGACTGAACTTTCCCGCCCCGGCCGACGCCGTACATGATTTCGATTCCAAGCTCCGCACACAGCTTGGCCTCGGGATTTTGGGACGAGTTCGGATCGAGTGCGTCCGTAAGATCGCGGTCACCGCCCTGCGCAAAAATATCCGGGCGAATTTCTCGAAGCTCGCGGCATACGCTGCGATCCTCAAATCCCGGCTCATGCGCTGTGAACACAACACGCGACACGCCACGAATGGCCTCAATGATCTCCCGACGCTGGTCCTGTGGCATGAATACATAACCTTTCTTCTTCATGAGCCAGTTGTCGTTGTTAATAATCACGACAAGTTCGTCGCCAAACGCTGCCGCTTCCTGGATCATTCGAACATGTCCGACATGAATCGGATCAAAGCCTCCTGAAACGCACACAATTTTTTTAGTCATACCCTAGTGCCACCATGATAATAGCCATTGCGTAGGGTGTCACCCCAAATCCCACAAGGGCTCCAACAATGATATCAGAAAAAAAGTGGAGTCCAGCAGCCACGCGACCAAGGGCCACGATCAACGCCGCCCCAAGCATGTAGGGTAAAATGCTTGGGAAAAATAAGCTACACATCGCGGCCATCGAAAACGCAAACGTCGCATGAGCGCTGGGGAATGAGGCAGTTCGAACGAACGGCGCAATGAGAGGCTTTTGTTTAAGCTCCTCAAACGGTCGTTCACGATTCACAAATTTGGACAACAACATCGTCACACCCCAAGCTGGTAACAGAAAAACAAGCAGAAGCAATGTATACCGGTCGACGGTAAACGTGAGCGTTTCTTTATTCCAGGCCGTGGCCGCCAACAAAACTCCAAGCATTAGCCAGACGATATGGGTGCCTGCGAGAATGGCTAGGTGTCGTCCGATCCAATGGGATCGCGCGAGATTAAAGAGGCCGTGGGAAAGTTTGTGGTCGATGTTCATACGCTCTAAATAGGCTGTTGTGTGATGTGAAATTTTTTTGATGGTGGAGGGGAAGCTTCGTAAGGCTGACCCGGCTCCGCCAGCGAAAAAATTTCACATCACACAACAGCCTTCTGTCGTAAGTCTTCGAGTGCGTTCTCCCGCCGCTTCATATCCTCAAGAATCGCATCGGCATTCTTGGGAGCTACGAAATTCTTGTTTTTGAACGCGCACAGATCACGTACCGGACAAGCCCAGCACCGAGGTTTGGCTATACAGATGTAGCGGCCGTGTTTTACGAAAACTTGATTGACCGCGTGTTTGTACTGGTCGGGAACAAGTTTGAGCAATGCCTCTTCCGTCTTCTGCGGCGACTTCGTCTTCACCCATCCTAACCGATTTGTAACACGATGCACATGTGTGTCCACAGCGATGGCCGGTGTGTTGAAACTCGCAACAAGCACCACACTTGCCGTCTTGCGGCCAACTCCCGCAAGCTCAACAAGTTCCTCCATCGTATTCGGAATTTCACCCTTTCCACCTCTGCCCCCTTTCCCCCTCACCACCTGCTCTGCCATCTTCTTCAGATTCTTCGCCCTCTGCCGGTACATCCCGATCGTGTTAATTTTCGATTCGATTTGTTTTGTCGTCGCACCAGCAAGTTTCCCAACCGTCGGAAATGCCTTGAAAAATCCTGGCATGAGCTTAAGCACCTGTTCATCACGCGTGCGCGCCGACAACATCACTCCCACCAAATTTTGATACGGATTCCCAATCTCCATCGCTCCTGGGTTGGGCCAACGTTTTTTGAGCATCTTGAGAACCTTTGCGATCTGCTGGCGCATACTACACAAGCACCTGTCCCGTCATCTCGGGTGGTTGCTCAATCCCCATCACCGCCAAAATAGTGGGAGCCACATCAGCAAGCATACCCACCGGAGACATGAGCGACAAATCCCCTTCTGGCACTTCGCCAGAAATCGAAGGTTGTCCTTCATACTCCCTACCAATGATAAGAAATGGAACGGGGTTCGTTGCATGCTCCTTGTCTATTGCTCCGGTCCGCAAATTTTTCATCTCCTCAGCGTTCCCATGATCTGCCGTAATAAAAATGTGTCCTCCACGGGCAAGTGTTTCCTCAACAATTTTTCCGACACACTCGTCGACCGTCTCAACCCCCTTGATCGTCGCCGCAAGATCTCCCGTGTGTCCCACCATGTCGGGATTGGCAAAATTCATGGCGATAAAATCAAATTTGTTGTCTCGCATTTCCTTGATAACACGCTCGGTAATCTGCCACGCACTCATCTCTGGCGCTTCGTTGTACGCCGCTACCTTCGGACTTGGAATAATGACACGCTCTTCTCCGGGGAACGGCTCTTCTTTTGTCCCGTTGAGGAAGAACGTCACGTGCGCATACTTTTCGGTTTCCGCAATGTGCAGCTGGGTAAGATGGTGTTCGGAAAGAATCTGTGCGAGCGTCTTTTCGATGACCTCTGGAGGAAACGCCACCTCGACAGGCAATCCTTTTTCATACTCAGCCATTGTGACGGGAAACAGATTGGCGACGGGTTTGCGCTCGAACTCATCAAAACTCGGAAGCACAAACGCCTTGCACAGCTCTCGCATGCGGTCAGGACGGAAGTTGAAAAAAATCGCGGCATCGTTGTCTTGCACGAGACCAACCGGCTGCCCATTCTCTACGATCACCGTGGGTTCAAACTCTTCGTCATAGACTTCCTTTTGATACGACGCCTTGATCACTTCTAGCGGATCCGTGGCCTGTGCGCCTTCCCCTGTGACCATCACCTGGTAGGCTTTTTGCGTGCGATCCCATCGATGATCTCGATCCATGGCGTAGTACCGACCAGACAGGGACGCAATTTTTCCGATCTTCATTTCTTTCATTTTCTTCGTGAGCGTCGCCACAAAATCGATTCCCGCGTTATACACCGTGTCACGACCATCAAGAATCGCCTGCACGAACACTTCCTTGATGCCCGCCTTCTTCGCGGCTTGAAGAAGAGCATGACAATGGGTATCCATGGAATGAACTCGCCCCTGCGAGACCATGCCGATGAGATGCAGCCGGCTCCCCTGTTGCTTCACATGCTCAAACGCATGCTGCAACGCTTCGTTGACCGCAAACTCCCCCGCTTCCATCGCCCGATTGATCCGTGGAAACATTTGATAATACACACGGCCCGCGCCAATCGCCAAATGTCCGACTTCCGAATTCCCCATCTCCCCCCACGACAACCCGACCTCTTCTCCAGAGGCGCGCAAGGTCATAGTCGGATATGTTCGGACGAATCGATCATAGTTGGGTGTATTGGCACGCGCGATGGCATTTCCATCGCCATCCGGCGCCACGCCCCATCCATCGATGACAATCAAGACCGTTGGTTTTTTCACCTTCTCAGACATATCTATTACCCACTGAGTGGGCATCTTATCGCTAAAACTAGCTAATCTCCTCCTCGATCTCCATGAGACGATTATATTTTGCCAAATGTTCCGAACCTGACAAGGAACCGATCTTGATGTAGTCGGCGTTCACCGCAACGGCAAGGTCGGCGATGGTTGTGTCTTCCGTCTCACCTGAACGATGCGAAACACTGACCTTCCATCCATATTGTTTGGCGAGCATAATCGCATCGATGGATTCCGAGAGTGTCCCAATCTGGTTAACCTTGATAAGGATCGCGTTGCCCGCCTTCATCTCGATCGCTTTGGCGAGTCGACCAACATTGGTCACAAGAAAATCATCTCCCACGAGCGCGACTTTTTTGCCGAGTCGCTTGGTCATCTCAACCCATCCGTCCCAGTCATCCTGATCCAGTCCGTCCTCAAGGCTCTCGATCGGATACTTCTTGATCCATCGTTCCCACATCTGGATCATCTGTTGGCTCGAGAGGGTCTTCCCTTCCACTTTCAAGTGATAGCACTTAGTCTTGTCGTCATAAAGTTCCGATACCGCGGGATCCATGGCCAGAAACACATCCTTGCCTGGCGTGTACCCTGCCTTCTTGATGGCCACAATAATCAGTTTGAATGCCTCCTCGTTTGTTTTCAAAGAAACGGCATAGCCCCCCTCATCCCCCTTCAATGTCGAGTGGCCTTTTTGTTTGAGAAGCGTTCCCAGTTCGTGAAAAATCTCTGCCCCCGCTCGCACTCGTTCACGAAACGTGCGTTGCTTGGGCACGATCATAAACTCCTGAAAGTCCAGAATCCAACCAGCATGAGCGCCACCGTTGAGGACGTTCATGGTGGGAATGGGAAGCTTGTAGGTCGTAGGTTGTAGGTTGTAGACCCATCGGATGTAGGCGTACAACGTCATCTTCTTTGCTCGTGCTGCGACATGCGCGCAGGCAAGACTCACACCGAGAATCGCATTGGCTCCAAGATTGGATTTATTCATCGTCCCGTCCAGTTCCATCATGGCGGCATCAATGTCGCGCTGACGGGTCACGTTCATCCCGATAAGGAGCGGCGCAATCTTCTTGTGCACATGTGCGATCGCTTTAAGAACTCCCATGCCGTGATAGCGCGTTTTGCCTTCCCCCCGAAGCCTTGGCGAACGGGGATCCCCATCGCGAAGTTCATATGCCTCGTGGTCACCCGTGCTGATTCCGCTTGGCACGGACGCAGAACCAGAGAGTCCATTTTTCAACAGAACCGTCACATTGAGTGTCGGGTTACCGCGGGAATCAAGAATTTCGTGTGCGTGGATGGATTCGATGGTCATAGGTCGTATTGGTCCTATCGGACCTATAATTTCAACGCTTCAATTCCAGGCAACGATTCCCCTGATAAAAACTGTAACAGCGCGCCACCGCCCGTTGAGAGCAATGTGAATGTATCAGCCAAATGAAGGGACTCAATCACCGGGAGCGTATCACCCCCGCCGACGATTGTGGTCGCCTTTCCGGTTTGCGCCGCGATCGCGCGCGCGATCTCTTGTGTCCCTGCACAAAACTCGGCAATCTCGCAGTATCCGAGGGGACCATTCCAAAGAATCATCTTGCTCCCTTCAAGCGTTCGAGTAAATAGCTTTCGCGTCTGTGGACCAAGATCCACGATCCTGTCGTTTACCCCAATTTCGTCAACGTTTTTCACCTCTTGCTTGGCATCACGTCTGAGTGAATGGACACAGACGACATCAGAAGGAAGAAGAATTTTTTTTGCGTACTTCTTTAACAATCGTTTTGCTGAATCAACGGATTCTTCTTCATAAACCGACTTTCCAACCCTCTTCCCTTGGGAGACCAGAAACACGTTTGCAAGGGCTCCTCCCACCACCAGACGATCGAGTTGCGGCAAGAACCGCTCGATGATCGGGAACTTTGTGGACATCTTCAGACCGCCAAGCACAAGCACAAACGGACGTTTCACACGCTCCTCGAGTTTCGCCAAGACGGAAATCTCCGTGGCGAGGAGCGGTCCCGCATAGGATGGCAAGAAGCTCGTGATCGCATCGACGGAGGCATGGGCACGATGGGAAACCGCGAAGGCATCATTCACATAGAGATCACCCAACTTCGCGAGCGCCTCCGCCAATGAGGGCGCATTCTCTTCCTCACGCTGGTCGAACCGCAAATTTTCTAAGAAAATCACATCGCCGTTTCCCATGTTCTCGACTAGCTTTTCTACGTCCTTGCCCACGACCGAACGCGCGACCGCGACCGGCATGCCCAATAACCCTGAAAGACGTTTTGCAACGGGCTTCACCGAGTACGCCCAAATTCGTCGTCCCTGTGGACGACCCACGTGTGTCATCACGATCACTTTTGCCCCGCGCTGCGACAGCCAATTCACATCCACGGCCGAACGGGCGATGCGGCCATGTGGTCCGTCCACGGCGCGTCCTTTCTCAATCGGAACATTTCCATCAATACGAATGAGAACGCGCTTTCCCTTCAGGTTCATCGATTGTCCGAGTCTGCGAAGCTTCATACCCGTCTATCCAAAAAAAATCTTCACCCACGTTGTACGATGATCCAGCCGTCGTTCAACAAGAGCATCCAAGCCCCAGACGTGACCAAACCCCCCGAATAGAAAAAACAGAAGAACCGATGCATACATGAGGTGTTCATCAATGAGGCCGTACGCGGTATTCCCGACAAAATCTGCGAAGTAATAGAGACCCATCAGGATGATACCAAAAAAGGATGCCGTGCGAACTAAAAGCCCCAGGATCAGAGCCACACCGATGAGCGTGAGCCCCCACATGTTTAGGAAGTCAACAACACTGCTTCCGGCCAGACTCTGAAACCAACTGGCGAACGGCCCAGTGGCGTTTTGTAAAAATCCCGCGGCGCTCCAAGCATCCGTTGTCAGCTTTGACAAACCAGAAAAGAAAAAAAGGAAACCAAGAAGGAGGCGCAACAAAACAGCACCAACCGGAGCGAAGCCCTGGTAGGATCCTTGTGCAAATGCATCAAAGGCTGTCGATTTTCTCATAGTAAAGTTTACCAACGTGTACAGCCATATCGACCAGGCGCTGGGTGTATCCCCATTCGTTGTCATACCAGGCAAGGACTTTGACGAGATCCCCGTCGACGACGCGGGTGAGATCCAAGTCTACAACGGATCCAAAAGATGAACCGATAAAATCTGATGAAACAAGCGGCTCTTCGGTGACTCCCAAAATTCCCTTCCATCGTGACGACTTCGCCGCGGCTTTGAATATCTTGTTGATCTCTTCCACACTCGTGTTGCGTTTCATGAGAAACGTAAAGTCAGTAAGCGAGACATCCAGACAAGGCACACGCACCGAGATGCCATCGAACTTGTCTTCCAGACTGGTTACAACTTTTGTCGTTGCTTTGGCGGCACCTGTTGAAGTCGGAATCATGTTGACCATGGCAGAACGTCCGATGCGCAAGTCATCTTTCTTGCTAGGAAGTCCGTCCACGAGATTCTCGCTAGCCGTCACCGAATGAATGGTCGTGAGCATGGCCTTCTTCACACCGATCTGCTCTTCAAGAATCTGTGCAACCGGTGCCGCAGAGTTAGTCGTGCACGAGGCGTTGTTGACCACGTCGTGAGATTTTTTGCAAAGGTGATGGTTGACGCCCATGAGGAATGTCGGCGCATCATCCGAGGGAGCGGAGATCACAACCTTTTTTGCTCCCGCCTCAATATGCTTTCGTGCATCAGCTTCCTTGCGAAAAAATCCGGTCGACTCAATCACGACATCCACTTTGAGTGCCTTCCAGGGAAGAGCGCTCGGATCTTTCTGTGCAAAGACCGGAATCTTCACCCCGTCGACTTCAATAAAATCCTTCCCAGCCTTCACGGACTTGCTCCACGTACGAAACACGGAGTCATGTTTTAACAGATACGAAAGCGTAGCAGGATCCGTAAGGTCGTTGATGGCGACGACCTGAATCCCCTTGCGCTCACTTGCCGCGCGTAAGGTTGTGCGCCCAATCCGACCAAAACCATTGATAGCGATTCGAAGCATACATGTGGATATAAATGATGTGACGATTTTATCACTATTATACTGAAACCAAAAACAGGGCCTGTGCCCTGTTTTGTCTTAAATACTGAATCTCGCAAATCGACGAACCTGCATGTTCTCTCCTAAAGAAGCAATCTTACTCTTCACGAACTCCTCAATCGTCTGATCCTCGTCCTTGATAAAGGACTGCTCCATCAGGACGATCTCTGAATACCATTTGCTAAGTTTCCCGTCGACGATCTTGGCAATCACATCCGCCGGCTTCCCGGCTCCTTCCATCTCTGCGGTATAGATCGCGCGTTCCTTCTCAACCATCTCCATCGGGACATCCGCACGTGTCAGGTACAGAGGATCTAGCGCGCTCACGTGCAACGCAAGGTCATGACAAAATTCAATGAACGCTTCATTGCGCGCGACGAAGTCCGTCTCACACAACACTTCCACCATGGCGCCAAGTTTTCCATTCGAGTGGATATACGCATGAACCCGCCCTTCCTTCGTTTCACGGTCGGCTTTCTTCGCCGCCTTGGCGATTCCCTTCTCACGCAGATATTGGCCCGCTTTTTCTAAATCTCCACCCATTTCCTCAAGCGCTTTCTTGGCGTCCATCATGCCGGCTCCGGTCATGGAACGAAGTTCGGCAACAATTTTTGCGTCGATGCTCATAGGTCAAAGAGCGATTAGTGATTAAACGTCAGCGACTTCCTTCTGAACCGTTGTTTTGACTCGCGTATCCACGGCAATCTTTTCGGAAGTAGCTTTGCCATCCTTAATCGCATCACAGGCAAGCTTACAGACAAGTTCGATGGATTTCACGGCATCGTCATTTCCTGGAATGACCTTTGTGATCCCTTCTGGGTTCACGTTGGTGTCACACAGGGCGACCACTGGAATTCCTGTCACTATCGATTCCTGTACGGCGGTCTTTTCGGTCTTTACGTCAATGACGAAGATGGCATCTGGAATACGCGTGAGGTTTTCAATCCCACCGAACTTCTCTTCCATCTCTTCAATCTCGCGAGAGATCATGAGCTGTTCTTTCTTGGTGTACTTGCGGAGTTCTCCTTTGTCGCGCTGATCTTTAAGCATCTTCATGCGCTTGAGGGTCTGCTTGATCTGCACAAAATTCGTAAGCGTTCCTCCGAGCCAACGGTTCTGCACATACGGCATGCCACACGCCTGTGCATATTTCTTGATCGGAGCCTGGGCTTGAAGCTTAGTGCCCACAAACAAAATAACACCGCCACGGGAGGCAATGCCTTTGAGGGTCTCAAGGGCGGACTCAAGATATTCTTGGGTCTTCTCAAGGTTAATAATGTGGACGCCCTGGCGGGTGCCAAAAATGAAGGGCTTCATCTTTGGGTGCCAGCGGCTCGTGGTGTGGCCATAGTGCATGCCGGATTTCAGCATGTCGACCAATGAGGGCATTGTAGCCATAGAATGTTTCCTTTTTTACCCTTCCGAAGCTCAACAGAGCGAAGGAGGGCTACGTCGGTGGCGATCTCCAGACCCTAGAATCTAGGGAGGAACTGGATGATCGTTGTCTTCCACCTGGTTGGTTGAATTACGTGCGGAAGTATAAACAATCCTCTTGTTTTCGTCAATATTTCTTATCGAAATAAACATCGCGTCACCAAAGGAGAAGAAGCGGTAGTGCTCGCGGATGGCTTCTTGGTATGCGGAAAAAATGTGTTCGCGAGTGGCGAAGGCACTGACCAAAACCAGCAACGTCGACTTGGGAAGGTGAAAGTTTGTGATGAGCGCGTCGACAACCTTGAACTCGAAGCCTGGGGTGATGAAGAGATTGACATCACCTGTAAACGGTTCGATGTGGCCATGATGAAGCGCGGCGACTCCCTCCAACGTCCGCACTGTCGTCGTCCCAACCGCGATCACGCGACGACCTTCTTGTTTGGCACGGTTGATGGCTTGGGTCGTGTTCGAATCAATCGTCACGAACTCGCGGTGCATCTCATGCGCCTCGAGCGTCTCGCTCTTCATTGGACGAAAGGTCCCTAAGCCCACGTGCAGCGTAACGTAGTGAATCTCAACTCCCTTAGCGCGGATCTTTTCGAGAAGCTCTTGCGTGAAATGAAATCCAGCTGTGGGCGCGGCGACTGATCCCGTTTCTTGCGCGTACACCGTTTGGTATTGCTCGAGTGTTTTAGGTGTTTCATAAACATATGGAGGAATGGGAATCTGACCATGCGCGTTCGCGTAGTCGAGTACGATTTTGTCCGATTGGACAAAATTGATCGTCACGATATCCGATTTTGAAATAACCTTCCCTTCGAGTTCTCCCGCATGAATCGTGTCACCCACGTGAATATGACGACCTGGTTTCACAAGCGCCTCCCACATACCGTTACGAGGCCGCAGAAGAAACAACTCAATCGAGGGATTGCTTCGCTGCGCTCGCAATGACACAGACTGAACAGTCGCTTCCAGTCGCGCGCGGAAGACCTTTGTGTTATTCATGACCAAGGCATCGCCGGGGTGTAACTCATCGACGATTTCATAAAACCGCTTGTGCTGTCGTTCTCCTGTTTTGCGACCCACCACCATCAACCTCGAGTGATCTCGGGGTTCCACGGAGTGCTGAGCGATCAGTTCCTGCGGCAAGTCGTAGTCAAAGAGGGATACCGGTGTGGCCATAGTTCCCCTATCATGCGCGAGCCTGGAAAGATTGACAAATACTGGGGCCGTTGCTATTCTTTCGCCGACAAATCTAATAGCACGTATACAAAGCGTGCCACCCTATGAAGAAGGAAATCCATCCAAATTACACCACCAACGCAAAGATCACCTGTGCCTGCGGTGCGACCTACAAAATCGGTTCGACCAGCCCAGAACTCCAGGTTGAACTCTGTGCCGCCTGCCATCCATTCTATACCGGTAAGCAGAAGATCATCGATACGGCTCGTCGTGTGGAAAAATTCCAGGAGCGCTCCGCCCTGAAGACCGGAGCTAAAACGGGTAAGAAGGCAAAAGCCGCGAAGCGCAGCGCGCAGAAGGTTGCCAAACGCGAAGAGAAGGAAAAGGCTCAGTAGATGGTACAATCAAGGCGTCCACCAGGACGCTTTTGCATTATGAATCTCATTGAACAACTCCGCTCCAGACGGGAGCACCTCAAAGAACTGGAAACGCAGCTCTCGTCGGCAGCGGTTCTTTCTGATCCACAAAAAATCCGGGAGGTAAATGAAGCGTACGCGAGTGAGCGTGAAGTTATGGAAGTTGGCGAGCGATATGAAAAAGCTGTGCGAGACTTAGAAGGCGCCCGAGAGACCATCGCGACGACAAAGGACGCGGAACTTATCGAATTAGCTCAACAAGAAATTGCCGATGTTGAGTCGCGTCTTCCTGGCCTTGAACACGATCTCACCGTCGCCCTGATTCCCCCCGATCCACTCGACACAAAAAGCATCATCGTCGAAATTCGAGCGGGGGCGGGCGGAGATGAGTCAACACTCTTTGCCTCTGAACTCTTGCGCACGTATACACTCTATGCAGAAACACATGGGTGG
The DNA here is from genome assembly GCA_016206085.1 of Candidatus Uhrbacteria bacterium. GTDB lineage: Bacteria > Patescibacteriota > Patescibacteriia > UBA9934 > GWF2-40-263 > UBA12478. The sequence continues at coordinate 44,684 of JACQSF010000022.1, forward strand.
AAGGTTGAACTTGTCTCGGCTAACCGAAGCGATGTGGGTGGATTCAAAGAAGTCATCGTCGAAATCAAGGGACTCAACGCCTACAGCCGGTTGAAGTATGAGTCCGGTGTGCATCGTGTCCAACGTGTCCCAGAAACAGAAAAAACAGGCCGTGTCCACACATCCACGGTGACGGTGGCCATCATGCCGGAAGTCGAAGAAGTCGACGTAAAGATTCGACCTGAGGATCTTGAAACCCAAGCAACGACCTCACAGGGGGCTGGTGGACAAAGCGTCAACACGACCTATTCGGCCGTGCGCATCACCCACATCCCAACCGGTCTCATGGTGTATTGCCAAGAAGAACGTTCGTTCAAACAAAATAAGGAGCGCGCGCTGTCGATTATTCGCTCTCGGGTGTTTGCCCTTGAACAAGAACGCCTACGGAAAGAACGCGAGGAAGCGCGACGCGGACAAGTTGGAACTGGGGATCGAAGCGAAAAAATTCGTACCTATAATTTCCCACAGGATCGCCTCACCGATCATCGCATCAACCAAAACTTTCATAATCTCCCTGCCATCATGAACGGAGGATTGGATGAAATTATTGAAGAGCTCAAGCGCGCCGAAATCGAGCAACGTCTGAGTGAACTGGGATGATATGCAAGCGGTCATCCTCGCAGCTGGCAAAGGCGCGCGCCTGCGACCTCTCACGCATACAATCCCCAAACCTCTGATCAACATCGGCGGCAAGACGTTGATTGAACGAGCCCTAGAGGCGCTTCCTGATTCCATCGACGAAATCTTTGTCGTTGTGAATCACCTGCGTGAACAAATCATTGAAACAGTCGGCCCAACATGGAACAACAAACCAATCCGCTACGTGGTCCAGGAACCTCTGAGCGGCACGGCCGGAGCCGTCCACCTTTTGCGCGGACATCTCTACGGATCCTTCCTCGTCATCAACAGTGACGACCTCTACAAAAAGGAAGATCTAGAGCGGCTGGTTTCCTATCCGCGCTCGATCCTCGTCTATGAATCAGGCAAGCATCTTGAGGCAGGAGCACAGATCGAGCAGGGTCGATTCACCGGACTGGGATCTGGAAGCCTCGCGGTGTGTGGGGCTTATGTCCTTGGATCAGAATTTTTCGATGTGGAGCCGGTCGAAATCTATGTCAACGCTCATCGCGAGTACGGACTTCCACAAACAATCGTCACATTAGCCAAGCAACAAACGATCACGGTCGTGCAAGCAACATCCTGGCAACAAGTCGGGACACATGAAGAGCTTCAACACGCTCGAACCTTATGACCATCATGGAAGCCCTCCAATGGGCCAATAATAAACTACGCAAAGCCGGCGTCGACTCCCCCATGCTCGACGCAGAAATTTTGCTTGCGTACTGCCTAGACACCTCTAAGGCGTGGTTGTTTGCGCACTTCGCCGACAAACTCAAGTCGCACCAGGAGGAAAAATTTTTTGGTCTTATTGATCGTCGAGAACATCGTGAGCCGGTGGCGTACCTTGTCGGGAAAAAAGCATTCTATGGACGCGACTTCGTTGTAAACAAGCACGTCCTCATCCCACGACCAGAGACAGAGGTGATGGTTGAGCTGGCGGTCAATGCGCTTGCAGACAAAGATCCTGAGCGCGCGCTCGTTGCGGATCTCGGTACAGGCTCGGGTGCGATCGCTGTCACACTCGCGGCAGAGACACATCTGCCTGTCATCGCCATCGACATAGATACAGAGGCACTTACTGTTGCGAAAAAAAATGCCGAGGTGCTCGCCCTGGAAACGACCGTCGAATTTCAAGCAGGCAACCTCGCCGAGCCAATCATTCGTATTTTTAAAACCATCCGCGGGTCAACAAATGTCCAGACCTCCTCGGTCTATCCCTTTAAGACGCTTGTTGTCGCCGCCAACCTTCCCTATCTTTCCGAGGTGAGTATGGACAATCTCCAAGCGGAAGTCCGTCATGAGCCCGAGCTTGCTCTGCGTGCTGGCGTCGATGGATTGGATGCCTACTGGGAACTATTCCGCCAATTACGTACTGACCGTAAAATCCTGCCGCGCGAGCTCATCGTGTTCATCGAGATCGACCCCGAGCAACGCCAAGCCGCCGAGAAACTCATCCTCCACAATTTCCCCAGCGCGAAACTCGAAACCCACCAAGACCTCCACGGTGATGACCGAGTGATCGAGGTGCACATCTAAAACCCCCGCCTCACAAGGGCGGGTGTTTTTACTCGATTCGAATGTCTTCCTCGCTCCCCACGATCTCGATCCATGTGATCCCGGCGTTCATCACAATCTCTTCGCCGGTCGTGCGGTTGTAAAACTTCAGTCGCTCTGAGGAAGACGGTTTTTTCCACATCGCTTCGATCACGATTCCATCTTGGAGAACATATCCCTCTCCTTCTCCTGTTGTCCGAATCTCCCGTCGTCCGACGTTGTCGATGATTTCGATCTCCGTCACGACGACCGCGATGTTATCGGCGACGATCTGCTCTCCTGCCTCTGTCACATGTGGCTCATTAAATTGCGATCGCAGGTACTGTCCGGTCTCTCCGTCATACTTCCAATCTACAAGATACACCGGCGACCAAAAATCGACATGCAGTCCTGTCCCATCCTTTCCTGTGGGCTCCGGATCCTTCCATGTCCAAAGGTCATAGAGTCGAGCCGGAGCGACACCTGCCTCCTCGCGCACCCGATAAAAAGCATTCAATAATTCACTGGAGGTAAACACGTTGTGCGGAGCAAATCGATTTCCATTCGCCCGCCAAAAATACTCACCCCACCAGTATTGATTCATATCGAATGTTCCTCCTGAGGCAATCAAATCAAGAGCTTCGTTGGAGCCACCTACATGCGCGTAAACCGCATCAAATTCACTCGCCCAATCCAAGTAATACGGACGAGCTGATCGAACAGGGCCGATCTGCTCCACTTCAACCTCCTGCGAGAAAAACGCCAATATGCGAGATATCCCGGCTTCCACCGGCGCCTCGATCACCAAAAACGCTTGGTCGATCCCCGCTGGAGGCCAAGCCTCTTCGTGGTTGTCGATCATGACAGAAAAAACTTGGGGGAGATCAATCTGTTCGTACATGGTCACTCCCGTCAGCGGGTGACGATACAGTGTTTGTGACACATCTGACTGCTCCGTCTCCCCTTCCTGAATGCGGAACACGAACTTTGGCAACACGGCAGCCACCAACACCGCCAAGACCAGCACAACAAGAAGACCGACCAACATGAGCCGGTCGGTTTTCTTGATCCGTGCGATGAGGCTACGGATATCGATCATGTTATTTTTTGTCTGCTTTCTTCTCTCCTGCTTCCTTCGCGTCTGGAGCAGCCGCTCCTTCTTCGCCTTCGCCTTCTTCTTCCTTCTTCTCCTTGGCGACCTCTACGGCTGTAACGTCCATTTCAACAGCTGAATCAAGTTCCTTTAGCTCTTCTTCCGTGCGTGGTGGTTCAACCGCAGCGATCGTAATATCGGCATCCTCTAAAATCTTGATCCCTTCTGGAACCTGAAGATCACAAACATGGATCGCATCCTCAAATGTCACAAGCGTGCTGATGTCTACTTGAATCGAACGAACGAGTTTGGATGGAAGCGCACGAATCTCGACACGCTCAAGCGATGGAATAAATGTTCCTCCCAAAGCTTTTACAGCGGCAGATTCTCCGACGAATTCAAGCTCCACTTCAGTTTCGATCTCTTTGTTCATGTCGATGGAACGAAAATCGATGTGCGTATACTCATTTCGCAATGGATCGATCTGATAATCCTGGATGAGAACATGTAGAGGTAATGCCCCGTCAATCTGTAATTCCACAATCGAAGACTCACCAGCCTTCTGATACATTTTTACAAATTGATTCCGATCCACCGTCAGTGTCAGTGGTTGGATTCCGGCTCCGTACACAATGGCAGGTACGGCACCTGCCGCACGCAAAACAGAGGTTTTGCGACCTTTTTCTGTTCGTGTCTTCGCCTCAAGGATGTGATCTGTCATACAAATTCAAGATAAGCGCGGCTATTGTGCTGTAGGAGGGAATAAAAGTCAAACAACCCTGAAAGAGACCGTTCAAAACTCTCCCACTAGCGTGTCGCTTTACTTTCTTGTTGTTTTCTCTCGCGTCGTTCCAGGACATGCCGAACTTGTTCTTGAGCGGCTCTGCCAAGCTCTTGTTCCCAGCCACCTCCCCCCAACATCCGGTGCACATCAATCACGTCGTCTACACACACACTGCCACATGAACGGACTCGCACGACATCGGCATAAGAGAGGTCTGTAAGCACACCAACTGAACTCGCCCCAACCTGGTTCACCAGAACTAAGGCAAGGATCGAATGCTGACACTTTCGACATTGAACATGCAGAAGATGCGCTTCTCCTTGCTCCCCTAAAAGCCGAGCCTCCATCGGGTTGTAACGGGTTTCACAAACCGGGCAAAATGAGACGAGTTTGAGTCCTTCGTTCCAAAGTTCTGAACCAAGGTGTGTCGACATATACGTTTACGATAACATACCTCCCTCGCACTGGCCACTTATCCACGATTACGAGATGCGATACTCTGGGCAATCGCAAAAAGACTCACCATCACCACAAGAGAACTCCCTCCATAACTCACAAACGGAAGTCCAATCCCTGTGACCGGAAACAGTCCCAAATTCATTCCAATATTCACCAAAAACTGAAGGAAAAAAACCGTAACAATTCCCAAAAGAAGATAACACGTGAAATCGTCTTTCGCCCGTGAAACCTGACGCAAGAGACGATAGAACACAAGCGCAAACGCCCCAATCAAAAGCGTGACACCAAAAAAACCTAATTCTTCCGCAACAACCGCAAAAATAAAATCCGTCTGACTCTCCGGTAAAAACTTCAGTTGGCTTTGAGTGCCAAATCCTAAACCCGATCCAAACCACCTCCCAGATCCCACAGCGATGATCGCCTGGGCCACATTGTACCCCTGACCCAGGGGATCAATGCTGGAATCAAGAAAGGTCATGATGCGGTCACGTTGATAGTCCGCAAAAAAAAAGTTCCAGCCTAAGCCAAACAAACCTCCCGCGGCTCCCACCATGACGAGCAGGTAACGCCACGGGATTCCCGCATACAAAAGAAAGAAGACCCAGATTCCGACGAGGATCGCAGAGGAACCAAAGTCCGGCTGCAACATCACAAAAAAAACCGGCAAAAACGTGATCCCCGCGGTCTCCAAAAATGTCCGCAGATCAAACGACCGTTTCCCACGTCTAGCAAAGTACGCTGAGAGGCCGATGATAAGGGCGATCTTCATGAATTCCACCGGCTGAAAACTCACCGGTCCCATCACATACCACCCTGTTGCCCCGCGAACCGTCTCACCAAAAATGAGCACTCCGATGAGAAGCGCAAGACACACGAGGTAGAGAATAAGTGCGTAGTTCTGTAAGAGACGATAGTTGGAAGACACGACAAAAACAAAAACACCGACTCCCAACAGCAGCGCAGCGATCTGTTTTTTCACATGAACGAATTCGGCGGCGTCTTGAGAAAGTTCGACAGAATAAATAGCTGCAAGCCCTAACAAGACAAGTCCAAAGACCGCAAGCAGAAGTATCCAATCCATGCCGCGCACGTGGCGAGAGAGTCGTGAAAGATGAGTCTGAAGAGGTGATGCCATGACTAACGGGTGAAGACGCGTGTTCTCGTATCGCGCGTGCTCTCCCCTTGGAGCGGTTTATACACCTCTACATCGAAAATGTTGAGCTCAGGGACAATCTGCACCTGGCTCACGCTGGGGAGCGTGCCAAACCAATTGACCGTCACTTCCGTTTCCACTCCACTTTCTAAACTGGAGAGCGTGGTGCGATTCACCCCAACAACCGAACTTCCGCGCAAAAGCAAAACAAAAAGACCTATGTCATAGTAACTATAGGCCGTGTCATTTTCGATCGTGAAAGTTGTGCGACCAAAGGTCTGCCCATCAAAACGGGTCTCCTTTTCAAATGAAGAAGTCGAAACAAGGAAATTCAGACGGTCGCTCGCCCAAGTCTCATACTCGGAAATCGAATGATGGTCGACGCGATGCCATCGGACGTTCTCGATGATGAGACTCGCGGATTGAATTGGACTTACTGACTCCACGGCAAGCTCGGCCACAGGTTTTTCCTGCGTAGGCAAAATGAATCCTTCGCGAGACTCCGTCTGCTCACCATCGATCGAGTAGGCATACGTGAACTCGGCCCACCAATCACTGTTGGAATTTACGAGCGTCGTATAAAGATCATATCGACCATCGCCAATGGAAATGACGCGTCCTTCACCTGCCTCCAAGTCCGTGGCGGCATTGCCAACGGTATACGCACGAAGATCAGATTGTCCTAATGCAACCATGCGCATGATCGCGTTTTGCTCGGCCCCATAGCTGATCGCAAACGCATCGAGAAGATGCCAACCGCCAAACAAAAGAAGGACCACATCTAACACAATGAAGATGCCAAATCCAATGCGTCTCAACGTCTCGCGGTGTGTCACCCACCACACGCTCAGTCGATAAAACCGTTTAAACTCTTTATCCTCCTGCAGGAGAAGGCCTCCTTCGTTCATACGAAGAAATTATAACACGAACTGTCCAGTCCCCCTCCTTTTTAAGGAGGGGCTAGGGGTGGTTACGAGTTGTCGGACAGACAGATTGACTCTTCTTGAATTTTAGAGTTTCATGCTTTCTCCGCGTCATGTCGACTCGGAGATCTCAACATGTCGCCGACGGCCTAGAAACCAAGGCGACCCTCGTAGAAGAGGTAAAGAATGGCAGAGCTCTTTGACAGACCCATGAGCGAGCTGCGGGAGGCGTTCGTACGCGCGCGCTTCGCCGAGCCTGCGATGTTCGGTACGCACAACATCGAGAGGTATACCAAGGATTCAAAAGAACCACTGGCAAAGTTCTCGAGTCCGAGGTACTTCCTGGACAGTGCTGCCCCTGCCATGGACTACTACTACATGAACCACCTGGCCGCGACCTGGGGAATCAAACACGAAAGGAGCGAGGTGAAAATCGGGATCCTCGCTGAAAACGCGTCCGAGGTTGAAACCCCTCTCACGACGTTCCTCGGGGACAATCCCGATGTCCGTGCGGGACTCAACGGACTGCTCGAGATGATGCGGCGAGGCGGCGCAAAACTGTACGATCCGCAGTCACACGACCTAAGCGACTTCGGTCACGGCTGTCGGAATCTCGTCGTCGTCAACAACAACAACGTCTACTCAGTTCGATACGAGTACTCGGGTCATTCCATCGATCTGCGGCAGGCCAGTGCGTATGATATCCACGAGGTTCTCGAGGGCGAGTTCACCCAGCACCGGGCTAGGGCACAACAGGCCATCCAACTGCTCGACCGCGAGTTCGTCCATGCGGTTCAGCTCGCCCGCGAGGCCGCCGAGCGTGACTTCGACGAGGCCTGCGCTGTCAGCGCGGACGGAACGAAGATCGTGAAGGCCGAATGGGTAGTGGTCGTGGACGGGATGAAGACATTCCTCTACTCCGCCGCAGCATTCCGCGACGACTGCAAGGCAACGCTTCGGAATGAGCCCGGCGGTCGCCTTAGTCTGCCGACGATGGAGAACTCCGAGGCAGGTGTGCGTGCGTACCTGACGCGCAACAGGAACATCGTGGCCGAATTCCGCACACGACTCATGGATTACCTGGTCTTCGACTGCGGAGGGTCTGATAACTCTTTCAAGGTGCTCTTCATCCGCGACGTCTTTTGCCCCCGCCCGCTTCGCGAGGACGGCATCGAGATCCGGATCTGACGACCCTACGAGCCAGCTCAGCTGGCCACGGCACCACACGCGTGGTGCTTTTCTATTCCCTTCGTTTACGCTAAACTAGTCGCGAAACTGACTACCTGTGAATACATTTTTGTATGGCTAAAAAAGAAACAAAGAAGCCCGCCAAAGGCGCTTCAGGCGAATACGGTGCGTCGCAAATCCAGGTCCTTGAGGGACTCGATCCCGTGCGCAAGCGCCCGGGCATGTATATCGGCTCGACGGGTCTGACGGGTCTGCACCACCTCATCTGGGAAGTCATGGACAACTCGTTTGACGAGGCCATGGCCGGACACGGTAAACAAATTACGCTGCGCCTGCTGCCAGACAACATGGTTTCGATCGAGGACGAGGGTCGTGGAATTCCCGTCGAACCTCATCCGCAGTTCAAAGTCTCTGCGCTCGAGCTCGTTCTCACCAAACTCCACGCCGGAGGAAAATTCGGCGGCGGTGGCTACAAAGTTTCCGGAGGTTTGCACGGCGTGGGTGTCTCGGTCGTGAACGCGCTCTCCACCTATCTCAAGGCCGAAGTGAAACGCGACGGCAAACTTTGGGTGCAGGAATACTCGTGCGGTAAGCCAAAGGCCAAAGTGAAATCCGTCGGCACGGCCAAAGGCACCGGTACCACGATCACCTTCCGTCCAGACGGAACGATTTTCGAATCAGTCGATTTCGATTTCAAGACGATCATCGATCACTTGCGACAGCAGGCCTATCTCACCAAGGGCATCAAGCTCGTCCTTGCTGATGAGCGTGATCCTGCAAACCCGAGTGTCTATGCCTTTTACTTCGAAGGCGGTGTGGCTTCCTATGTCCGTCACATCAATCACGGGAAAGAGGAGAAGCACAAAAACATTTTCTACGTGCACAAACTCGATGAGGCGACGGACGTCGAAGTAGAAACCGCTGTGCAGTACACCGGAGAATATCACGAATCCGTGTATTGTTACGCCAACAACATCACCAACCCAGAGGGCGGTATGCACCTCTCGGGTTTTCGCGCCGCGCTCACGCGTGAACTAAATAACTACGCCCGCAGCAAGGGACTTCTCAAAGAAAAAGATCAAAATCTTTCTGGGGATGATGTACGCGAGGGTCTCACAGCGGTCATCTCGGTCAAGATCAAGGAACCCCAGTTTGAAGGGCAGACTAAGGCAAAACTTGGAAACCCTGAAGCACGTACCGCGGTTGAAACAATATTCGGCGAGGCGTTTAGGATTTTTCTCGAGGAGCACCCGGCGGACGCCGAGGCGATTGTGGCTAAATGTTTTCTTGCCGCTCAGGCTCGTGCGGCCGCTCGTGCGGCTCGCGATACTGTGTTGCGCAAAGGCGCGCTCGACGGTCTCACACTCCCAGGGAAACTCGCGGACTGCTCCAGCAAAGACCCAAGCATCTCTGAAATCTTCATCGTGGAGGGAGACTCCGCTGGTGGATCTGCCAAGCAAGGTCGCAACCGCGAGACACAAGCCATCCTCCCGTTGCGAGGAAAAATCTTGAACGTCGAACGCGCACGTCTGGATAAGATGCTTGGGAACAACGAAATCAAGTCGCTCGTCATCGCCCTGGGTACCAACATTGGTGAGGGCTTCGACATAGCAAGTCTGCGCTACGACAAAATCGTCATCATGACGGACGCTGACGTGGACGGCGCGCATATTCGTACCCTGCTCCTCACCCTCTTTTATCGCTACTTCCTTGATCTTATTCATCAGGGTCACATCTACATCGCCCAGCCGCCCTTGTACCGCGTGAACATTGGGAAGAACTTCCGCTATGCGTATACGGAGGAAGAAAAACAGAAGATGATCCAACAGCTGGTCGGGGATATCGGGAAAGGGAAAAAGGTGGTGGAGGTGGAAAAGGTGGATGAGGTGGCTGAGGGTGAAAGCGAGACCGAACAGATGGAAGTCTCGGGTGTAAAAGTGAACATCCAACGCTACAAAGGTTTGGGAGAAATGAACCCGGACCAGCTTTGGGAGACCACCATGGATCCTGTCACTCGCGTGATGAAACAGGTCACGATCCAAGACGCTGAAAAAGCCGAGGAGGTTTTCGATGTTCTCATGGGTGAGGACGTCGCCCCGCGCAAACGGTTCATCCAAACGCATGCAAAAACCGTTAAAAATCTTGACGTCTAAATTCCCCTGGTGTACAGTCGCCTTAACAGCCCCCACCAGGGGGTTTTAAGATAAAAAATCTTATGAAAAATCCGTTCCAGTGGCTAAGTCACTACCTACGTGAATCGCGCGAGGAATTACGCAAAGTCTCCTGGCCAAATCGCCAAACCACGACAAAATATTCCCTCGTCGTCATTGGGCTGTGTCTTGTCTTGGCCGCCTTTTTTGGAGGTCTTGATTGGGTGCTCAACAAAGGCCTCGAATGGCTGATCCTCGTTACCAGCTAATATGGCAAAACAAACAGCCAATTTTGGACGCCGCTGGTTCGCAATCCACACCTATTCAGGCTACGAGGAGAACGTTGCTGAAAACCTAACCCAGCGTATTGAGACGATGGACATGGAAAACAAAATTTTTAACGTTCTCGTCCCAAAAGAAAAAAAGATCAAAATCAAAAACGGCAAGCGCAAGACCGTGGAAGAAAAAATCTTTCCTGGATATGTGCTGGTCGAGATGCTCGTGACGGATGATTCTTGGTACGTGGTGCGCAACACGCCCAACGTGACGGGATTCATCGGAACCGGTACCACCCCAACGCCGATCGCGGAGGAAGAAATGGACGCCCTCAAGAAGCGCATGGGCGTGGACGAACCTGAGTTTAAGATGGACGTTCAAAAAGGTGACTCTGTGCAGATCACAGACGGTCCGTTTAAGAACCAGGAAGGCAAGGTCGCGGAAATCGACGAGGAGCGCGGCAAGATCAAGGTGCTCGTGAACCTCTTTGGTCGCGAAACCCCGGTCGAGCTCGACTTCTTGCAAATTAAGAAGACCTAATACCTATGTCTCCACGTCGCATTCTTGAAATCGGACCTGGACCAAATCCCCTCCACTATCGTGGTGAGGAGAAGCGTCTTCAACTGGAAGAGGGTGAAGAATATCACGGTGTAGATCAATCCAAGAGAATCTTTGAGAGTGAGGTCTGGGAACGAGCCAAAACGGAGTACGGCGACCGAGTGTTTCTCTATGAAGGTGACCGCGCCGACCTCAAAGATATTGAGGACGCAAGCATGGATGAAGTGATCGCTTTAGGGACGCACGGCCAGGACGGGAGAATCGTGGCAGAATTCAATCGAGTTCTTCGACCAGGGGGGAAAATTTTGTTGGGGGTTCCGTTGCCCAGCCAAGAGCGACTCCTCTCAAGCTGGGGCGTCCGACTCAATCGAGCTGGCTACACTTCGCTTCCTTCAGAGACAAAAAACTACAACTACAGAGGAAACATGAAGGAAAGCCGACCTTACATCGTTCTGGTCTGGCAAAAAGGAAACCCATCTCGTTGACAAATTTAGCCATTTCAACAATAATCTCATCGCTTAACCCCTAGCCGTGGTTGCTCGCACTCGCGGGAATCCACTTAAATACTATGGCAAAGAAACTTGTTACCCAGGTCAAACTCCAGATTCCTGGAGGAGCGGCCACTCCTGCTCCACCAGTAGGTCCAGCTCTTGGTCAGCACGGTCTCCCGATCGGCGACTTCGTCACCAAGTTCAACGCCGCGACACAGGATCGCCGCGGTGAGACCGTTCCGGTTATCATCAATGTCTACGAAGATCGAACCTTCGACTTCGTGACCAAAACGGCCCCAGCTTCTGACATGATCATGAAGGCGGCTGGCATTAAGAAGGGTTCAGCAAACCCACTCACCACGAAGGTGGGAACGATTACAAAAGCCCAGCTTCAGGAGATCGCCGAAAAGAAAATGCCTGACCTCAACGCCAATGACATCGAGGCCGCGATGAAAATCATTGCCGGCACAGCACGTCAGATGGGAGTTGAAATCAAATAGCATAGGTAGAAAAGGTAGATAAGGTGGAAAAGGTGGCATAATTTTGCAACCTCTTATCTACCTTATCCACCTTCGCCACCTAATCCACCTATATGTGGGAGGCCTTGTGCCGTTACCACCACGAACTCATATGCCAAGTACACGATTCAATCAAGCCAAAGCGCTAGTCGATAAAACCAAGACCTACACTGTTTCCGAAGCGATTGCGCTCGCCAAGAAAGCTGCAACCGCCAAGTACGATGAAGCCATGGAACTTCACCTGCGCCTGGGGATCGACGCGACGAAATCTGACCAACAGGTGCGTGGCACCATTGCCCTTCCGCACGGAACTGGAAAGACGAAGCGCGTTGCCGCGTTCGTCGAAGCAGAAAAGGAAGCGGATGCCAAAGCCGCGGGAGCTGACATCATCGGTGGCGAAGAACTCATTGCCACCATCGCCACAAAAGGCACCATCGACTTCGATGTCGCGGTGGCGACACCTGCGATGATGCCAAAGCTCGCCAAGCTCGCCCGTCTCTTGGGACCTCGTGGTCTCATGCCAAACCCAAAAACCGACACCGTTTCTCCAAACGTGACCAAGATGATCACCGAGCAAAAGGCTGGAAAGGAGAGCTTCAAGAATGATCCACAAGGGAACCTCCACCAGATCTTTGGCCGTAGGTCTTTCACACAGGCACAGCTGGAGGAGAACCTGCGCGCGCTGCTGGAAACCGTAAAACGCATGAAACCGCAGTCATCCAAAGGCATCTACCTGCGATCCACAACAATCGCTTCCTCAGTAGGCCCTGGAATCAAGATCGATCCAAACTCATAACAAACAGAAACACTCGTCGCACCGGCGGGTGTTTCTGTTTTTGATAAAGGAGATAATTTGTGTCAGGCTAGCAAGTATCAAAATGTCCGATCGGACAAAATCATACCTATGTCCATCCTCACGCGGTCAGAAATCCTCTCCCACATCGACTCCGGTGGGCTCACGTTCACCCCCGCACTCGACCAGTTTCAGATCCAACCACATGCCATCGATTTGCGCCTTGGCTACAAATTCCTCATCCCGCGCAATTGGACGGTCGATGAGAAAGGTCGGCGCGCGATCAAGATGGCGATCGATGATGTAGATGCCCATCGCGAACAATTCGACGAAGTTCAACTCCAACCCGGTCAGTACTTCGAGCTTCTCCCAAACGAATTCGTGATCGGAACAAGTCTCGAGCGCATCGAACTCAACAGCATGAACCTCATGGCGATCTTGTTTCCACGAACATCAACAAACCGTCGCGGAATCGACCTCTCGCTCTCAGGCATCATCGATACCGGCTACAAAGGTCATCTTATTTTCCCGATGAAGAACGAGGCTGGAGATCAAGTGATCCGTGTGTATCCCGGCGAGCGCGTGTGCCAGGTCATTTTCCAAGAACTCAACCAACCGTTGACGCCAGAGGAAGCCAAGCTCCACGGCCTCACCGCCGCCAAGTACAGCGAGTCTGGCTCCCAAGGTTTCAAACTCGACAAAGACGATGAGCGACAAATGCTCGTCTCAGGCAAGCTCGACGAGCTTAAAAGCCAATTTGGACTTTAACCTCTCCGGTCCCCCTCCTTTTTAAGGAGGGGCTAGGGGTGGTTACGAGTCTATAAAATCAGCCTAAATCAGGCTGTTTTTTGTTTAACCCGCCCACAAAATCATTGACAAAAGGCTCATTTTATGATATATTCTCGCGTTCGTTCGGGTTTTCTTTCCACCCGTCGGATGTAGATCTTCGACACAACAAAGGGAAGACATAGAGGAAGTTCAAGATGGACAAGGACATCAAGGACATGAACGAGCTCAGCCGGCTTCTCGTGCCGGTGTACGGGTTCGGCAGCCGCGATGCGGCCGAGGCCTACGTCGACGCCGAGAACGGGAGCGACCGGATCGTCGCCCCCCAGATGATCGCCGACCGAGACCACGGGATCGGGTACGTCATGATCCCGGGTTGGTGGAGCCAGATCGAGGCGCAGATCCTCGTGGAGCGCCCCGACTTCCGCCGCACTCGCCCCGGCCCCACCCAGATCTGGGAGAAGCTGCGCAGCGCCGACAAGCAGCGGCCCGACGACCGTGGGCGCCCGGCGTTCACGAGCGTCCTGCTCATCGGCGGACGCCGACAGTTCTTCCGCCACCACGTGAAGGAGAGCCGCTACGACGCCCCGTGGTGGAAGCGGCTCGACACCGGGCGTCGCGACTGCTTCGCGGTCTTCGCCCACCGCGACGGCAGCCCGCTCGAGCCCTTCAGGGTCATCGACAACGGCAAGCTCAACGGCGCCCGTCAGACCAAGACGGTCTCCACCGCCCGCTCGGGCCGCGTGGCGATCTACTCGGCGACCACGGTCTACGCCAAGGACGGCAGCATCAACGGCAACGAGGCGCGGCTCCTCCTCGCCGAGTTCTCGGTGCTGGACCGCGACTCGACGAAGGACGACATGCTGCGCGTCACCGTCGTCGCCCAGCAGCACCAGTTCCCGAGCGGCGCGCAGATCCCCGAGATCGACCTCTCCTACCAGCAGAAGAACGGTCTGGACGATGCCTGGGTCCGACTCGCCAACGAGGCCCGCAACGGCTTCATCCGCGAGTGCAGCCCGGTCGACGAGGAGAACGAGAAGTTCCGGAGCTTCCACGTCCGGCAGCGGCAGCTCGCCGCGGCCGACGACAAGAAGCCGTACGGCGAGAAGTTCGCCGAGCGGATCCGCACGCTCGACTGGCAGGCCGCCCTGCGTCTCGTCCAGGAGCCCTGGCAGTTCGCGCTCGTCGCGTCGGTCCACGGCCACCGCGGGGAGTTCTCCTCCGACGGCGGGATGTATACCATCCCATACGAGTGCGTCCCCAAGATGGTCGAGCTGCACGAGTGCTCCCCCGAGCGCCGCACCGCGCTCCAAGGCATGATCGGCTACGCCTCGGAGACCAGCACGAGCTGGAACTACCGCGGCGACTGACCCCCACGACCCCGTCGTGGCAGATACCCCAATGTGGTTCTGCTGCGGCGGGGTATTCTATTTTGCCCATTTGTCGGAAATTAAATATCCGACCTACTTACAAAAAATCGACCTTGTGGTCGATTTTAGGATTGCTTCGTCGCTACGCTCCTCGCAATGACGAGGACTACAATTGTCGCAGGACATTCCTCAACTGCCTTGCCATAGCATCACCATGATCAACGGTGTAGACCGGCTCGCCTGCAAGGAAACATTTTGCCCCCACCTGCGTCAGCACACAGTGTGCATCCCCTTCCCCATCGACAACCTCGATTCCCAACTCACCTAGCTCTCGGACAATGTCCTTAAGCAACTCTCCCTCAAACCCGTCGAGTGATACGGTCTTGATACTCGGAGATAGCGTCTGCGCATACACCTTGTCCCGACTAAACCTCTCGTGGGCGTCATCCGTCACATACAAATCACGCACACCGGCATCGATGAGCGACTTCCAGCACGGCTCGCAGGTCCACCAGTGGCCATACATGTAGGCATCAGCTCCCGTCGGATCGATTCCCAAGGCTCTCGCCTCTTCAATAAGCATCGGCTCTGAGTGGCCCGGAGCGTCATGCAATGTACACAGGTCATATCCTGTTCCGCTTGGACACTCCAACACAATCCGCGGACACACATGAACCTGACCTGGCCCGCGGTTAAACCCATTTCCCGCTCGAACAACAACAACTCCATCCTTCACCAGCACGATCCCAACGGGATAGAGCTGGTCTCCCGCACATTCCTCGCGAGCCTTCGCCGCTTCAATCATAAATGGATCGTCTACGGACGCATATTTTAGCTGATGACCTTCTGGCATGTAGGGATACTCAATGTTTGGCATAAATCATGTTATACTTTATTCAAAGCTAACATAAGACCCTATGAATTCACAAGAAGAATTCGAGAAAGAAGCCAAAGCCGTAGGCGAGCGCCTGGCATTACTCCTTGTTGCTGCCAACCTCCCAGAGGACGTCAAGGCAGGTTTTGCCTCGATGATTCCAGAAATGTCACCAGAACAAATCGACCGACTGATCAACGTGCTCGAAGCAAATGTTTCTGATACGGCTGCGACGCAGGAAGCAGAGTTTGGCAAAGCCGTTCAAGATGCCCAGGCGACATACGAATCAAAGCGCCAAGCCGCCCAACAACAGACAATGGCAGAGTTGGACGAAATCGAAAGTCTCTTGAAAGCCGGCTAAGCTATGAGCTGGTCTCGATTTGCCAATATCCTGCAGACACGTCCACTGGATCGAGAGACAAAGCTTATGCTAATTGATCTCGTGGCCAGCGTGGACGATCCAAAGCTGGAGGAGGAAATTTTCTCCTTCGTGTTTGCTTGGGAGGAAGCGCAGGCACAGACACAACGGGAGCTCGTCGAAGGGATAAAACGCATCACGCACGAGTACGAACTCGCACAAACGGCTCTCAACGCCGGGAACCAAAAAGCAACCCTTTCGATCGCCGATGATCTTGCGCGACAGAAACGCATTGATGACTTGAGAACAAGAATTACTAGTCTTTAACCTATGCCAATCAGACCACGTACACCGCCAAGCGAAACGTCTCCAGCCGCACCGCCACCAGACGCGGCACCTGCTTCGCCTCCTCCTGTAGAGGCATCTCCAGCACCTTCTGCAGACACCATCTCAGATGGTGATCTTGCGGCTGCACTCGAACTTGTCAAAAGAGATGGGGCAACAAGGGAGTCGATCCGCAGAGGACTTGGTGTCTCGAGAGAACGAGCCGCAAGTCTTCTGGCTGAAATGGAGGCAAAGGGAATCATAGGTTCTGCACCCAGGCCAGGAAAAAAACGCGAAATTCTAGTCACGACATGGCCGCCTGAGACAGCTCCTGTTCAAAAAGTCGATAGTGAAATAAGTGAAGAGGTCGCGTCATATGCATCTGACATAATAATTCATCTATTAGCTGGTGGCGAACCCAGTACAGAGGCGTTTGAGCGTGAGCTGGGACTTTCCAAAGATGATGCGGAGACAATAATGGCTTCGTTGGTAAATATGGGCGTGATTTCAGCCTTAACAGACGGGAAACATGAGGTTCTCATAAAACCACTGACTCGGGAGGAGTTTACAAACACTCAAAAGAAAATTGCTGGGCTAAGCTGGGATGAAATCGACGAAAGAGTTGCGAAAAGAGAATTTACTGTCATTCAGGTCATGGCTATCGACGGAATGCCTGGGTCTGTCGAAAAAGAAGATGAATCTGAACCATCAGCCGATGAACGCAACGAACTGTTCAACAAAGCCGTCGAAAACGTAATAAAAGCTGGAGAAGCAAGATTGACCACTCTCGCCCACGGTCTTGTTCTGACGGCCACACAAGTAAAAGATTTCCTCGCAGAAATGGAACACCGTGGAATCATCGGCCCTACCAGACGTGGAAAGCCTCGTGAGATCCTAATAAAAACCTGGCCGGCTGAAACGGCACCAGACACAAAACCAGAACTAGCTAAAAAGACGACACCTATCCTCACACGCGCTGGCGGAGCAGCGGCAGATTTGGATAACACAAAAGAAGCTAAACCAGCGCCTGCTGAGCCACCTCCTGCAGAATCGACTCCACCCGAGACGCCGCCTGCCGAGCCGTCACCAGAAGAAACTCCCCCAGAGACACCACCGACACCGCCGGCTCCTCCCGAAACTCCCCATGCCACGCCAGAAAGAAGCAAATGGGAATCAATTACAGCTGGCTTCCGCGGAGCCTTCGATCGATTCGCTTCAAAATTCCGAGGAGAGGTGCAGGCAAGCGATGAAAAAGAATACAAAGCCTCATGGGGGGATGTGGCAAAGAATGCTGCCACGGGATTCTTGAGCGTGGCCGCAAGCTATACGGGCGTGAAGATTCTCGCGGATCTCCCACAATGGCTCTATCAGAAGTATTGGACCAACCCAGCGGAGCGACAGCGCATCAAGGACGCTCTTGCCGCAAAAGAAACAGAGCTGGGAGAAACGACGGAACCCACAGCCATCGACCAGAAGAAAGCCAAACTCGAAGAAGCGATCAACGCATCCAAATTTTTGACGAAAGAAAAGAAGGCAGAACTCCTAGCCAAGCTCCACACGACCGTCGAGGAATACGAAGCAAAAGACAAAACATTACGCACAGAGCGCAACGAGAAGATCGCCAAGCTCCTCGACCAAGCGATTGAGACGCGAATCAAGAACACCCAAATCCTCAAAGAAGGACTCAACTCCGCACTCATGGTCACCGGACTCTCGGCGATGCGAGGGGTTGCCTATGGTGCTGTGGCTGTGTATGAGCGTCACCAAGAAGTCATGACGAGTCCTGAACGTCGCATGCAGTATTGGAAGGAGATGACCTATCGTGGATTTACCGAAACGGCCCATAACCTCATCGGCGGCAAAGCCGATACCTGGACGGGAAAAGGCATGAACTTCGTGAAGGGCGCAACCAATGTCTTGCGCGCGGCTGGTTTTGCCGATCTTGCGATCGCAGAGTGGACAACAGAAGGACGAAGCTTCAGCAGTGTTATTGAAACGAGTCTCAAAGCCTGGGAAGACAAAGGTGCTGCGGCTGGTTGGGAAAACATCAAGGCGCCCTGGGAGCGACTTGGACATCTTGGCGAATACGCAAAGTCGGCTGTTACGGGATCGGAACCCGCACCCGGAGCAACCCCTGAGACTTCTGGTGGAGCTGCTGGTGGTGGTGCTCCTGGTTCGCCTGAAGCAGCCACGGCTGCGGGAACCGCTGGTGCAGCCGGTGTAGCTGCTGCTGAATCAGCCCCTCATGTGGAAGTTCCCGAAGCGCAAATTGAAGCAGGTCTGGTCAAGAAAGGCGACGGCATCTTGAAAATTCTCGAACGACAAGGAGTCGAAGGAAAGTCGGCTCTTGAGGCCGCTCGTGAGGCTGGAATCGTCCGCGCGGCTGGCGATACTCGACTGACAACGGAGGCTATTGGTCGACTCTCTGTTTTTGCCGAAGCAAAACCTGAAGGTGGAATTGAAATCAAATTCTTCGACACAGAAACAGACAAGGTCCTCACGCTGGCAGAAGCTCGCGAGGCAGGATTCACCTACGAGTCCGGAACTGTTCCTGGCGAACTTGCGACTGAATCGGAAGTTGCTGCTCACGTGGCAGAAACGGCAGAGATACTTAAGGACTCCGCTGATGTTCCCAACGATCTGCTGGGAGGAACATTCCATCTCTACGCAGACGCAGAAGGCAACTTCACTTCGATTGATGTGGGCGATGGCGACACCCTGACTCGAATGAAAGAGGCTTTGCAAGAATTGACCAGACAAGGTCATGGTGACAGCCCAGAGGCAAAATTTATCTTCGAACAATATAGACAGCTCCTTTTAACAACTGAAGGTGCCCAAGTCGACGACGCTACTCCACCTCCCGAGGGAGTAGAACAGGCAACTCAAAGAGTCACTGAGCAACGCACGGCTGAATCAGAAACATCGGCAGATGGTGAACCTCTACGCAGATTCAAAGGCGAAGCTGGGAAGGTGAAATTCGTCTACGATAAGGAGACAGGAGCGGTGAAAGATGCATTCCTTCCTGCGTACACACCAGGGAAGGCAGAGATTAGTTCCTCGTTAAGAGAGTGGGGGCTCACGACCAAACAAGTGAGGAACCACTTCTTTGAAGGATCTGCTCGGACACATATGGATGGAACAGCGATTGACACGTCGCATGCAGAACGTTATCCAGAGCCTAACCCAACCGAGAGCCGCGCCGGGTTCCCTATCCAGTCACCGGAAAATGATTACCGACAACTCACGCGAGAAGTCACAAAACTTTCTCGACAAGAGAGTTTGCTCCAAGAAATGGAAGAGAATGGATACAGGAGCACCCCCGAGTACGCACGACTAAAAATGGAAACAGAACAGCTAGAAAGGACACTCTCAAGACAAATGGATAGACAGTTTCACATAAAGGAGCGGCCAATCTGAATATAAAAGACAGGCGTGAGCCTGTCTTTTATATTCATGTTCTGTAGTGGAGGAGGACGGCTTGGTCGTTAAGTGGGGTCGCTGTCACAAGTTTCACGTCGATGCGCTCGAACCCTGTGGCAAGAGGAACGCCTGAGCCAAACAGATGCGGCTCTATGGTGAGGTAGAGATCAGTCACGAGACCATCCTGGAGAAACTCGCTGTAGATTGATGATCCACCGGCGATGGCAACGGTTGTCACGCCTTGTGTAGCAAGTTGGTCAAGAAGATCTCGAGGGGAGAGGTTTGTGTACTCAACGGTACCACTCGTAACCACCCCCAGCCCCTCCTTAAAAAGGAGGGGGGCCGGAGAGCGAGACATGACAATTATTCGACGACCCTTCAAGGGCTTGCCGATCGTATCGAACGTCTTGCGTCCCATGATCACCACTCCTGCTTCTTTTGTTTTGTCGATAAAAAAACGTGTGTCCTCTTTGCTCGTCCAATCAAGCGAAGACTGGCCTTCTGCCTGCGCAATTTTTCCGTCCGCGGATATCGCCGCAATAAGCCAAACATTCATAGGCTAGTACACGTTCACGGTGATCTTCATGCCTTTAATAGGCTCTAGTGGCTGATATTGTGAATTGAGTGAAGCAAACAGCTCTTCCACAAGCTGACTATCCCCTGCCACCGCACGACCGTAACTTCCAACAGGAACCTGTAACGCAATAGGGGCATGCGCATGTTCACGATCGATAAGCTCGCGCGCGGCTTCGAAATGGTTATCGTAAATGTGGGCATTGCTGATCGAGTGCGTGTAGATTCCTGGCTTCAAACCCAACCGCTCCGCGAGGATACATTGCAAGAGCGCAAATCCTGCCGCGTCGTGCGGACATCCAAGCATCATGTCGTTTGAGCGAATGATGTTATGCAAATGTAATCTCCCACCCGCAATGTTAACGGTGAACGAGTAGGGGCACGGCAAATTTTTCTTCGAGTCCACGCCAAGTCCGTCACCAGAAGGATCCCAGGTAATGATAACCGCATGACGGGAGGCCGGATTCTCGGTCAAATGGTTCACCAGGCTCTCCATCTGGTCACGACCAAAGTGATGTCGCCACCGATATCCGTATGCTGCTTGGACGGTTCCATCTTCCTCCAAAAAATCGTCCCAAATCCTGGTAAACTGCTGCAACCAGGTCGGATTATTTTCTCCCATGAGGTACCAAATCTGTTCCGCAATGAACAACTTCAATGGAATCTTACGCAGGGTAAGCAATGGGAAACTTTCACCGACATCCACACGAAGCGTCAGCCCAGGAATCATGCGTGTAATCCTGCCGGACCACGGGTTTGGAATATCAATCCCCTCGTCCAAAATCTGACGGATCGCTTCTTTATATTGGACGTCAAATGATGTCATAGCACCCTCCACTGTAACAGAGCGAGGAGACCTCGGCAAAATTTGCGATCTTTGCTTTCACGGGCGCCCAGGCATCGCTTCAACGTCCGTTTTAGGACGTTTTCAGCGATCGCCAGCCCGTTCAAACAAATCTCATCAAATTTTACCGAGGTCTCTATACGCCAGGTTTCCATCGCTCCCCTTTTTCGCTAAAATGGCCTTGTTCTTGTTCTCCCTGTGGACAAACTCTGATATAATTTATGCAGATGAAAGGTAGATTCATCATTGTCGATGGACTCACGGGCTCGGGAAAATCCACCATCATGGATGCGGTAACGGATTGGGCCGCCCAGTGCGGTCATCGTATTTTCCGACTGCACGACTGGAAGGAATCCGCCCCTCCTCGCTTTGAGGACATTCCTGACTACGATGTCTACTTCACGTATGAGCCGACACGAAGTTGGGTTGGAGCTGCGATCCGCTACGAACTTTCGCAGACAGACAAACCGTATGGAGGCGAGGAGCTCGCGCATGCGTTTGCCCTAGACCGAGAACTTAACTACCGACGTCTGATTCTTCCCGCGCTCGAGGCAGGAAAAATCGTCATTCAGGATCGTGGAGTTTCAAGCTCGATTGTCTACCAACCAGTCATGCCAAACTCCGTTCCTCTTGAGACGATCCTCGCGCTGCCAGGAAACAAACTTGCGCTTGAGCATGCTCCCAACGCGCTTATCCTCACCAAACTTCCCGCCACCGTGGCATATGAGCGAATTGCGAGCCGTTCTGATGAGAACAAAGGAGTTTTCGCCGATCTGAACTTTTTGAAGCAGCAGGAGGAACGATTTGCCGCTCCCTGGTTCCGCGAGTTATTTGAGCAACGAGGAACAAGCGTGTTTGAACTGGACACAAGCGGGACATTGGATGAGAGCCATCGCCGAGCCACAGACCTTATCAATCACATTTTGACTACGTGCTGAGCGGACACATGGGGAAAATTGTTGCGTTGAAACAATTTTTCTCATGCGTCCGCGAACTTAATTGCCAACATATGCCAAAACCGCTCCTTTCTGTCGGAGAACTCATTGACCAGTCGTGGGAAGTGTTTCGCTCACGCATGCCTGAACTCCTCAGTATTTCTGGATGGCTCCTCGCCACCGCTATCCTGTTTGCGATCGCCCTGGCGTTTTACCCTTCAGCCTCCAAGCTCTCCCTGGGAGCCGATCTCACGAACCTTGAAACAATAGGTGTGCTTCTTTTCTCGTTCACAAGCTTCATCATCACTCCCATCTTAAGTTTCTGGATCTACATTGCGCTGACTAAGGCGTTGGGCGCTCACTTCGACCGAAAAACCGTTGTGGCGAAGACAGCCATGCGTGAAGTGAAACCCTCCTTCTTTCCGACACTCCTTACATCCGTCATGGTCATCCTCATGGTACTACTCGCCATTGTGATCGGATTTGCTCCACCGGCAATTATCGCCTCGCTTGGATTTCTGACAAACCTTTCATTCATCACCATTTTCGCAAACCTTGTTTTGGTTGCGGGAATTTTTGTTTCACTCTTTTTGAGCATCAAGTGGGTCGTGTACTACTTCATGGCTCCCTATCTCACCATGCTTGATGGCACGCCTGCTAAACTTGCGCTCGCTACCAGCCGTCAACTCATCGAGAACCGCTTCTGGCCTGTGCTCATTCGAATCGTTGTTCCAAAACTTGTCTTCGTCATCTTCGGAGTCTTTGCCATGTCGATCATCGCATACCTCGTGGGAATCCTCATCGACTTCTCAGCTGGACTCAACATCGACATCCAGCTGCGCATCTCGACCATGACGACCACCATCGTTCCGATTCTGATTGCCGTCCTTATCAACCCTCTCATTGTTATCTCGGATATCCTGCTGCTGCGATCTCTGAGAAGTTAATATGCTTCTCTCTTCTCGTGAACTCCTTCAAACAACCATTGCCTTGTATCGAAAAGAATTTTGGTTGTTCCTTGGATACGCTGCCTGGCTTCTTGTTCCCGTGTCAGCGTTTTATTTTGCCAGTTCCCTCCCTCCGAACCCGGTCACAACCGTCTTGATTGTCGTCACCGTCATCTTGCAACTCTTTGTCTGGCTCTGGATCATGGTATGTCTCATGAAAACAACAGGGCTTCTCTTTGAACAAAAGGCCGTTGATCCGCACACGCTTTCGACCGTCTCCCTGCGTCGCATCCAGCCCTTGCTCGGCGTCGTTTTCTTGCAGGCACTCATCTATCTTGGTGGGTTTCTCCTTCTGGTTGTTCCTTCCATCATTTTTTGGGTCTGGTATTCCCTCGCCCAAGTGGCCACAGGACTCAACGATAAACGTCCGATCGAATCGCTCACACTGAGTCGCTCACTCGTCGTGGGTCGATTCTGGATCGTCTGTTGGAGGCTCATCGCTGGTCCCGTTGTCATTGGTCTTCTCTACGCGTTTGTCAGCGGTCTCGTCCTCTTTGCTCTCTCTGGTCTGCTGGGTGCGGATCTTGATGTTGTCTTCAGCGAGACCCCACCTTTGTGGGCGTCCTTGATTCAATCCATCACCGATATCTTCTTCATCCCGCTCTTCATCATCTATGCCGTGTTGCTCTATCTTGACCTTGTCTCTCATCCGGTTGAAAAAGCTGCTCCGGTCGCGTAAGCTCTCCTAGGTATGATGTATGAACCGGTTATTGGGCTTGAAATTCACGTTCAGCTCAAGACAAAAACAAAGATGTTCTGTGGATGCCCGACGCACGACTCAGCTGTCGCTCCAAACGAACACGTCTGCCCCATCTGTCTTGGACATCCTGGAGTGCTTCCTGTTGTCAACGCACAGGCCGTCCGGTATGGAGTCCTCATGGGCCTCGCCCTCAATTGCGAGATTGCGGCGCACTCAAAGTTCGACCGCAAGAATTATTTTTATCCAGACCTTCCCAAGGCCTACCAAATTTCTCAGTACGATCTCCCGATCGCCATAAAGGGACATCTTGATATTGAAATTCCTGGTGGAGCGCGCGATGCCGCACGGATTGGCATCACCCGCGCGCACCTCGAGGAAGACGCGGCGAAAAACCTACATTCAGGCGGCGCGGCAACGTATGTCGATTTTAATCGTGGAGGAACGCCTCTCATCGAGATCGTGACCGAACCAGACTTTCGTTCTTCACAAGAAGCAAAAATCTTCTTGCAAGAGTTGCGACTCATTGCCCGGTATCTTGGAATCTCGGATGCAGATATGGAAAAGGGTCACTTGCGTTGTGACGCAAACATCTCCCTTCGAACCGTTGATGAACAAGGTGGGATCGTAGGGGCACGATTCAACCCAAAAACGGAAGTGAAGAACCTCAACTCGTTCAAGCATGTGCAGAGCGCCCTTGAGTACGAGATCAGGCGACAAACCAAACTCTGGGAGGCTGGAACACCACCCATGATCTCAACAACTCGGGGATGGAACGACACACAGAATCGAACGCAGGAGCAACGTTCAAAAGAAGAAGCAGCAGATTATCGCTACTTTCCTGAACCGGATGTCCCACCTCTTGAACTCAAAAATCTCGCGGATGAACTCCGTTCGCAGCTTCCAGAACTGCCAGCGGTTCGCCGCGCTCGATTTGTAAGCGAGTACAACCTGAAGCCTTCAGACGCACGTCAAATTTGTGACGACTCTGTGCTTGCGGATTTTGTTGAACATGTGTTTTCGGAACTCCATGCATGGCTGATTGCGTTACCTGAATTGCAGGAAACGGATGAGACAGTCCTCGACCACGAGAAAGAAAAGCTCGGTCGCCTTGTCTCTGGATGGCTGCTCTCAAAACTGGGTGGACTCATGGCAGATCGCGGAATCGACATCCGCACAAGCAAAATCTCCGCAGAAAATTTTGCTGAGTTCATCACCCTCATCGCCACCCGTAAATTGAACAACACGGCCGGTCTGACGGTCTTAAACGCGATGCTCGATGACGGCAATGACCCAAGCCACATCATGGAAGATCAGCAGCTGGGACGCATGGACGACGAGAGTGAACTTGCTCGACTCGTCACTCAAACCATTGAAAGTTATCCAGCCGAAGTCGCACGCTACCAGGCAGGTGAAGAACAACTTCTGAAATACCTCATTGGGATGGTAATGAAAGCATCAGAAGGCACGGCGGATCCTGGAATCATCAAAAACATGCTGCTCGTTGAACTGAAGAGCGAATAGTATGGAGAGACACACAGCGCGCGTGATTGTGGCGGGATTTGTAGAACGCGATGGAAAGCTCTTAGTCATCCGTGAACGTCCAGCCGAACTCCCCCCAGACCACGATCCTGTGATCAACCAACCAGCAGGACACGTTGAACAAAGAGAACATGCAACCGATGCCGTCGTGCGCGAGGTGTTGGAGGAGACGGGATATCATGTCCGTCCCGTGGAGCTCGTCGGCGTCCACCACATTGTCCGAAATGAG